>CAZHRU010000035.1:0-25644 GCA_964535015.1 uncultured Verrucomicrobiota bacterium | reverse complement strand
CGGATTTCTTTGTCAATGCCAGTGCGTCGCCGTTCACGTTTGACAAGAATCACAAGCGGCACCGGGTGTTTTCCGCGGCGGCGGCGGCCTTGGGGCGTCCCTTGGCCTACGTCAACAAGACAGGGGTGCAGAACAACGGCAAGACGGTCTTTACCTTTGACGGGGCGACCTGTGTTTATGACGGGCGCGGGAATGCGGTGACGGGGCCGGCTTCCTTCACGGAGGGCGTGTTGGATGTGGAGTTGCCGTTGGATGGGCGCGTATTCGGGCATCCGATAGCGACTTGCCGGGACGGCATTGCCGAACTGGAAAAGGCGCTTCGTTACGGGACGGAGCGGTTTATGAAGGCCTGCGGGGTTGAGCGGGTGGTGGTGGGGGCGTCGGGTGGAATTGATTCGGCGGTGGTGGCGGGTCTGTATGGGCGGATCCTGCCGACGGAGCAGATGGTGTTGGTCAACATGCCCAGTCGGTTCAATTCGCCGACGACCATTGGGTTGGCCCGGCAGTTGGCGGCCAATCTGGGATGCGGGTATGTCGAGGTGCCGATTGAGGAGAGTGTGCAGTTGACGTGGCGGCAGATTGACGGGTTGAAAGTGGCGTGGCCGAGTGGGGCGCGCACATTGAAAGTGTCGGATGCGGTGCTGGAGAATGTGCAGGCGCGGGACCGGGCGGCGCGTGTGCTATCGGCGGTGGCGGGGGCGTTTGGTGGGGTGTTTACCTGCAATGCCAACAAGAGTGAATTGACGGTGGGGTATACGACACTTTACGGGGATTTGGGCGGGTATCTGGCGAACATCGCGGATTTGTGGAAAGGCGAAGTGTATGCCTTGGGCCGGTATCTGAACGAACAGGGGGGTGGGGCGGTGATTCCGGACGGGTGTTTCACGGTGACGCCGTCGGCGGAATTAAGTGTGGCGCAGGCGGTGGATGATGGGAAGGGTGATCCGTTGATCTATCCCTATCACGATTGTCTGTTCCGGAGTTGGGTTGAGTCATGGAACCGGACGACGCCGGAGGAGATTTTGGAGTGGTACCTGGCGGGGGTGTTGGAGCGGAAGATCGGGTACGAGGGGGAGGTGGGGCGTTTGTTTGCGACGCCAGTGGCGTTTGTTGCGGATTTGGAGCGGTGGTGGAATCTGTATCAGGGATTGGGGGTGGCGAAGCGGATTCAGGCGCCGCCGGTGTTGGCGGTCAAGCGGCGGGCGTTTGGGTTTGACCACCGGGAGTCGCAGATGGGAGCGCGGTATACGCGGCGGTATGAGGAGATGAGGGCGGGGGTGGGGGGGAGGGGTGGGGGGAATGGGTGATGAGGAATGGTTGATGGGGAATGGTTGATGGGGAATGGGTGATGAGGGAATGGGTGATGAGGGAATGGTTGATGGGGAATGGGTGATGGATGGGAGGGCGCGGGGAGGATTCTACATGGATAGACAGGATGGACAGGATGAGGGGCGGGGGAGTGAGAGACTGCAGACAACGGACTACAGACTACAGATGCGGGGATGGCTACCCCTCCTCATCATAATCCCCTTTCTGGGGCCGCAGGGATTACGATTAGGTTTCTTGAGGGATGCTATTGGCCCAGGCTGACAGGTTAGCGTGCAGGGTGGGGAGCATGCCTGTTTTGGCGGCGGCATTGAGGAATTGGTGGACCCCGGCGGGGATGTGACGCAGGAACCCCGAGGTGGCGGGGTTGTGACCCAGACGACCAAAGGCGCCCAGGGCCTGGGCGAGGCGTTGCGCGGCGGCAACGGCAAATTCATCACGACGCTGTTCCCCGTCGGGGATGCGTTTCACGTAGTAATCCAGCAGTTCATCGGCCAGTGCGGTCGGCAGGTTGACGTAGGGGTCGCACAGGAGGGACGCCAGGTCATACATGGCGGGGCCGAAGCGCATACCTTGGAAATCAATGAGTACGGGTTCGCCCCGGACCATGAGGATATTACTCGACTGGAGGTCACGGTGAAGGAGGACACGGGGGGCGGCCTGCAGGACGGGGATCAGGGTTTCCAGTTCGGCGCGGGCGGAGGTGATGACGTTATCGGAGAGCCGGCAATGTTTACGGAGGAACTCCTTGCAGAAGAGGTCGTGTTCCCACACGAAGAGGGGGCGATCGAAGGAGGGGGAGAGTTCAAGGTTTTGCCGACGGGCGGCCTTGGCGGCCGGTCCATGGAGCCGGAGAACCTGGTTGAGGACGCGCCGGTACACAATGCGGATGCGGGCGGGGGAGAGGGTTGGCATCAGCGATTCGACGCTGGCATTACCGGCATCCTCCATGACGCAGAGGTTCGAATCGGCGTGATCCAGAAGGACGCGGGGAACTCGTATTCCCTGGCTGGTGAGGAAGCGGGTGTGGGTGGCGTAGAGGGCGTTTTCCGGGCGTTCGGTGCTGTAGCGGATGAGGATGGCGCGGCGGTGGCCGGAGATGAGTCGGTTGAAGGTGCGGGCGGAGCCGCGGGGCGGAAGGGGATTGAGGAGGGTCTTGTTGAGTGGCCATCCGAGGTTGCGAACGACATCATGCAGTTCGGGGTCGGGGATGGCGTGCGCTGGAAGTGCCATGTAGGTTAGCGGAACGTTGACCATGGCGTTATCGGTGATGATGGCGTCGCGGATATCGGCGTGAGGTCCGATGGCGGCACCCTCCCAGACGACGACGTTATGGAGGCGGGCCTTGGTGGAAACGGTGGCGGAGGGGGCGATGGATGCGAAAGAGAGGGGTGGGTTGGGTGAAGCAGAGGGATACTTGGTTTTCTTTCCTGGAGGGGGAGGAGGGTAGAGGCAGGCGCCGGGTTTACGTTTGATGGCGGCATCGAGAATCTCGCGATGGGCGGCGAGGTAGGAGGCGGGGGTGCCGATATCGGCCCAGTAGGCGGTGGGCGTGACGATGGCGGCGACTTTTTCACCGGCACGCATAGCACGTTCGTATCCCTCGATAATACTTGAGGGGCCTGATGGCGGCAGGTAGTTGAGAATGCGGGGTGAGAGCAGTTGCAGGCCGCAGAAGGTACAGGTTCCGGGGGTGCCGCGGTGGGCGCTGCGGAATTCGGTGATCAGGCCGTTGTTGTGTTCGACGGTGCGGGGGCCCCGGTTGGGATGCAGCCACAAGGCGGCCAGCGGGTTTCCTTTCTGGAAGGCGCGGAGGAAGCGGGTGGGCGAGACATCGGCGAGGACATCGGCGTTCAGCATCCAGAAGGGTTGGTCATCAAGGAACCAGCGGGCATGGGGCAGGACGCCGCCGGTGCCGAGGACTTCCGGTTCGAAGGAAATCTGGATGCGGACGCCGGGAACGGGGTTATGGCGGAGGTAGTCCAGGATCTGGCCGGAATGATAGTGGGTATTTACGAGGATATCGCGCACGCCCCAGCGGACGAGCATATCGATGGCATGGCGCAGGATGGGTTTGCCCCAGGCGGGGACGAGGGGTTTGGGGCGGAGGAGAGTCAGGGGGAGGAGACGCTCGCCGTAGCCGGCGGCAAGAATGATGGCTTTGGCTGGGCGTTTCATGAGTGGGGTGGTCGGGAGTACAGCAGGTGAATTGAACGTTCGGCATCAAAGGCCTCGAGGTCGCCCTGCCAGGTGTCGGCGATGCTGGTGCCGGACTGGCCGGATTGGAGGGCGTGGCGGACGCGGCTGGTGCCATAGAGTTTATCGAACCAATCGGGGCGGGTGCCGGGGGCGGACCAGATTCGTTCCTGGCCGACGAGTTGCTGGATGTGATCCAGAAGAATTACAGAGGTGGTAACCGGGCGGAAGGAAGTGTAGTCGGTGATATTGAGATGGGCGCCGTTCAGGATGCGGTTGGCATAGAGTCCGGAGGCGGCGTGGTACTGGCAGGGGGAGAGAGAAAGGCCGGGGATGGGGCAAGACTGGAGACGGTGGATCAGGGAGTTTGGATCGAGCCAGGGGGCGGCGATGACCTGGAATGGCTGGTCGGTGCCGGAGCCGTAGTCGAGGGCGGGGAGTGCCTCGCCGAAGACGGTGGTTGTGAAGAGGCAGGCGGCGTTCCAGGAATGGATGCGGGGGGAGGGAGGGACCCAGGGTGGCCAGGAGGGTTGGGGGAGTGTTTCGCGGTGGTAGTGGCGCATGGGGGCCACGCGAAGGTCCAGGTTCAGGTCCAAGGTGTCGCGGAGCCAGAGAGCGGTTTCGGCGGGGGTCATGGCGTACTGCATGGGGGTTGGAACGAGACCAATGAAGGAACTGAAGGCGGGATCGAGGAGGGGACCATCGGGGCGGGTGGGAAGAGGAACGGGGCGGTCGGCGATGATGACGGGTTTGCCGTGAGTGGAAGCGGTTTCAAGGAGGAGGCGCAGGGTGGAGACATAGGTGTAGGGTCTGGCACCGAGATCCTGGAACTCCACGACGAGTATGTCGACATGGTCGAGCATGGAACGGGTTGGGGTCCGGGTTTCGCCGTAAAGCGAGAAGACGGGGATATGCCAGACTGGATGCAGGGCATCCTGGGTGGTTTCGCCGGCCGGGGTGGTTCCGGAGAAACCGTGTTCGGGGCCGAAGAGGGCGGCCAGTTTGGTGCCCGGTGTACCTTGGAGGCGTTCGGAGGAGGGAGTTCCCTGCCGGTTCACGGCGGCGCGATGACTGACCAGGCCGATGCGGGCGCCCTCGATCCAGTGGGGGTATTCGGAAAGCAACACGTCCATTCCGGTCAGCAGGACGGAAGGGGAATCAGGGGAGGTCATGGGGAGTTCTGATCCAGGAGGCGCCGGGCGACATTCAGGATCTGCTCCGGCTCGAAGGGTTTCTGGACAAAGCGCCAGGGGCCGGCGGGCAGGTAACTTCGCACGTATTCGCGCGAGAAACCGCTGAGCATCATCACGGGTACGGTGGGGTTGATTTTTGTGATTTCCTCGAGAACAGCCCGGCCGTCCTTGCCGGGCATGATCACGTCCAGAATAACCAGATCGATTTTCTCGGTAAGGCGGGAGTAGATGGCGAGGGCTTCGTCGCCATCGTTGGCTGTCAGCACCTTGAATCCGGCACTCTTGAGGATGGATTGAAGTTGCTTGCGGTCGGTTTCCTCGTCGTCCACGACGAGGATGGTGGCGGCATGGGGAGAGGACGCATGGGGTTGGTGTGAGGGGAGGCAGGCTTCCGGGAGGAAGATGGAGAGGAGGGTTCCCTTGTTCTCCTTGCTGGTGACTTTGATCCAGCCGCCATAGCGTTGGATGGCGTTGTAGACGACCGACAGTCCGAGTCCCACGTGGTGATCGTCGGGTCTGGTGGTGAAGAAGGGTTCGAAGATGCGATCGACAACGGTACGGGGCATGCCCTTGCCGGTATCGCGTATGCGCAAGACGGCGAAGGTTCCGGGTTTGGCGCGGGGGTTAAGGCGCCGGTCGGCCTTGGCCAGTTTGAACAGGCGGGTATCGCAGGTGATGGTTCCGCCTTCCGGCATGGCCTCGGCGGCGTTCAGGAAGATGTCGACCAGGATGTCGATGAGGTGGTTGCGGTCGGTGTTGACCATGGCGCACTGGTCGGGAACGCGGTCGTCCAGTTTGATGTTCTTCTTTTCGAAGGCGCCGCGCAGGAGGCTGGTGGCGCTACGGACGACGTCGCTCAGGAGCACGGGGCGGATATCGAGACTTTGCTCGGCTTCGCTGGCGCGCGCCACGCCCAGGATGCGTTTGGAAAGCGTGGCGGCGTGTTCGACGGTGCCCATGATTCGGCGGATATCCTCGCGGGCGCGGCTGTCGGGGAGGAGGTATTCCTGCATGGCGACGGTATAGCCGGCGATGAGGCTGATGGTGTTGTTAAAATCATGGGCGATGGTGCTGGAGAGTTTGCCGAGGGCTTCCATCTTCTGGCGGTTTAGTGCGCGGGATTCGGCCTGACGACGAGCGGTCAAGTCGCGGAACACGGCGACGATTCCGAGGAGGTTGCCTTGGGAGTCGTTGATGGGGGACACGGTCCTGCTGATGGGGCGTTCGGTGCCATCGGCGGCGACGAGAATGACATCATCGGAATCTTCCACCAACTCGGTGTTGCCGCGAAGGGCGCGGGCCTCGGGGGCTTCCACGGGTTCGCGGGTTTGTTCGTCGAGGGTGCGGAAGACTTCGGCGATGTCGCGTCCGACGGCCTTGTTGCGTTTGCAGCCGGTGAGGTGTTCGCCGACGGGGTTGATGAAGGTGATTACGCCGTGAACATCGGCGGCGATGACGGCGTCGCCGATCCCGTTCAAGACGGATTCAAACCAGAGGCGCTGATCGTTCAGCCGGCGCTCCATGGAGGCGCGGAAGAGGGCGGTTTCCACGGCGGCTTCGAGTTCACGGGAAGAGAAGGGTTTGATGAGATAGGCGTAGGGGGCGGAGGTCCTGGCGCGGATGAGGGTGGCATGATCGGCATGGGCCGTCAGGAAGATGATGGGGGTATTGTGGTTCTTATGAATGAGGCGGGCGGCCTCGATGCCGTCCATCTCGCCCGCGAGGATGATATCCATAAGGATCAGGTTGGGACGATCGGAGGAGTCCCTGGCGACGGCATCTTCGCCGGTGGCGACGGTGGCGACGACCTGGTGGGATAACGCCGTCAATGTCAGAGCGATGGTATTGGCGGCGGCGGCGTCATCCTCGGCAATCAGGATGCGTGCCTTGTGGTTGTGGGATCCGGGCTGTCGGGTCTTTTTCATAATGCTCTGCCGCCTACGAGGCCACTATGGCACAGGGCGGCGGGAAAGACAAGTGGACGAAAGCGATAATGAACGGGGCTTGCGGTGGCGGGGGTGAGGTGGTAAGTAAGCACGCGCGAGGAAGGGGAGAATCCATGGTGGCAGGACGGATCAGGACAACCGATGAATTTCGCCGGGCGTTGCGGGTGAATCAAGGGTATCGAACGGAGTGCCGGTGGCGCTGGTTGCGTTTCGGCGGGTTGGGCGGATTGCGGTCGCTGTGTTTTCATGTGCGGATTCTTCTGGTGTATCTGGTGGCCCGGCGGCTGATCCGGGACGGGGTTCTTGGGTTGGACGACTATGCGGAACGGTCGCTGGCGTCGTTGCGGGTTGCGGAGCAGGCAGGCGGCAAGGTGGAGGTGGAGGGGCTTGGGCATGTGGCGGGGGTGAACGGGCCGGTGGTGTTCGTGGGCAATCACATGAGTACCCTTGAGACCCTCTTGTTGCCTGGATTCATGTTGCCGTTCAAGGATGTGGCGTTTGTGGTCAAGGAGAGTCTGCTGAACTATCCGATCTTCGGACCGATCATGCGCGCGGTGAAACGGATCCCGGTGGCGCGGGTCAATCCCCGCGAGGATTTGAAGGCGGTCTTGACGCAGGGCGAGGCAATGTTACGGGCGGGGGTGTCGGTGGTGATCTTTCCGCAGGCGACGCGGGCGGTGGAGTTTAGCGTGGAGGAGTTCAACACGTTGGGGGTGAAGTTGGCGGGGCGGGTCGGGGTTCCCGTGGTGCCGTTGGCGTTAAAGACCGATTTCATGGGGAATGGGCGTGTGTTCAAGGATCTTGGGTTGGTGGATGACCGCAAGACGATTCATTTTGCGTTTGGCGCTCCGCTGGTTGTGGCGGGGAACGGGCGGGATGCCCATGAGGCCGTGGTGGCGTTTATTACTGCGCATCTCCAGCAATGGGGGGGGCGGGTGAAAGGTGGCGATTCCCAGTGAGTCCGGATCTTCAAATGAGTGTTTTATGTGATGATGTGCGGCAGGAGCGGAGCGGGAAGTTCATCCTGATTGGCCTGTTCGACGTGATTTCCGTTCCGGGTTATCCGGTGGTGTTTCCTCGGATATGCATTGTCAACCGGTGGTGTTGCGGGCAGGGGTCGTTCCATGAGCGTACGCGGATCATAGGGGCGGATGGCAGCACGGTGATTGCCGAGAGCAAGGACGTGCCGGTCAATCTGGGTGCGGAGGAGGCGAGTGTCACGAATGTCCAGATGTTCATCAATTTGAAACTGGAAACGAAGGGCGTGTACTGGATCGAGATTCTGCTGGATGGCGACATCAAGTTGCGGTACCCGGTGCGGGCGAACCTGGTGGCGATGCCGCCGTCGGGGGGTGGTGGGAGTGGGGCGTAGGGGGGGACTGGTTGATGGTTAATGGGGAATGGTTGATGGTTAATGGGGAATGGTTGATGATTGATGGTTAATGAGGAATGGGGATGGAATGCTGTAATACATGGGTTGAGATTGACATGAAGGGGTTTGCCGAGAACCTTGGTCGACTGCGTTCGGCAGTGGCGAGTCGGGCGGACCTGATTCTGGTGGTCAAGGCGAATGCGTATGGGCATGGCATGGAGGCGATGGCGGGGCGAGCCTTTGCGGAAGGGGTCCGGCGGTTCATGGTGGTGCGGGTGGATGAGGCGCTGGCCCTGAGGGCGGCGGTGCCGGAGGGGGAGATTCTGCTGATGGGCGGCGTGTGGCCGCGCGACGTGGAGGCGTTGCTCGTCAATCGGATTGTTCCCGTATTTGCCGTCGAGGCGCAGGCGGCAGAGGTGGCGGCGGAGGTGCGTCGGCGCGGGGCCGTTCTTCCTTGTCATGTCAAGATTGACACCGGCATGGGGAGGTTGGGGGTGGTGTGGGACAGGGCTCCGACGGCATTGCGGCGGTTGCGTGAGGCGGGAGGGTTGGACATTCGGGGGATCTGTACGCATTTTGCGTCGGCGGGGAGTAAGGACGGGGGTTACGATTTATTGCAGGCCGGGCGGTTCCAGCAAGTGGAGCAGGCGTGCAGGGCGATGGGGTTCAAAGGGCTTTTCCGGCATGTCGCCAACAGTTCGGCGTTTCTGTCGCATCCGGAGTGGGATTTCGAGGGGGTACGGTTGGGCATTGTGGCGTATGGGTATGGAGATCGGTCGGTTGGGGAGCGGGTGAGTACCCGGCCGGTTTTGCAGTGGAAGACGCGAGTGGTGCAGGTGAAGGAAGTCGAGGCGGGATTTGCCGTGGGGTACAGCAGTACGTATACGACAAAGGGTCCGACGAGGCTGGCGACGCTGGATGTGGGGTATTCGGATGGGTACTCGCGTCTTTTGAGCAACAGGGGGCAGGTGATCCTCGGAGGGAATCGGGTGCCGGTGGTGGGGAGGGTTAGCATGAACTTTACCGTGGTTGATGCGGGGCCGGGCGGGGGGGTGAAGGAAGGCGATGAAGCCGTCCTGATCGGGCGGCAGGGAGGGGAGTCGTTGTGGGCGGATGAGGTGGCTGAGTGGTGCCAGACCATCCCCTACGAGATTCTTACGAGTATCCGGTTACATTCACGGCAAGCGAGCGTTTCATGTCATTGAAAGTATGCGTACTCGGCAGCAGTAGCAGTGGCAACTGTACGTATGTGGCGTCCAACCGGACGGCCATTCTGATTGATGCGGGATTCAGCGGGCGTGAGACCGGTCGGAGGTTGGCGGGGATCGGGGTGGATGTTGAGAGTATTGCCGCGATCTGTGTGACGCATGAGCACGGTGATCATACGGCGGGGTTGTCGGCCCTGCACCGGCGTGGCAAGGTGGCGCTGTTTGGCAACAGTGGCACCATCCAGGGGGTGGAGGCGAAGGCGGGGATGGAACGGCTGGCGTGGAATGTGTTTTCGGCGGGGTCCGCCTTTGAGATTGGCGACCTCCGGGTTGAGCCGTTCTCGGTGCCGCACGATGCTTATGATCCGGTGGGGTTCGTGGTGAGTGGCGCGGGGTGCCGGGTTGGCGTGGTGACGGACATGGGGATGGTGACCGGATTGATCCGGGAGCGACTGAGGTCCTGTAACGCGATCGTGATCGAGGCGAACCATGATGAACTACTGCTCAAGAATGCCGATCGTCCGTGGCATCTCAAGCAACGCATTTTCAGCAGGCAGGGGCATTTGAGCAATGAGCATGCGGCGGCGGTCATCGCTGAGATCGCGGGGCCCCACCTGTCCGCGGTGTTTTTGGCGCATCTGAGTGACCAGTGTAACCGGCCGGAACTGGCGGTGAGTGCGGTCGAGCAGGCCCTCAAGGAAAAGGGGGTTGCCCATGTGTCGATCCGGTTAACGTCGAAGGACAAGGCGAGTGAGATATGGGAAGGAGGGGGTGTGTCGGACACTGCGGTATGAAACGGAAAAAAGCGGACACAAAGGCGGAAAGCATTGACGCGGAATTTTACCGGCGGCTCTACCATACCATGGCGGATCCGTTCGTGCTGGTGCGCATGGACGGGAGCATCCGGGATTTCAACGAGAGTTACCGGGCGATGCTGGGTTACACCGCGGATGAATTGAGGCGGTTGACCTACAAGGATTTGACGCCGGAGAAGTGGCACGCCTACGAAGCGCGGATTGTCCAGAAACAGATTCTGTCGAAGAATTACTCCGCCGTTTATGAGAAGGAGTATCGCCACAAGAACGGGGAGGTATTTCCCGTGGAACTTCGCACCTGCCTGATGCTGGATTCACGAGGGGCGCCTGAAGGCATGTGGGCGATTGTCCGTGATATTTCGGACCGCAAGCGGGAGCAGGCGCAACTCGGTTTGGCCGTGCGCCAGTTGCGGGAGGTCAATCGGAGGCTGAAGTTCAATCTCGAGTTAATGCCCATCGCCTATATCGTCTGGGACAATGATTTCCGGGTGGTGGAATGGAATCCATATGCGGAAAAGATCTTCGGGTGGACGGCGCGGCAGGCGATCGGGCGGCATGCCCATGAATTAATTGTGCCAGCGGATGTTCAGGCCAGTTTGAACGTCGTATGGGAGGATATTATCGTCCGGGGCAATCCCAGAGGGACCAGTGTGAATGAGAACGTCACCCGTGATGGGCGACGGATTGTGTGTGAGTGGTTCAACGGTCCGATTCGTGATGACAAGAATGCAATTGTCGGGTGCATGTCCATGGCCAACGACATCACGGCGCGCACCATGCTGGACCAGAAGTTGCAGGCGATGAATGCCGGTCTTGAGCGGCGCGTGGCGAAAAGAACGGATGACTTGACGCGATCGGTGGGCGTTTTGCAGAGGGAAGTCCGGCGGCGCAGACAGGCGGAGCGGGCGTTGTTGCTGCGCCAGAAGCAGTTGGTGGCCTTGGTTTCGCAATTGATTGTGGCGGAATCGGGGGAACGGCGGAGGATAGCCGACGGCATCCATGATGACGTCAACCAGATGCTGGCGGCGGCCAAACTGTTGACCGGGCATATGAGTCAGAACTGCCCGCCAAGTTGCCGGGGGAAGGTAAAGGAATTGGATGGGATACTGGATCACGTGCTGAGGACGACGCGGTCGCTGACCTTTGATCTGACGTCGCCGGTGTTGCATCGGGTGGGACTCAAGGCGGCGGTGGAGGATTTGTGTGACCGCTTCAGGGCGGCGGAATCCATGGACGTTGTTTTCCGGGCGCCTGCCGGTGACTGTCAACTTGATGACGAGGTCAAGGACTTTACCTTCCGGGCGGTGCGGGAGTTGTTGAATAACGTCAAACGGCATGCGGCCGCCAAGCAGGTATTGGTCGATCTGAGCTGGAGCAAAGGGGGAGTGGAGTTAACCGTTGAGGATGACGGGGTTGGTTTCGACGGGATCAAGAAGAGCCGGTTCAGCCCGCGTGGGGGCTTTGGTTTGTATTCCATCCGGGAGCGGGTGGATTATCTCGGGGGTTGGATGCGCATCGGCAAGGCTGGGAAACGGGGGACGCGAATCGTCCTGTGGGTGCCGGCGCGGATCCGGGCGCGGTCGGGGAAGGCGTTTCCGGTGTTGGGCCGAATTACAGGGCCCATTTCAAAAGGATGAAGTAGCCGGCAGTCAGGACGGCGACGAGAAGACAGGGGGCGAGGATCATGCGAAACGTTCCCTTGAAGGTGGCACCGAAATACCGGTTGCTGACGACATAGCACAAGTGGATGGGGGAGAGCATCATGCCGAGGTGGCCGCTGGCGTAGGCCAGGACCATGTAGGGGCGTGTGGCGGGGTGGTCGGGCAGGGCGGCGACGAGGCTCAGGACCAGTGGGAAGCTTACCCCGACGAACCCGAAGGCGATCCCGGTGAGCATGCCGGCGATGAAGGGCAGGAGGATGACCACGAGGGTTACGGGGACGTGGAGGGTTGTCAACTCGGCCCCGATACGTTTGGCGGCATCCACCTCCTGCAGCATCTGCTGGTAGATCATTACGCTCAGGACGAGGCCGAGTAGCGGCACCATTTCCTTGTTCAGGACCAGTCTGGCCGTCTGTTTCCAGGGGAGGGGTCTGGAGAGGAGGGTGAAGACCAAACTGGCCATCAGTCCGAGAAGCAGAGGTGCGAATTTTGAGACAAAGTCACGGGATCCAGCCGGGAGGGGGCCGGATGACCGGAGAAACGCCTTGAGTGAAATGTCGGCGATGAACCAGACGATCAGGATACAGCCGATGGGAGCGATGGCCTGAACGAGTTTGTTGGTGGTGCCATGGGGTGGAGGGGGAAGGACCCGATGGAGGTCCGGATGCAGGGCGCGCAGGATGAGTAACCCGCCGAGGCACATGAAGAGGCCAAGGGGGATCTGGAATCCGGCAAAGGTGAGCAGGTCGCTGCTGGTCATACTCATGGCGAGGATGACACCGGGGTAGAGAGGCCACCAATGTTCCCAGATGTGGCGCCACCAATAATTCAGGGCCGAGAGCAGGTTGTTGTCGGGAGGGTTCTCCGTGCCGGCGGCCTGACGGACCATGGGGGCGGAGAACAGGGCGCCGCCAGGCATGGGGAGCAGGCCGATCAGGGCGGGGAGGGCGGCGAGGGTGACGGCGGGGCGGCGGAAGAAGGAGTTGACGAGGCCGACGATCTGTTCCAGGCGGCGGGTTTGGCGCATAGCCTCCGACAGGATGAGGAGAGCGGCCATGGTGAGAAGCAGTCCGATGGAGGTGCTTCTGGTGGCGCCGGTGAACGCCACGCGGACAAGATCAGCGGGGGCTAGTTTGAAGAACAAACCCAGTGCGGTGGCTCCGGCGGCGATGGCGAGCCAGAGGGGTGTCTTCAGGCGGCTGAGCAGAAGAATGATGGCGAAGGACAGGAGTGTCAGTCCGAGGGCGGACATGGCGCATGCTCCTTGAGTTCCTGGGCGATGAGGCTGGCGGCTTTGGCGGCGGCGCCGCCCTGACCGAGCAGGGTTTTGACTTCATCGAATCCACGCAACATATCGCGGCGGGCGGGACCGTCGTCCAGCAGGGGGAGCAGGGCGGCGGCGAGGTTGGAAGGGGACGCCGACGCCTGGATGAATTCCGGCGATATTCGTTTTCCGGCAATGACGTTGACGATGCCGATATGCGGCAGGCGGACGAGGTGTTTACCGAGCAGGTAGGTCAAGGGCGAGGTCCGGTAGACCACGACGGTGGGGCAACCCAGCAGGGCGGATTCGAGGGTGGCGGTGCCGGAGGTGACGAGGGCGGCCCTGGCCTGGCGGAGGACCTGGCGGGTCTGGCCTGTGACCACCTCGAGGCGGGTGGGTTTGATGGGAAGCGTGGAGAGGGAGGTGCGCACGAGGTGTTCGGATTCCGCCGATGGGGTTGGGATCAGGAAGGACGCGGTTGGGTGTTGCCGTTCGATCAAGGCGGCGGCCTCGCAGAGACAGGGCAGGATGCGGCGGATTTCCTGGGTGCGGCTGCCGGGGAGCAGGGCGATGCGGGGGGGCCCAGTCCAGGGGAGGGGGCGCAGGGGTTCGGCGAGTGCTTCGTGGATTTCGTCTGTAAGGGGGTGGCCGACAAACTCGACGCGAAGGGGGGTGCCCTCGAACACCTGCTTTTCGAAGGGGAAAATGGCCAGAAGCAAGTCGACGATGGCCGCCATTTTCGGAATGCGGCGGCGGTTCCAGGCCCAGACCTGGGGGCAGATGTAGTAGATGGTCTTCAGTCCGGCGGCATGGGTTTTGGCGGCAAGGCGCAGGTTGAAGCCCGGGTAGTCCACCAGGATGACGGCATCCGGGCGGCGTTGGAGGGCCAGCGCAAGCACCTCATGAAAGACCTTGCGGAAGAAGGGCAGGCGGCGAAGGACTTCCGTGAAGCCCATGACGGCCATATCCTTGACGTCGACCAGTGTTTCCACGCCCAGGGCGCGCAGACGTTCTCCGCCGATGCCGTAGACTTTGGCGCCGGGGAAGTGGACTTTCAGGGCGCGGACGAGGCTGGCGGCGTGCATATCGCCCGAGACTTCGCCGGCGACGATCAGGATTTCGGGATGGCGGGTCATGAGGCGCCTTGACGGATATGCTGGCAGACTTCGACGGCGAGTTTGAGCGCCTCGGCGGCGTGACGGCCGCTGACGACCGGTTGGCCGCGGTCGAGGACGCATTGGACGAAGGAGGAGAGTTCGTTAAAGAGGGGTTCACCCTTCTCGATGGGGACATCGGAACGGGAAATAGCGGGGCCGGTTTTGCGGAAGAGATGGCCGGACTGTTTCTCGTAGTCGAGGGAGACGTAGGTGTCCGACTGGAAGACGCGGATCTTGCGGCTGCGTTCCTGACTGATACGGCTGGCGGTGATGTTGGCTACGCAGCCATTTTCAAAGGAGAGTCGCACGTTGGCGATATCCTCGCTGGCGCTGAGGACGGGGACCCCGACGGCGTGGATGTGGTTCACTTTGGAACGCACGAGGTGGAGGATGATTTCGAGATCGTGGATCATGAGGTCGAGAACGACGCTGACTTCGGTTCCGCGGGGATGGAGTCCTTCGCGGGGTGGAGGGTAGGGGGCGAGGCGGACGGCCTCGATAAAGCGTGGTTCGGTGAGGACGCCTTCCAAGACGTTCAGTACGGGATTGAAGCGTTCGACATGACCGACCTGGAGGATGAGGCCCCGTTCGCTGGCGGCGGCGACCATGGCTTCGGCGTCGGCGGTGGTGGCGGCGATGGGTTTCTCCACGAGGAGGTGAACGTTATGTTTCATCAGTTGGCAGGCGACTTCGCGGTGCAGGTCGGAGGGGACGACGACGCTCAGGGCATCGACCTGGGCGGCCAGTTCATCCATGGAGGCGAAGGGGCGGGTGTGATAGCGATCGGCAATTTCCCTGGCGCGTTGTTCCGAGACATCGTAGACGCCGACGAGGGATGCATGGGGGAGTTCCGAATAGACGCGGGCGTGCCATTGGCCGAGGCTGCCGACGCCGATGACTCCGATTTTCAGGGGGGTGGGTGTTGACATGGGGGTGACCTTCGTTCTGGTGTTTAGACGGTGCCGTCGGGATGATTACGGGAGTCTTCCGTGGCGACTGCCGTCAGGCACAAGTTCATGCGGTCCGCCTGGCGGATAAGTTCGTCCCGTTCAAGGAGGATAGTGCGGCCTGCTTCGACGGCGAGGACGGCGGCCTTTGCCTGGCGCAATGTTTTCAGGGTGCGGGTGCCGATGACGGGGATGTCGAATCGCATATCGTGGCCGCGTTTGGCGACCTTGACGACGACGATGCCGGGTCCGCCGAGGCGGGCGGCGCGGCGGATGGCTTCGTCGGTGCCCTCGAAGGCCTCGACGGCGAGGATGGTACCTGCCTTGACCACAACGGTCTGTCCGATTTCGATGCCGCTGGTTGTCTTGGCAACCTGGATGCCGAGTTGGATATCGGCGGATTCGCCGGGGGTGGGCGGGCGTGAGGCGATCAGGCCGGTGGGCGGCATGGCGCTTTCCATGAAGAGATAGGCGGGGAGCAGTTGCAGGCCGATTCCCTTTAACTCGTCGCAGAAGGCGCCGAAGATGGTGTGGGCATTGCGTTCGCGGAGGCGGCCGAGCATGGCGCGGGCGGCGCGGTCCAGGCGAAGGCTGAAGAGATGGGTGGGGGTGATTTGGCCGGCCATGACCGCGTGGCGGATGCCGGTGGCCTTGAAGGCGTCCAGGAGGGACTGCAACTGGCCGAGGTATACCCAGTGCACCTGGTCGACATGGCTGGCGATGGCCCGTTGGGTCTCGTGCCGGAAGGCGATGGCGACGATACGTTTGACGCCCTGCCGGCGTGCGGACTGGGCGAGCAGGAGCGGGTAATCGCCCTTACCGGCCAGGATGGCGAGTTCGCCGATGTCGGGTGCCCGTTCGTGGTCGCCGTGAGTGATGGGGGCTGGCATGGTCAGATGGAGGACAGGATGCGCCGGGATTCGTCGAGGAAGATGCCCTGGAGGTTCATACGAAGCGCCTGAGGATTGGTGGCATAGGTCATGCCCTCTTCCTGGGAGATCATTCCGGCCTTGATGAGTTTGTAGATGGACTGGTTGAACGTTTGCATGCCGTCTTCGACGCCGGTTTCGACAGCGGCCGGGAGGATATCGAGTTTGTTTTTTTCGAGCAGTTTGCGGACGGTGGGGGTGTTGATGAGGATTTCAACGGCGGGGATGACACCGCCTTGTGCCCCCTTCAGGAGGCGCTGGCAAACGACGGCCTGCAGGTTGCTGGCGATATTCAGGCGGACCTGGTCCCACTCGTTGGCCGGGAAGAATTCCAGGAGCCGGTGGACGGCCACGGCGGCGGTGCTGGAGTGGAGGGTGGTCAGGACCAGGTGGCCGGTTTCGGCGGCGGCGAGAGCGGTGCGGAAGCTGACCTGGTCGCGCATTTCGCCGATGACGATCACATCGGGATCCTGGCGCAGGATGTGTTTCAGGGCGGCTTGGAAACTCAGGGTATCGAGGCCGACTTCGCGTTGCGAGATGATGCACTCCTTGTCGGGGAAGAGGTATTCGATGGGATCTTCGATGGTGATGACGCGGAGGCGTTCGGTTTCGTTCAACTGGTTGAGCATGGCGGCCAGGGTGGTGGACTTGCCGCTGCCGGTGGCTCCGCTGACGATCACGATGCCGCGTTGCGCGGTGGTGATCTTGGCCATGGAATCGGGGAGGTTGAGATCGGCAAAGGATGGGACCTTGGTTTTGACGTGGCGGAAGGCGAGGGCGGGGAGGCCCTGGGACTGGAAGGCATTGGCGCGGAAACGTCCGGCACCCTCGACGGTGTAGGAGAAATCCGCCTCATGCTGGGTTGCATAACTTTCAGTCATGTGGGGAGGGATGACCGTTTGGATAGCGGCGTTGACGTCGTCTGGGGTGAGGATGGTTTCGTCGAGTTTCTCGAGGGCACTATGGCGTCGCATGAAGGGTGTCTGTCCGGCCTTCAGGTGAATATCCGAAGCATGCAGTCCGACGGCTTTCTTCAAGATGGCATCCACGTCCATGACATTCTCCTTCGATGCGAGGTTCGAGGCGACAAGCGAGTGGGAGCATAGAACCAAAAATGCGGGGATCGGGCAAGAACGGGTTGGTGGTGCCGAATGGAGCGCCACGCGCTTCTTTCCGCGTATGATTGTGATGGGCACACAGAGATTGACCCTCTGGAGGCGATCCACTACCCTAATGTCCGAGAAGAAGGAGATGACGCCATGCCAACGGTGATGGAAAAAGAAGAAGCCCACAAACTGGTAGACCGATTGCCTAAAAGCGCCACATGGGACGATTTGATGCACGAGATTTACGTGCGCGAAGCCATCGAGCGAGGACTTGCGGACAGTCGGGCTGGCCGTGCAAAAGACGTCAGAGAAGTCCGCGCGAAGTACGGTTTGCCGGAATGAGAGTGCACTGGACTGACACCGCCCAAGAGCATCTTGAGGCCATCTATACGTACATCGCCCGAGACTCCTCCGAGTACGCCCTGCGCATGGTTGACCGCCTAACTCGTCGCTCCAAACAGATCGGAGATGTTCCCCTCTCTGGACGCCGCGTCCCTGAATACGACGTGGATCAGATTCGAGAGATGATCGAGGGATCGTATCGCATCATTTACCACATCAAGTCGGATCAGATCGACGTTCTTGCGGTCATTCATGGAGCCCGAAACGTTCTGCGTGCCGGGGAAGAAGACTAACCAGATGGTGATGTCCCGCCGTCGTTACGGAGGTTTGTTGTATAAGGATCTGATCGTCAATCCGCCCAAGAAGAAGAAATAACCACAGGTGTCATTGGAGTTGAATGGTGCTGAAACCTGATGCCGGCCATTAGTTGCGCGCACGGGTGAACATTCTGCAAGAGTGAGCGAAAGTTCTGAAGTGAATTCTTTCATGAAGAGCAGTGGTGCAACGGGACCGCAAGGGACAGGGTGTTGGTGATATGGGTTGTGAGGTTGATTGCATGTCGCATTGCTCAACTTGCTTCACCCGTGACACGAGGTCACGGGGATTGAGTCACGGGTTCAGTACTCCCGGCGGGAGAGGTTGCGGATACCGAGCCAGAGGGGGATTAGGGTGGCCAGCAGGGTGATTGCCACCAGCCAGAGGGCCGACAGGATGTTGGCATGGAGGAAGGCTTTCTCCGTGATGCGGCCCATGACGTGCCAGTGCCAGATCAGGCCAAAAGGGATAATGGAGGCGAGCATCAGGCCGAGGCAGAGGGCCAGGTTCATGGTGCCGCCAAATCCGGAGATGATCGCGACTGGATTGGGTTGTTTGAGGTCGAGGAAGATGGCGCCGAGTCCGGTGGAAAGCGCGCATACGGAGATGGAGATGGCCACGGCAACGCCGACCGAGATCGCGGTGAGCGCGGGGTCGGTCTGCAGCATCCAGGTGGCCAGTCCCATGAGGCTGGCGCTGACCAGGACGACGGCGGAGGCGGCGAGGAGGAATTTGGTCATGAGAATGCGCCGCATGCCGGTGGGGGCCAGTCCGAGAATCCAGAAACTGTGACCTTCGAGACTCAGTTGCGGGAAGACAAAGCGCGAGGCGAGAGAGCAGATGACGGACGCGACGCTGAAGATGTTCAGGAAAACGATGAGGTTGCGCCAGAGGTCGGGCAACTGGTCGTAGCGGAAGGCGCGAAAACTGCCGAAGTAGATGGCGAGCAGTCCGAAGAAGATAAGGGCCTGGGACCACTGGAGCGGGTCGCGGAGGAAGGTGCGGATATCCTTGAGGATCATGCCGCGGATGTCGGTGGGCAGGAAGCGGAGGGCGGGTTCCAGCCAGGCGAGCAGTTCGGCGGACCGGCGGCGGATGCCGCTGGCACCAGTGACCCGTTGATAGGCGGTGAAGAAGGTGCGGGTTCCCACCCCTTGGATCAGGAGGAGCACCATCAGCATGTTGCTGATGAGGGTTAGCCAGAGGAGGAGTCCATGGCCGTAGTCGCCCGTGGTAAGCGACATGATGCCTTCGGCGGTCCAGTGGTTGGGTGCGAGGGGATGCGAAGCAATCTGGAGACCGGGCAACAGGCGGTTGAGGACGAAGGAAGTCTGGTCCTGCAGATTGACGGGGTGTGCGCCGAGGAAGGGCTTGATAACGAGAGCAAGACCTAACAGGGCCAAGGCCAGCCAAAGGGCGCGGTTACGGGGGGCCCAACGGACGATGAGGTGGGCGATGAGGGTGCCGATGCCGCCGCAGAGAAGGACGTAGGGAATGGAGAAGACGGCGGTCCAGAGGGCGAAGATGGGACCGAGTTGTTCGTTCCAGGTGTAGGCGGAGGTGAAGGGGATGATCAGGAAGAGAAAGGCCCAGGAACTGAGGAGGGTGGATTCGAGGTATTTGTAGGTCACCAGGGAGCGGATGTCGATGGGGGTTGTCAGGAGGAAGGTGGTTTCGCGGGAGCGGAAGGTGGTGGAATAGGAGGTGACGATGTTGGAAATGACGAGCATGCCGCCGAGGCCGAGGAAGAAGAGGGAGAACAGGCGGCGGGTGATCATGAAGGTGCCGCCTCCGAGGGTGGAGAGGAACTGAAAGGCATCGAGGAAGAGGACAAAGAAGCCGCCCATGAGGCCGAAGGCGAAGGCCAGGATGAAGACGACTTTGAAGATGGACTCGCGCCGCAGGAGGCGGCGGAGATTGTTTAGCGCGTAGGCGTCCTTGATCCAGAGGGAGGAAAGCGGGGTCATGGGGGGTGGGTGGGGGGGGATGGTTGATGGTTAATGGTTGATGGTTAATGGGGGATCAGGGTGACCATGGGGCGGGCGCCGCCCTCGGTCGGGGTGGTTGAATCCTCGCGGGTGAGTTTGAGGAAGATATCCTCGAGGGGGCCCTGGAGGTTGGCATGGGTGCGCAATTCGCTCATTTTGCCCATGGCGATGAGGGTGCCGTTGGAAATGATGCCGATGCGGTCGGCGATTTCCTCGGCGAGGGCGAGAATGTGGGTGGTCAGGAAGATGGTCATGCCATCGCGGACCTTGGCGCGGAGGAAGTCCTTGATCATGCGGATGGAGTGGGGGTCGAGGCCCATGAGGGGTTCGTCGACGAAGACGACGCGGGGGTTGTGGAGGAAGGTGGCCATGTAGAGGAGGCGTTGGCGCATACCGTGCGAGAGATCGCCGATGAGGGCGCTGCGGGCTTCGGTGAGGCCGAACTGGCGGAGTGAGTCGTCGATGCGGCGGGGCAGGTCGGGAACGTTCAGGTTGTACAGATCGGCGATGAACTTGAGGAGTTCGACCGGGGTCAGTTTCTCATAGAGGAAGGGCATGTCGGGGATGTATCCCATGATCTTCTTGGCTTCCACGGGGTTGGAGGCGATGTTAAAGCCGCCGATTCGGATGGTGCCGTGGTCGGGGCGGAGGAGGCCGGTAAGGAGTTTGATGGTGGTGGTTTTCCCGGCGCCATTGGGGCCAAGGAAGCAGAAGAGTTCACCGGCGGGAACCCTGAGCGAGAGATTACGGACGGCGTGGACGTTGCCGAAAGACTTGTCGATGTTTTCGATGTGGATCATGGGGGGGTGGTTAATGGTTGATGGTTAATGGTTGATGGGGAATGGTTAATGGTTAATGGTTGATGGTGCGGGGTTGATTTCGGTGATTTCCACTTTCAGGCGTCCTACGACGCCCATGAGTTTCATTTGTTCGGTCAGTTCGCCTTCGAGGAGGGCGATATGGGTTGCGGGGGCGGCGGGATGGTTGAGGGTGGGGTCCATATCCAGCCAGCGTCCGACATAGACGGAAGGCCAGGCATGGTAATAGAACATGCCGTTGTGGAGGGTAAGGCCGACGCGGATCTTGGCGGGAATGCCTGCGGCGCGGGCGAGGGCGACAAAGAGGTAGGTGTGTTCGTTGCAGTCGCCCTGCGGCCTGAGAAGGACATCGAGGGCGGAGGGGAGGCTGACGGTGGGGATCTTTTCCACGTTCTTATACACCCAGTCATAGATGGCGAGGGAGGCGGTGAGGCTGTTGGTCCAGGTCCCGGTAATGGCATGGGCGCGGTCGAGCATACGGCGGTCATCAGACTGGATGAAGGCGGAGGCGGCGAGGAAGGGTTTGACTTCGGCGGGCAGGTTGCCGGGCGACAGGCCGGAGGAGGGGAGGGTATCGGCCTGGATGAGCAGACGGGTGATATCGCCGGTGGCGGAGAGGATGGACTGGCGTTGGGTTTCGAGGCCGGCGGTTTGCAGTGGGGCGCCGGAGAGGGTCAGGTGAGCGGAGTGGGCCGCGGCGAGGCGGTCGAAGGGGCCGGTGACGAGAACGGCGAGGGAGGTGAGCATATCGCCGGAGATTCCGGCCTTGCCGAGGGAGAGGGCTTCGTCGGCGGTGCAGGACTCCATGACCCATCCGAAGAGGGTTTCCTGGCGGAGGAGTTTGCCATCGGCGTCCACCCAGGAGAGGGTTTCCATGCCCTCCAGGGAGGCGGAAAGGACGGTGGCCTCCACATCGGTTTGGGCGTGGCGGAGGGTTTCGCGGCGCAACGAGCGGATGGTGACGTTCTGGGCGGAGAGGGTCATGGGATTGAACATGCGCAAGGTGACGTGGCGGCCCGGGGGGAGTGACTTCAGGGAGACTTCGGTCATGGGGGAGTAGAGTATGGCGTCGTCCGGGATGGTGACTTTCAGGCGGCGGAGGGTGTTCTGACCCTTGATCTTGCAGTCGAAGAGGCTGTCCCGGAGGCGGGTGCCTTCGACGGCGATCGAATAGCCGGTGGAAGAGAGGACGAAGGAGAAAGTTTGGAGGTGATACATGGCGTCCACGGTGGCACGGGCGGTGACGGCGATCCGCTGGTTACTGCCCATGACGTTCATCTGGAGGATGGTGCGGTTGTTGATCTGGTACTGGCGGACGGCATTGCTTTCGTTCACATCCACGCTGGTGTTGCTGTAACCGATCTGTTTGCCTTGGAAGGAGATTTTCATCCACTGGTCCATGACCATGACGCCGCGCGAGAAGAAGGCGCGGTAGCCGGTGCCGGCGGTGGAGAGGAGGCCGGGATAGGCCTCGGACAGGATGAGCCATGCCATGGTGGCCACCCAGAGGGTGATGATGGTGGTGACGGCGAGGTTGCGCTTGAGACGTTGGGTCATAGGGGGAGAAGGGTTTCGGTCAGGTGACGGTACACGGCGTGCATGTCGGGGACGAGCGGGCAACGGCAGTGGTTGAGTTTGGCGGCGGACTGATGGCCGCCGGTCATGAGCAGGCAGGGGATGCCGAGAGCAACGGCGACTTCGGCGTCGTGGGTGGTGTCGCCCACGAGGAGGGTCTGGTCACGGGGCAGGGCGGTATCGTTGAGCATGGCGTGGCCGAGGGAGAGTTTGGAGTGCGCGTAGAGATCGGAGAGGCCGTAGACGTGATCGAAGTAGGGGAGGATGCCGCGTTCATCCATCATCCGGCGCAGGAGGGTCAGTTCGCAGGCGGAGAGGACGGAAAGGGAGAGGCCGGCGGAGCGGAACCGGTCAAGGGTTTCGAGGGTGCCGGGGCGAAGGGCGGAGTCGGCGGATGCGATGGCGTAGACCTCGTGGTATTCAGTGGCGAGGCCGTGCCAGTCTTCCATGTCGAGGTTGAAGCCCAGTTTGAGGTAGTAGTCGCGGACGGGGAAATCGAAGATATTGCGGTACTGGTCGCGGGAGACGGTTGGCAGTTGGCGGCGTTCCAGCAGGACATTGATGGCGTCGACGCAGGCCTGGACATCGTCAAGCAGCGTTCCATTCCAATCCCAAATGACATGGCGTACGGGCATAAGGTGGTATTTCTTCAAAGCGAGCAAAGATTATGATGCGCAAGAAAAGGGAATTGGGCCAGACATTTCTTGGGTTGAAATGTGAGCGTATCTCTGAGGTTTGCGAGTCCCGCGGCCTCTTGTCCGCCGTATCTTCAGCGAAGGTGGATTGGCGCGGGTGAAGAAAGTTGGGGTGATGGGATGGTCCGCCGCGGACGTTCAACGTTTGCCTCTGCCGGGACGAGCCCGGTGGGTGGCTAGCGTATTTGCCTCCACCGGGACGAGCCCGGTGGGCGGCTGGCGTGTTTGCCTCTGCCGGGACGAGCCCGGTGGGCGGCTGATTCAACAGAGCATGCGTCTCTCAGGGCCCCTGGCCAAATATTTGGCTTTTCAGGATCACTGCCATGCATTACACAGGAAGGGCGGAACTGTTATTGTGCCAGCGAGGGAGTGAACGTATGACTGAAGAAACCAAAGGATTGAAGAGTTCGTTCGATTTGGCCATGGAGCGGATGGCGAAGCGTGGAGAGGGGATTACTCCGCTGACGGCGGAGCAAAAAGCGGCTTTGACGGATATCAGTACAAAGGCCAGGGCCAAGATTGCCGAGGTGGAGATCATGTACGGAAAGAAGTTGGCCGAAGTGCGTGCGGGCGGTGATGCGGAAAAGATCGCGGCCGTCGAAGGGGAGATGAGGGCGGAACTGGCGCGGATCAAGGATCGCGAAGAAACGGACCGGCGCAAGATCCGATAGTGTGTCGCGGGCGTTTGTCTTGGGGGCAGGATGACGAGGAAGCGGGTACTGGTCGTCAAATTGAGTTCGCTAGGGGACATTTTTCATGCCCTCCCGGCGGTGCATGCGTTGAAGGTCGGGCTTGATGCGGATATCGACTGGGTGACGCAGCCGGAGTACGTGGAATTGGTGCGATGCTTTCCCGATGTCGGCACTGTAATTCCGTTTCCGCGCCGCGGGTGGGTGCGTGGACTGCCAGCGTTTCTGAAGGTGGCGCGCAGGGCGCGGTACGACATGGTGATTGATCTCCAGGGACTGTTGAAGAGTGCGTTGGCATCGAAACTGGTCAAGGCGGGACGGGTGATTGGTCCTTCCTTTCACCGGGAGGGGAGTCATCTGTTGTATGACCGGGTGGTGGGTCCCTGTGATCGGAACCGGCATGCCGTGGAGGAGGCGATGGATGTGGTGAGGTATCTTGGGTTGCCGGTGCCTCCCGTGGAGTTTCCTGTTGTTTTTCCGGGGGTGGAGATTTTAGCGGGTCGGCCCCGGGTGGCGGTAGTGCCTGCTTCGCGGCGGGCGAACAAGAACTGGCCGGTGGAGTTCTATTCCGAGGTGGCGCATCGGTTGATGCATCAGGATTCGGCGACAATTTATCTGATGGGAGGCTGGAGTGACAGGGAGACGTGCGCCACTTTGCAACATGAGTTGGAGGCGGGGCACACCTGTAGTCGGGTGGTCAATCTTGCCGGGCGTACGACTCTGGTTGAGATGGGGGGGTGGTTGAAGGGGATGGATGTGGTTTTGGCGAACGATTCGGGTCCTATTCACATGGCGGCGGCCATTGGCACCCCGGTGGTGGCGATGTTTGGGGCGACGGATCCGGTGCGGACAGGGCCGTATGGTTTCGGGCACCGGGTGATGACGGCGGAGATGGATTGCCAGCCGTGTTTCAGGCGGACCTGCGCCTTGGAGGGGGTTGACTGCATGCGGGCGATCACTCCGGAGGTGGTCTACAAGGCGGTTCAAGGAGTATTGAGGGGGAGGGCCACATGAAAGGTTTATTTCGCGGCGTTTGTCTGATGCTGATGGTCTGTGCGGCGGGGTGCTCCAAGCCGGTCAAGGATGCGGATGAAGATGAGTTGACGCATCCCGCCATGGAGAAGGCGAAAGGGATGGAGCAGGCGGGAGATATGGACGGGGCGGCGCGAGTCTACTCCGTTCTGCTGGAGCAACATCCGGACATGGCGCGAGCCCACCTTGGTCTGGCGTTGTTGCTGGACCGGCCGCACGGCGACTATGTTCGGGCGGTTTATCACTACCAGCGGTATCTGGAACTGCGTCCAGACACGCAGAAGCGCAAGATGATTACGGGCCGGATCCGTGGGGCGACAATGGCGTTGGTGGGGACGGTGTTCACCAATGAGACGGCGGTGGTGAAGCGGGTGGCGGTTCTTGATCGCGAGAATGCCGAGTTGAAGACACGGAATGCCAACCTGGAGACACAACTGGTACGGTCACGGATGGTGGTCAGCAATCTGCAGGCGCGCCAGGCGCGTGCGGTCAAGGAGACGGAGGAGACCCTGACCGCCAAGGGGCCCCCAATTGCGGGCATTCATCCGGCAATGAGGACGGTCCGGGTGCAGAAGAACGACACGCTCCGGCACATTGCGGCGCGGGTGTATGGCAATCAAGGGCGATGGAAGGACATTTACGAGGCCAACCGGAACGTTCTCCGGATGCCGGAGGATGTCAGGGTCGGGCAGGTTCTGATTCTGCCCGAGTAAGGTTGGCGCAAAAAAACTCTTGCTATCTGCCAAGTGCTACGCTAATTATGTCGGCATTTAACAGGGGACAGATGACGTTCGACGCTTTGCGGAGGCGCTTCGAATCGTGCAGTTGAAAGGTTGGGTTGGGCATGACGAAGCGGCTTCGGAAGACATGGCGGCATTTGCCGTCATGGGTGCAGGGTTTTGTAGTTTTGGGTTTGGTTGTTGTTTTGGGTGTCGGCGTGGCACTGGCCATCGACACCGACAATGACGGGATGAGCGACGAGTTCGAGTCCTTCTTCGGCCTCAATCCCGCCGTCTGTGCTAAGGACCGGATAATGAGTGAAGTTGTGGGCTGAAAATGGGTGACACTTT
>CAZHRU010000034.1:0-26012 GCA_964535015.1 uncultured Verrucomicrobiota bacterium | reverse complement strand
TCATCGCTTCCAGCATCTTCTTGTTGGTGTACTGGCGCGCCCCCTTGGACAACTGAATGATAAACGGCGCCTTGCTGTCGATGTTCCCCTGGAACAACCCCATCGTCTGCTCAAGGTTATTGATATTGTAGGCCCCAATGGCGTACTTGCCATAGGCGTGTTTGAACAACTGTTTCGTCGCAACAATCATGATTTCCTGCCTTCTTTGAACCGGTTCATTACTCCACCAAAGAGCCGCATACTCTAGGGGTTGCCGCCAATCCGTCAATATTTTAATGATTTCACACTTTGACATATTTTGTGTTGCCAACACACATCCCCTCTTGGCAAGGTGCCCCCCAATCCATGACAACCCGGACTTCACATTCAACCCCCTCCCGGGGCCATCTCTTCCACCGCACCTCCATGCTGGTCGGCAAGGACGCCATGGCCGCCCTCTCCAAGACTCGGGTGGCCGTCTTCGGCGTCGGCGGAGTCGGAGGGTGGGCCGCCGAAGCGCTCGTGCGCTCCGGCATCGAACATCTGCTCCTGGTCGACTCCGACACCGTCTGCTCCACCAACGTCAACCGCCAGATCCAGGCCACCGCCCTGAACATCGGCCAGTCGAAGGTCGAGGAACTCCGCCACCGCCTCCTGGAGATCAACCCGCACGCCCACATCGCCACCCATCACGGGGCCTACAACGAACAAACCGCCGCGCAATTCAAACTGACCGACTTCGACTACGTCCTCGACGCCATTGACAGCCTCAAGAACAAGGTCCTGCTGATCAAACTGTGCCTTGAGGCCGGGGTGACGGTCTACGCCTCCATGGGCGCCGCCGCCAAAATTGACCCGACGCTCGTTCGCGTGGCGCCCCTCTCGAAAACCAGGATCTGCCCCCTCGCCCGCATGGTCCGCAAACGCCTCAACCGGCTCGGGGTCCCCCAGGACTTCCTCTGCGTCTACAGCGAGGAAATGCCCCTGGACCCCGCCGAGGCCTCCCTGTGCGGCACCGGCCACTGCGCCTGCTCCAAGGCCCCCTCAACCGGCAATTCCGACGACGACACCAATAACCCCGACTGGTGCGCCTTGAAGAAACAGATCAACGGCACGGTGGTGCATGTCACCGGCGTCTTCGGCCTCACCCTCGCCAGCATGGTCATCCGCGACATCGCCAACAAGCACCCGCTCCATCCAACACAAGAAGACAACACTGTCGTACGTTGATGTGTGGTGAACACGGATTGACACCTCCCACCCCATTTTCTACTCTTCGCCCCCCATATGGATACCGCCTTTACCAACGAAATCGCCCGGCGCCGAACCTTCGCCATCATTTCCCACCCCGATGCCGGCAAGACCACCCTCACCGAAAAACTCCTCCTCTACGGCGGCGCCATCCAACTGGCAGGATCGGTCCGATCCCGCCGCGACCGCAAGAACACCACCTCCGACTGGATGGAACTGGAAAAGGAGCGCGGCATTTCAGTCTCCTCCACCCTCCTCCAGTTCGACTACGGCGGCTGCGTCATCAACCTGCTCGACACCCCCGGCCATAAGGATTTCAGCGAAGACACCTATCGCGTCCTCACCGCCGTGGATAGCGTCATCATGGTCATCGACGCCGCCAAGGGCATCGAGGAACGCACCCGCAAACTCTTCGAAATCTGCCGCCTGCGCGGCATCCCGATCTTCACGTTCATGAACAAGATGGACCGCCCCGCCCAGGACCCGCTCGCCCTCCTCGACGAACTCGAAAAGGTCCTCGGCATCGGTGCCTTCCCGGTCACCTGGCCCCTCGGCAGCGGCACGGACTTCAAAGGCGTGTATGACCGGCTGACCCGAAAACTGCACCTGTTTGAACGCACCGCCCATAACGCGCACCGCGCCCCCGAACAGGTGACCGGCATCCATGACCACGCCCTGCTTGACCGGATCCCGCCCCACATCCGCGACCCCTGGCTGGAGGAACTCGAGATGCTCTCCGCCGCCGGCGAAACCTTTGACGAACAGCAGGTGCTCCGCGGCGAAATCACCCCCGTGTTCTTCGGTAGCGGTATGACCAACTTCGGCGTGCAACTCCTCCTCGATTATTTCGTCCAGCACGGCGCCCCGCCTCAACCCAGGGTGTCCACCAACGGACCCGTCCCACCGGAACATCCGGAATTCTCCGGCTTCGTGTTCAAGGTCCAGGCCAACATGAACCCACGCCACCGAGACCGCCTCACCTTTGTCCGCGTCTGCTCCGGCAAGTTCGAAAAGGATATGGTCGTCAATGATCCCGAAAGCGGAAAACCCGTCCGCCTTTCCTATCCCCAAAAACTGTTCGGCCAGGACCGGGAATCCCTCGACATCGCCTATCCGGGCGATATCGTCGGCCTCGTCACCCACAAGGCCTTCCGAATCGGCGACACCCTCACCAGCAATCCGGACATTCGCTATGACGAAATCCCGCGCTTCCCCCCCGAAGCCTTCTCCTACATCCGCAATACCGGCGCCGCGAAACAGAAACAATTGCGGGAAGGCCTTGACCAACTCCTGCAGGAAGGCGTCATTCAGTCGTTTGAACTCGTCGGTGAATTCCAGACGGCGCCACTCCTGGGCGCAGTCGGCCAACTGCAATTCGAGGTGGTTGCCTATCGGCTCCAGACTGAATACGGCGCCGAACCACGCCTTGAACCCGCCCCCTTTACCCAGATTCGCTGGTTCTCGCCCGGCATCACCCGCGAAACCGTCGCCGGCTACTATCTGGGCTCCGGCGTCAAAGTCGCCACCGATGTCCGCGGTCAGCACGTCATCCTCTTCCCCGACAAATGGGCGGTGGACTACTTCCTCAAGGAGCATCCGGGCGTGGAACTTCACACCGTCTCCCCGCACGCCACCAACCCGGTTTGACTTCATCCCGCTTTTCCAGTAAACACCCCTCTGCATCATGGATACGACCTCTAGGAAACTCCACCGCGGAAAACGACGCAGCCGCAAAGGCATTCGCACCGTGTTGCTTACTCTCGGGTGCCTGGCCGCCCCCACCGGGCTCAGTATGGCCCTCTGGGGCTTGTCAGACCAGGCCGCCCTGCCGCTTCGCTTCGGTCTGCTAAACATCGGCGGCAGCACCGTCTGCTTCCTCGCCCACTTTCTGCTCCGGAAACGCCCCGAACCGGCTCCCCGTCAGACTCGGGAAGCCATCCCCGTCACAGCCAACGATACCAGTCGTGCCGGCATGGCTTTGCTCGTCTCATTGGTGATGCTCGCCCTCCTGTCAGGCATGGCTCTCCATTCGCTCGTCACCGCCGGCACAGATCTGCGCTTCGCCCGGGAACGCCATACGGCGTGCCTGTTGCGAACCGCCGGAACCGATGCAACGCTCACCCTCCTCCGCGAGACACCCCGCCTTTCCCCCGACACCCTCGCTCACCTGGACCGTACACAGACCGCCGGCCCCGGCATCGAAACCCTCACGTCAATGCGGGAAGTTGATCGCACCGCCCTTCCACCGCCATTCCTCCTCCAGAATACCCCCCTGTTCGGGCGTTTCTTCACCGTAACCACCCGGATCACCCGTGATACGACTGCGCGCGAGATACGCGCCCTCGCCTGCCTCCTGCCCACCGGGGAACTGCGCCTGCTAAGTTGGACCGAACCCCTCTGACCCCTCCACCATGAAACCGCGCCTGACCTCCATCCCCTTCCGCCCCCGCACCGTGCTCGGTGTTGATCTCGACGGGACCCGGGTTATCAGCGTCGAAGCCACGCGGCGTCACGGGCGCATTGAACTCAAACAACGAACCAATGACTCTGCCGCCCCGGACCCCGGCACCCCCGTGGCCGCCTGCCTGCTTCAGCGCGAAAGTTTCGTCCGCTGGTTGACCGCACCCTTGGCCTCCGCCAGCAAGGCGGAAAAAGTCTTCCCTTCCCTCCTCGACATCCAGTTGCCGTTTTCACTCGAAACCTGCGAATTCTCAGTGGTCGCTATCCAGTCCGCCGCCAATCGCCGCTCCACCTTGGGATTGGTCGCCGGAGCCCGCCATAGCGATATTGACGCCCGCCTGTCCACCTTGAACCGCTCGGAAATCACGCCTCGTTTCCTCGATCAGGAAGGACTCGCCCTATGGACGCAATTACAGACGGAATACCCGGTCCTTTCTGACCCTGAGACCGCCAGCGCTGTGTTGTATTGCGCTTCCGACCGGATCACACTCGCCGTCGGCCGCGGAGACTCCCTCCTCGGCGCCCACACCATGAAGGTCGCCGACCCTGAACTGGTTGGTCGTATCCTGAAATCCTACTTCCCTGAACCCCCGTCCTCCTTCCTTTGGTTCCTCGCCGGACCCGCCGCCCTCAATCATGAAACCTCAGGCCGACTACAGTCCCTCTCCGCCCACTTCGGGCCCAGTTCGGGGAAGGTTGTTCGCGAACCGGGAACCTTCCTGGCCCGCGCCCTGGCAACCCGCGCCCTGACACCTGCCCACTGCTACTGCAATCTTCTCTCCGGAAAGTTCCTGCACCCGGAGGATCTTGCCCGCCAGAAACGATACCCCTATGTGACAGCCGCACTCTTCCTGATTGCCGGCCTGACCCTTTGCCTGACGACCCTGTCCTGGCGTCTCGCCGCCCGTCAACGGACCGCCACCATGCAACGGGAACTGAAAACCATCGCGGTCGCCATTGCCGGATCCCCCCGCCTCATTCAGGACCGGCAGGAAGTGCTTTCAGCAAGACGTGTCATCGAGAATCAGGGCAAATTGTATTCGCCGTTCATGGCCCCTTTCAGCCCAACACTCGCCGACACCTTGAAGACCATCCTTTCAACTTGCAGTCAGAACAACATCACCATTGAGTCCCTGACCATGAATCGCCAGTCGATCATCGCCCACGGTTTCGCCGCGAAGTGGGGCCAATGCGAACACACCGCCACCGCCCTCTCCTCGTCAGGATGGACAGCACAGGTTACACGGAAAGACACGGTCGCCGGCGAGACACGCATGGCGTTTGTATTGCGAATGACCCCCTCCCATGAAGCACGCTAACCCATCACTCATCACCTTGTGGGCCGCCGCCATCCTCGCCGTCGGGATCGGATCCGTTGCCGCCCTCCGTTCACTCGCCGGGTTGGATCGTCAGGCCATCCTCTGGCAGCAGAAACTCAATGCCCGGTACGAACTCCATCGCCTGGAGGATCGGGCCAAACAGTTCAAGGCGGCCGTGATCGCCCACAACGCATGGCCAGCATCGCCCCCCCCACTGCAAGATCTCCTTTCCAAGACCCTGCCGGGTGTCGCCGTCTCACCATTCTCCTTCTCCGATCAGCCTTCGGTGGAACATTGGACTGCCCGGCGCGTCGCCTTCTCCATGACCGATGTCCCCGGAGACTCATTGGACCGCTTCTTCCAGGCCGCAACTACGGCGCGCCCACCCTGGTCCATCGAGGAATGCACCCTGCAGGCGTCCGTGTCCTCTGGTCGTCTAGCCAGGGTGGATCTGGTTCTGGTCGGAGTGGAACGCACGGACCCCGGGAACTGAGCCGTCTTCAGTGACGCCGTAACATCTCGCGGGCATGCTTTACCGTCACACTGGTCAAATCACGCCCGCCCAGCATCCGCGCAATTTCCTCCACCCGCTCCTCCGCCCCCAGCGGAACAATACGGGTCCGGGTACGACTGTTGACCACTTCCTTGGTCACCGCAAAATGGGTCCCCCCATGCACCGCAACCTGCGGAAGGTGCGTAATGCAAAGCACCTGATGATGCTGCCCCACAGCACCTAACTTGCTCCCAATCGCATTCCCCATCACCCCGCCCACATTCGCATCAATTTCATCAAACACGAGCACCGGAATACTGTCGTGATTCGCCAGAACCGACTTGACCGCCAGCATCACGCGGGAAATCTCTCCGCTCGACGCAATGGCCCGCAACGGACGAGCCGGTTCTCCCGCATTGGGCGCAAAGGCAAACTCGATCGCATCCATCCCCGAGGGACCCGGCTCGGCCACTCCCAACTCCACCGAGAACGCCCCATGCGTGAACCCGAGATCATGCAACTCGCCGGTGATCGTCTTGGCCAGTTTCGAGGCCGCCTGCCGCCTGGCCTTGCCCAGGGCACCGCCCGCCTGCTCCACCTTCCTCCGCTCACCGGCTATCCGCGCGTCAAGATCACTCAGCCGCTGGCCGCGGTTCTCCAAGTCCTGCAATCGGTCACGGATCGCCGCCAGTTTCGCCAGCATCTCCGGAATCGTGGCCCCGTACTTGCGTTTCAGCCGGTGGTAAAGAGCCATGCGGTCCTCCAACCACTGCAACCGCTGCGGATCCCCTTCCACATTCTGCACGTACCGCTCCACCGTCTCCGACAAATCTTGAATTTGGACGGCCAATGATCGTGCCTCGTCGCGCCAAGGCTTTGCCTCATCCACAAGCACCGCCAGTTCACCCAGCGCCTTCTGCGCAAAAGCCATACCTCCAAAGGCCGACTGCTCGCCATCCATGAGCGCGTTGCGCACCCCACCGCCCAATTCCACAATCCGCTGGGCATTGGCCACCTGGGTCTGCTCCTTGACGATCGCTTCGTCCTCGCCTTCCACCAGGGCGGCATCCTCAAGTTCCTTCTTCTGGAACGAAAGCATCTCAATCTGCTGGGCAACATCCTGCTCGCTGGCCCCCTCAAGATCCTTGCGTTGCCCCATCAACTCACGCCACTTGCCATACAAAGTCTCGTAGGCGCCCCGCACCTCCCATAGGTGACCAAAGGCATCGAGAATATCGAGTTGGAAATCGGTGTTGAGCAGCGACTGGTGATCATAAGGACCGTGCATGTCCACCAGCAACTCGCCAACCCGCTTGAGCACCTGGAGGGTGGTGGCACTGTCGTTGACAAGATTCTTCCCGCTCCCCGTCGCCGTCAGTGTGCGCCGGATGACGAGTTGCCCGTCCTCGCACGCCGGCAATCCCACCTCCTCCAGCACCGCATCCACCGGCGAGGAATCCTTCAACAGAAAGACAGCTTCCGCCACACACTGGTCGGATCCCGCACGAATCAACGTCTTATCTGCGCGCTCCCCCAGCAATAAACCCAACGCCCCGATCAATACGGATTTCCCCGCCCCGGTTTCGCCAGTAATGACGTTCAGGCCCGGCTGGAATTCCACCGTGATGTCTTCGACCAGGGCAAGGTTGCGTACACGTAACGTCTGAAGCATGCGCGCAAGATACAGCCCCACCCGTTGAACTTCCAGCGCGAAAAGTTGATTCCTCCAGCAGGCTGTGGCACATTACCGCCCTTATGCGCCCACTCATCACCGCCATACGAACCTTGACCCTCCTTCCCGTGCCCGGCAAGGACACCACCAACTTCGCTTCCGCCATCCCGTTCTTCCCCGCCGTGGGCGCCCTCGTTGGCGGCATCGTGGCCGCCCTCCTGTATGGAATCTCCTCCTCCGGATGGACGACCGGCGCCGGCGCCGTGGCCGCCATCGCCGCTGTCCTCATCACCCGCGGCCTCCATGTGGATGGCCTGGCCGATGTCGCCGATGCCCTGGGCGTACGCGGCTCCACCGAACGACGCCTCGCCGTCATGAAGGACCCGCACACCGGCGCCTTTGGCGTCATCGCCATCACCGCCGACCTCCTCCTGAAAACCGTCGCACTCGCTCAAATCGCCCGCGCCGGGGAATGGGCCCTGGCCGTCGCCCCTTTCATCGCCTCCCGCACCGCCCAGACCCTGGTCACCGTCACCCTCCCCTACGCACGCGCCGAAGGCGGCACCGCCGAAGGGTTTGTCCGCAACGCCCGCGGCCTGCACCTGGTGCTGGCCATCGCCATCGGCACAACATGTAGCCTCATCACCGGCGGTTTACCATCCATCATCTTATTGATTCAAGGGCTTGTCCTCGCCATCCTCCTGCGCTCCTGGATGAAACACACCTTCGGGGGCGTCACAGGCGACCTCATCGGCACCACCAACGAAGTCGTGGAAACCGGCCTCCTGGTGTTCCTGGCCGCTACACTCAACCTACCCTGATCCCGTCATGCCCGGTACTTCAACGTTCCCGAACCTCGCTTCCTCGCCCCGGCCAGGATGCCCCACTCCTGCCATCATGGTCGTCGGCACAACCTCCCACGCCGGTAAAAGCGTTGTGGCCTCCGGCCTGTGCCGCCACTTTGCGCGCCTCGGAAGGCGGGTCGCCCCCTTCAAGGCCCAGAATATGGCACTGAACTCGTTTGTGACACCGGAAGGCGGCGAGATGGGCCGGGCACAGGTCATGCAGGCCCGCGCCGCCGGCATCGCCCCGCACACCGACATGAACCCCGTCCTGCTGAAACCCACCAACAACCACAGCTCACAGGTGATTGTGAACGGCCAGGCAGTCGGCACCATGAATGCACGATCCTACTATGACCTGAAGCAGTCGGTGCGGAAGGCGGCCCATGAAGCCTATGACCGTCTCAGCGCCCGCTATGACCTCATCATTCTCGAGGGCGCCGGCAGTCCCGCCGAGATCAATCTGCTGGAGGAGGACTTCGTCAACATGGCCATGGCAGACTACGCCAAGGCCCGAGTGATCCTCGTGGCGGATATCGATCGGGGCGGCGTCTTCGCCTCAATCTACGGCACCGTGCACCTCCTGCCCCCCCCGGTTCCGCCGTCTGTTTTCCGGCATCATCATCAACAAGTTCCGCGGCGATAAGTCCCTCCTCGACCCCGGCATCCTCCAGATTGAACAATTGACCGGCATCCCCGTCCTCGGCGTCCTCCCGTTCATTGCAAACCTCGGCCTTGAAGATGAGGACTCCCTCGGCATCGAAGACCGCCCCACCCGTACCGGAGCCCCTCTGGATATCGCGGTGATCCACCTGCCCCACATCAGCAATTACACCGATTTCCTGCCGTTGGAGCAGGATCCCGCTATCTCCCTTCGCTACACCGAATCGGCAGTCGCACTGGGGACCCCCGACCTGATCATCCTGCCAGGCACGAAGAACACCCGCGGCGGTCTGGCCTGGTTGCACCAGACAGGACTGGCCAGGGCCATCGTGGCCGCCGCCAATCACAGCATCCCGGTCTTTGGGATTTGTGGCGGCTACCAGATGCTCGGCACCCAAGTATCGGACCCTTCCGGCGTCGAGGGCACTCCGGGCGACACCCCCGGACTCGCCCTTCTTAACGTCTCCACAACACTGGAACAACGCAAGGAACTCGCCCAGGTGAAGGGAAGCACCCTGAGTTCACTTCCTTTTGCCTCCCCGGGTACCACGTTCACCGGCTACGAAATCCATGCCGGACGAACCTCCCCCGCCGCCACCCCAGCCGTCGCCATCACTCTGCGCCGTGATACGCCGGTACTGGAGACGGCAGGTGCTGCTTCTCCAGACGGTAGCGTGGTCGGCTGTTATGTCCATGGACTCTTTGATGCACCCGACCTTCGCACCCAACTAATCCACTGGCTCCTGCACCGCAAGGGCATTCCCCTCACCCCACCTGCTATCGGCACCACACCTGACCCCTTGGATACACTGAGCGATCTGATGGAACTCCATCTCAACATGCCGCTCATCAATGGCCTCGCCGGCAGCACCCGCCCGCCGTCCTGAGTCCCCGCCAACTGCACAACCCTGCCGCATTCCATCAGGCAGGGCCCACGTCCGGAACGTCCCTGACGGACGACGGCACATCAAAGAAACCTTCCGGCGCAAACCCAAACAGTCCCGCAACCAGACGGCTGGGGAACGTTTCACAACGGTTCTTATAGTCCCGGACATTGCCATTGTAGAACCGCCGCGCCGCCTGGATACGGTCCTCTGTATTGACAAGTTCCGTCTGCAACTCCAGGAAGTGCTTGTCCGCCTTAAGGTCGGGGTAGCGCTCAACCACCACCAGCAGTTTCTGAATCGCCGACACCAACTGGACCTCATCCACAGCCTGCTCCACAGGGGCCCCTGTATTGGCCACACAACGGGCTCGCAACTCCGTCACCCGCTGCAAAACGTCCTTTTCATGCGCGGCATAGCCTTTTACCGTCGCGACCAGGTTGGGAATCAGGTCGTAACGCCGCTTGAGTTCCGTGTCAATGTTGCTCCACGATTCACGGATGTAATTCTTCAGACTGACAAGACTGTTGTACGTCAACACCACATAAACAACAGGTAACAGGCAGATCACTATGACAAAAATAATCGGCGCCATATTCACATCCCTGTAAAAAGATAGTCCGGCATCCGCGCACGGATCTCCACCAACCGGCCAAGGTTCTTCTCAATCTGATCCACCGCCAGCGTGGACTCCACGATCACCGCCAGCACATCCCGCTCAATTTCGACCGAGAGATCGGTGTTGCCCAAAAGATACTCGATCATGCGGGCATTGCAGACATCAAAGGCAAATTTACGATCTTTCGCCCGGACACAGAACTGCCGGGAGAACTCATGTGACTCAAAATCAATATCGTCATACCCCAACGCCTGAGCAATCTTCGAAAACAAACCTTCCTTCACAATAGTGAGTTCAGGAAAGTTGGCCCGCAGACTGAGAATAAAGAAACTGATCGTATGGTGATGGGTTTGCCGGTGCCCCTTGGAATCGGTCGAATGAGTCTCATAATGGTACTCCCCGACCTGAACCTGCTCGTTGCGGTAGACACCCGACAGCACATTGAATGCATACCGGTTGTCTCCCTGGTCAAGCCGGTTCAGGAAGGCATACCGCTCTGCCATCGCATAATCCTTCCCCTCGTCGAACTGCAATCCCAACCGGCCTGCAAGCGCCGCCATGGCCTCGCGCCGTTTCTTGGCGGCAAGATGCCCAACTACCGCCAGTGCAACAAACACCAGCACCACTATTATGATGACAACCATATCCATCGTGGACTCCCACAACCTCGAAAACCTATTGCAAACAGCCGGTATTTGCAACGGCACAAACGCCTGCGGGCACATCTCCATACGCTGCTAACGATCCCCGTGACCTTGCGTCACGGGTGAAGAAAGTTGAACGAAGGGACGCTCCATGCGTGATGACCAAAATCAAACGTCGCCCTCTACCGGGATATATTCCCGGTGGACGGCATAATCACCGGCGGCGGCACCAAAACCCGGAGATGCGCTACAACAGCACCCCTCCCCTTTTTGCTTTCCCACACCGGCCTGCGTGCGTAATCTCTCCCCATGGTTGATCTACCCGCATACCTCGAGGAACGCCGACACAAAGTCGAAGCCGGCCTGTCGAAGTACCTGCCGCCCGCATCCACCCGTCCAGTCATCCTGCACGAGGCCATGCACTATGCCGTCCTCGCTGGCGGCAAACGCCTCAGACCGATCCTCTGCATGGCCTCCTGCGAGGCCGCCGGAGGCAACCCCGAGGCCGCCCTCCTGCCCGGCCTCGCCGTCGAAATCCTCCATACCTATACCCTCATCCACGACGACCTCCCCTGTATGGACGACGACGATCTCCGCCGGGGCCGCCCTACCACCCATATCCGCTTCGGCGAGGCCAATGCCCTCCTGGCCGGCGATGCCCTCCTTACCCTGGCCTTCGAATGGACCGCCAGGATTCCCGCCCCGCATCCCTACCCCCCCGGCCAGATCGCACTTGAACTGGCCATCGGCGCCGGTAGCCAGGGTGTCATCGGCGGCCAGGTGGAAGATCTCGCCGCCGAGGGAAAACCGGTCAGTGCGGACCTCGTTGACTACATTCACATCCACAAGACCGCCGCCCTGATTCGCGCCGCCACCCGCATGGGCGCCATCTGCGCCGGCGCCACCCCTCCTCAACTCGAGGCCCTCAGCCGCTATGGCGAGTGCATCGGCCTCGCCTTCCAAATCGCGGATGACATCCTGAATGTGACCTCTACCCCCGAGCAACTCGGAAAACCCGTCGGGAACGACGCTTCTCTCAAGAAACTCACCTATGTGGCCGTGCATGGATTGGAAGCCAGCCGCATCAGGGCCAACGCCCTGATTGACGAAGCCATCGCAGGTCTGCGCCTCCTGCCCGGGGATACCAGTCCACTGGCCGAACTCGCCCGCTACACGGTCACTCGCCGCCAATGAACGCCGCCTTGGCCATCGCGCTTCCCGACCCGCAAGACTACGCCACCACCTCCCGCCTCCAGGATCAACTGGTCATCGCCCGCCAACAGGACCTGATCCCCGACCTCGTCCTCATCCTCGAACATAAACCCGTCGTCACCCTCGGTATCCGCGCCCGGCAGGAACATATCCTGTTGGCACCCGATGCCCTCCGCGCCCGAGGTATCGCCGTGGAAGACTCCCCGCGCGGAGGCGACGTCACCTACCACGCCCCGGGCCAACTCGTTCTCTACCCCATCCTCAAACTCACGGGACCCGAGGCCGATGCCCATGATTATGTGAGCAAACTGGAGGAAGTCGCCATCCGCACGGCCAAACACTACGGCATTAACGCCATCAGGCGCCCGGGAAAAACCGGAGCCTGGACGGACGTCGGCAAACTGGCCGCCATCGGCGTCAAGATCCGCCGCTGGGTCACCTCGCACGGCATGAGCCTGAACGTGGATCTGGACCTTGAGGGATTCAACCTGATTGTCCCCTGCGGGTTGCTCGGCGAACCCGTCACGTCCCTGAAAGCCATCTTGGGAACCCAATGCCCGCCCCTGTCCGCGGTCCGCGAAACCGTCCTGCAACAATTCTCGGCGATCACCAACCGTTCCCTCACGCCAACACCCTTCGAATCCCTCGCCGGTATCCTGTGACGCAGACTGGGACTATGTCCCGCCGCAGGTCATCGTCTGCCCACCTTCGATGTACAGGCCTCGGCTAACCGTTGCCCGGCCGCTTCCAACGTGGACTCCTTCTTGGCAAAATGGAACCGGATCATCGGCGGTACCTTCTCCCGGAAGAAACTCGAACCAGGCACCCCGGCCACTCCACCCTCGCTGGCAAACCACTCGGCCGCAACCCGGTCGTTCGCAAACCCCCAGTCCGATACATCCACCAGCACATAGTAGGCGCCCTGCGGTTCCGTAAAGGATAGTCCCGCCTTCCGGAGCAGCCCCAGGAATAATTCCCGCTTCCTGGCATACATCGCTCCAAGGTCGGCATAATAGGAGGCGGGGAAATTCAACGCTGTGACCGCCGCCTCCTGCAACGGCGCCGCCGCTCCCACCGTCAGGAAATCATGCACTTTCCGCGCCCCTTCAATCACACGGGCCGATGCCTGCACATATCCCAACCGCCAACCAGTGATGGAATAAGTCTTGGAGAGCGAATTACAGGCGATGGTCCGATCCGCCATGCCGGGTAACGCACTGAAATACATATGCCGGTGTGGCGCAAACACGATGTGCTCATACACCTCATCGGTAATCACAAACACGTCGTACTTCTCAGCCAACTCCGCAATACACTCCAATTCGGCCCGCATGAACACTTTGCCGCAGGGATTCGACGGGTTGCACAGTACCAGGGCCTTGGGCTTCTTCGCAAAGGCCGCTTCCAGCTCCGCCGGGTCGAACCCGAAGTCCGGCGGCCGCAACGGAACAAAAATGGGTTCCGCTCCCGACAAAATCGCATCGGCCGCATAGTTTTCGTAGAACGGGGAAAAGATGATCACTCGATCCCCCGGGTTGCAGGCGGTCATCATCGCCACCATCATCGCCTCGGTACTGCCGCACGTCACCACGAGATGCCGGTCGGGATCCACCGCCACCCCGGAGCAGGCGGTAATCTTGCGCGCCAACGCCTCGCGAAAGCGCGGTGCCCCCCAGGTCACCGCATACTGGTGATGGGGCCCCCGCACCGCCCGTTCCAGCGCCTCAAGCAGTTCCGGCGGCGGATCAAAGTCGGGAAACCCCTGGGCCAGATTGATCGACTGGTGCCGTTGGGCCACCCGCGTCATTTCCCGAATGACCGATTCGGTGAAATGCTGAAGCTTTGTGGCGGTATCAGGCATGCGAACCCGGGATTTCTCCTACTCCCTAACCTGACCGGTCCCGCGCACCACGTACTTGTAGGTGGTCAACTCCTCCAACCCCATCGGCCCGCGGGCATGCAACTTGTCCGTGCTGATCCCGATCTCCGCCCCCATCCCGAACTCACCCCCGTCCGTGAACCGCGTCGAAGCGTTCACATAAACCGCCGCTGAATTCACATCCTGGGTAAAGACCTTCTGAACGTCCGCCGCATTCGCAATAATCGCATCCGAATGATTGGATCCATACTGGTTGATATGGTCAACCGCCGCTTTGACCGACGGCACAACCCGCACCGCCAGAATCAAGTCCAGATATTCCGCATACCAGTCCTCTTCCGTCGCCGGCTTCATGGAAGGCACTATCGCGCGCGCCGCCTCGTCGCCTCGCAACTCCACTCCACCCTCTTTCCCCAGCAATCCGGCAACCATCGGCAGAAACGTCGGGGCAATGTCGCCGTGCACCAACAGCGTCTCCATGGCGTTGCAGACTCCCGGTCGCTGACACTTGGCGTTCTCGCAAATCTTCAGCGCCATCTCAAGATCCGCCGAGGCATCCACATAGGTATGGCACACACCCTTGTAGTGCTTGATCACCGGAACCCGCGCCTGCTCCACCACCGCCCGGATCAACCCCTCCCCGCCGCGCGGAATCACCACGTCAACCTTCCCTTCCAATTGCACCAGTTCCCGCACCGCGTCACGGTCGGTCGTGGCCACCAACTGGATCGCATTCGCCGGCATGCCCTTCTTTAACCCACCCGCCTTCAACGCCTCCACAATGGCCAGATTGGACTGCATGGATTCCTTGCCACCCCGTAAAATGACCGCATTGGCCGCCTTGAAACAAAGCCCCGCCGCATCCGCCGTCACATTCGGCCGCGCTTCGTAAATCATGGCGATGACCCCGATCGGAACACGGACTTTCACGATCTCCAATCCGTTTGGGCGAATCCACCGGCTGATCACTCCACCCACCGGATCCTTGAGACCCGAAACTTCCCTCAAATCCTTGGCCATCGCGTTGATCCGCGAATCGGTCAACGTCAACCGGTCAACCAGCGCCACCGTCATGCCCCCGGCCTTCGCCGCCGCGACATCCACCGCATTGGCCGCCTTGATCCCTTCACGCCGGGCTTCAATCTCATCGGCCATCGCCTGCAGAATACCGTTCTTCTTGCGCGCCGTCAGTCGCGCCAACTCGCGCGACGCCACCACCGCCCGATCGCCCAACTCCACCATTTCTTCATGAATACCCATGGGATCCAGTCCTTCCCGCCACTCAACCACCCAACGACGCCACCACAAACGTTCCCACATCCTCCCCGTTCATCACCCGCCCGATATTTGCCGCCCGCCGCCCGTCCGCAATCACCACGTGGCATCCCGCATGCGCCGCCCCTTGGGCCGCTTTCAACTTTGACCCCATCCCTCCCTTGGACAGGTTCCCCTTCTGCCCCGTCACCAACGCCAGCGACTTCGCATCCACCTTCTCCAGATACGAAACCCGACGACTCTTCCCGCCGATCCCCGGTGCCCGCAACCCGTCCGTCGTACTTAGAATAATCAGCAGGTCGGCCCGGATCATCTTGACTACCAGCGACGCCAGAAAATCATTGTCCCCCAACTTGATGTCCGCCCGGATTTCCTCATCCGCCACCACATCGTTCTCGTTCACAATCGGTATCACCTTGTGGCGCAACATGTTCTCCATGGTGCGCCGCGCGTTGGTCAGCCGGATCTTGTGGTTGAAATCATCATGCGTCAACAACACCTGCCCCACCTTGCACTTCTTGGCAGCAAACAACTTGTCGTAGGTCGTCATCAACCGGCACTGCCCTACCGCCGCCGCCATCTGAAGATCAGGCAATTCGGTCGGCCGCTCCCTCATCCCCAGCGCCTCCATGCCCGCCCCGATGGCTCCCGACGTAATCACAACCAAATCAATGCCATTCTGGCGCAACCGGGCTAGTTCCGCCACCAATGAACGAATTCGTCGGTGCTCCGGTCGCCCGGTCTTCTGAACCAGAACCCGGCTGCCTATCTTGACCACCACGCGGCGAACGTCCGCCACACTTTCCCTGAGCTTGAGCGATGCTTTCATGGGCCTGTTAATAACATAATCGGCCTCTCAATGTCGAGATGCCGCCAGTTTGAAGAAATTCCGCAGGACGGCCACCCCGTCCGGATACGCCTCACTCGCCTCCTCCGGATGGAACTGAACACCATAAATCCGCTTCCGCCGGTGGACATAGGCCTGCACACGACAATCCCGCGAACTGGCCAACAACACCAGATCCTTGCCAAGCCGCTTGATCTCGCTCCGGTGGAACTGCTGCACACGGATTCTCCCTCCAAGTCCGGCAAAAAGAGGATCCTCCTTCACCACGTTGACCGTATAGACCCCCCACTCCTTATACTCACCCGGATGGTATTTCGGGTTATGATCCGCATCATCAGCCCCCACCTTCCGCATCAACCCCAACGTCGAACCATAGAAACAGCCGATCAACTGATGCCCGCCACAAATCCCCAACTGCGGAATGGCCGACTTTAATACCACCTCTCGATACCCCGCCGACCGCCGGATATCATAGTCCTCAAAAGGCGTCGATGAGCCACTGTGACAGATGGCCCATGGCTTCAACTCGCGCAACACGTTGAGACTCACCTGCTTGTAGTGAACCACCAGACAGAAGTCACCCGAGGCTGCCTCCAACGCCAACTTCTGCGACTGCCAGTTCCCACCCTTGTACTTCTCCGCCGTCTCCGTGACGATATACAGGATCATGACTCTCGTTCTCCCGTTGACACTCAATCACAAAGGCGCAAATATGAAGTATTAACCCATTTTTGACCAGCCTGTTGAACACCAACCTCCATCATCGCCTTGGCACCGGCCTTATCGGGCTCTTGCTCCTCCTTGCCCAACTCAACGCCCATGGGGCCCCCGAACGCTTCGCCCGCTTTTCGACCCAACCCGCCCGCCTCTATGCCGGCCAATTCTTCGACCTCACCCTGGCCATCTACACCGCGGGCGACTCTCTCGACAAATCCATCACCATCTCCGGCATGCCCCCGCCGAACACCCTCCGTTACGACCCCTTCCAGGAACTTCCGGTCGAGCAGGAAGCCGTCGAAGACCGCCTCTATGAAGTCCGCCGTTTCCGCGCCCGCTCCATGGCTCCTTCCGCCGGCCCTCTCGTCATAGCCCCCACCTTACACGGCACCCTCGTCCGCGAAACTCGCTCCTATTTCTTCACGCAACGCCAGACCTTCCCGACCGCCTTTTCCTCTGAAACACTCGCCTTGACCATCCTCCCCCTACCTGCCCAGGGTCGCCCACCGACGTTCTCAGGAGCCATCGGCGACTTCCGCCTCCTCGCAAAAGCCACCCCACTTGACATCGCCCTCGGCGATCTCGTGACCATCGAGATCCGCATCGAAGGCATCGGACTTCCTGAATCACTCGCACCACCCTCCCTACCTGCCATCGATGGTGTGAAGGCCTACGAGGTAAAACCCGTCCCTGCTGAAAACTCGTCTACCACACGCTCGTTCCGCCAAACCGTCATCCCGACCGATCCATCCCTCTCCGCCCTCCCGGCCCTGTCGTTTACCTTCTTCAACCCCCGCACCAGCCAATACGAGACACAGACCGCCGGCCCCTTTCCCCTAACCTTCCACGCCGAACGCGCCCCGGTCCAACCCGTCTACTCACCACGCACTAACGCCGCCCCACCACCACCCCCTCCCCCCCAAAGAACCACCACCCCCACACTCTGGGAACGATTCCTTCCGCGCTTTGTCAACACCCCCATCGAACAGATCAACGTCCCGCGAAACACTGAAGTCCGCCTGGCCCCGGCAACAGGTGCTATGGTCCTGTTTACATTGAAACACGATACGGCCGCCAAAGTGGAATCCCGCTCGGAAGAGTGGATCCGCATCGAATCACCCGAAGGCACTGGCTGGATCCACACGCCTCTCGGCCCCTAAAGCCCCTTCACTCCGTCTTTCCTGGCACGCTGGGCTTTTGCGCGCTGTGCCTCCACGTAATCAGTCCAGGCGTCAAGGGCCCCCACCGCATCATACGAACAGAACGCCAATCCACCCCCGATGCGGAAAGCAAATGTCTTCGGCCCGATGTGGGCAATATCTTTCGGAGTGGACCCAAAGGTCTTTCTCGCGTTTGGCGAATAGAGGACTTCAAACGCCTTCTTCACAGCCAAAGACGTCACCTCGCGATTCTTGATCGTGGGACTGGATGGGCCGCCAATGGGAATCACCTTGTCCGAACGCCCCTTCAACGATGACGGACCAGAATAGCCCTCCCACCGTCCAGGCACAGTCGCCAACACAACATCCTGCTCGTTCGTAGTGATCTCCCCTACCGGCACGACCACGCCCCGTCTGCCGGACGGCGCAACGACTTGCGGTTCAGACTGCATGTCGGGACGAAGCCGGGAATAAATAACCAAACCACACTGCGCGTCCTCATCGGAAGTCCTGACAAAGAAAAGACTGACGGCAATATCATCCTTCACGTAAACATCCACACCCGTAAGATTGCCGATGCCCGGCAAACTCGCAACGGCTTGGCCATACCGATCCATGCATTCCAACTTGGTTTCACCCAAACGCGCCCAGGCGGTGACGGCAAGAGCCATCCAGAGAACCACGATACATGCTTTCGTATTCATTCTTCTTTCATATCACGCGCCATCACCAAACCGCAACCGGAAATGATGCGCATCAAGTCACCATGGGGCGAATCTCTGAGTTTTGGCGCTATGACGTCAGCCGCCCACCGGGCTCGTCCCAGTGGAGGCAAACGTTGAACGTTCGCGGCGGACCTGTCCGTCCCCCAACTTTCTTCACCCGTGGCACAAGGCCGCGGGGCTCGCCAAAACTCAGAGACTCGCCCCCTCCCAACGCCGTTCTTGACTCCAATGGGTATTTTTATGACAAGGATGCTGCCATGACCACCCAAGAACACCAGCCGACTGCATCTTCCCTCCCCGTCATCGCCCTAAGCATGGGCGATCCAGCCGGTATCGGCCCCGAGTTATGCCTCGCCATGCTGACCGATCCAACCGTCTTGGCCGCCTGCACCCCTGTCCTCTTCGCCGACGCCACCCTCCTGCGGCATGTCGCCAAAGCCACCCACATCCCCATCCCCCATCCAGTAATCCCATTCCAACAATGGACCGGTGCCTGCAACCATCAGGCCTGCATCGTCGACATGGATTGCCTGGCAGGCCATGTCATCACTCCCGGTCAATGCTCCGCAGCCTCTGGCACCGCCGCCCATCGGTGCGTAGTCGCCGCCGCCACCGAAGCCCTCTCCCGCCGGGCCCACGCGATCGTTACCGCCCCCCTCAGCAAAGAGGCCCTTCACCTCGCCGGTATTCCCCATCCCGGTCACACCGAACTCCTCGCCGACCTCACCGGAACCAGCCACTACTGCATGATGCTCGCCTCGGACCCCATCACCACCAGCCTCGTCACCACTCACACGGCCCTCGCCAACGTACCCGCCCTGCTGACCCAAAACCGGATCTTCACCGTCATCCGGCTGACCGCCACCGCTATGAAGACCCTCCGGGGCTCAACTCCCCATCTGACTGTCTGCGGCTTGAACCCGCATGGCGGCGAGAACGGACTCCTGGGCACCGAGGAACACGACATCATCGCTCCGGCAGTCTCGATGGCGCAATCGGAGGGATTTCTGGTCGAGGGTCCCATTCCCCCTGACACCGCATTCCTGCCCAGCCGCCTCGCCCGCACCGATGCCTACATCTGCATGTACCACGACCAGGGTCTCATCCCCTTCAAAATGCTTGCCTTCGAGACCGGTGTGAACATCACCCTCGGCCTCCCCATCGTCAGGACCTCACCCGACCACGGCACCGCCTTCGACCTCGCGTGGACGGGTCGTGCCAACCCTTCCAGCATGCGCGCTGCCATTCTCTACGCTATCCGCCTGGCTTCCTGTCGCTAGATCCACATGAAACCCCATCCCATCCTTGCCCTGCTCCTTATAACACTCCTTGCCGCCGGGTGCGGCAATCCCCAACCCACTCCTCCTCCTGCCACTGGTGCCAAGGCGCGCATTGCCTCCCTCGCCCCCAGTGTCACTGAAATCGTGTCTGCCCTCGGCGCCGCCGATCAACTCGTCGGCCGATCCTCCGCCTGCGACTACCCACCCGAACTCGCCGCCCGCCTACCCATCGTCGGCGAGTTCGGCGTCCCCTCCATGGAACGTCTCTTGACCACCCGCCCCGATCTGGTCCTCTACACCGACCTCGCCGACGAATCCATCCCCGCCCGCCTGACCCGCGCCGGCCTCAACCCCATTCACATCACCTGTACACAACTCGACGATATCCCCTCTGCCATCAGAACCGTCGGCCACCTGCTGGGACGCGACGCCATCGCCACGAACCTTGCCTCCACCATGGAGTCGCACATCGCCTCCTTTCGCCGCCAAATACCCCCTCCCGAACAACGCCCCCGCGTTCTCGTCCTGATCTGGAACGATCCCTTGACGGCTGCCGGGAATAAGAGTTTTCTTACGGAACTTATCACACTGGCCGGTGGAAAAAACGTGGGCGACACCATCCAGCGCGACTATTTCCAAGTCTCCGGGGAATGGGTTGTCAGCCGTGACCCGGATGTTATTCTCTGTTTCTTTATGGCAAGCACCACACCCGCACGCGAAATGATTCTTAATCACCCCGGCTGGGGCGGCGTCAAAGCCGTCCGGTCCGGCCGCGTCTATGCCGGCATGGACAACAACCTGGTCCTCCGTCCGGGGCCGCGCCTGATTGAAGGCATCGCGGCCATCCAACACTGCCTGCGGGAGGCTCATGACAAACCGTAATCGTCATTTCTATCTGGTCGTCGGCATCAGTCCCGCGATCCTCGCCCTGTGCCTCCTCATGGGCCCCGCCGGTATCGGTCTGCCCGACTGGACCACGCAACACGATATCCTGCTCCTGCGGGTAACCCGCGTCCTCGCCGGATTGATCGTCGGCGCCGCCCTCTCAACCGCCGGTGTTGTTCTCCAAGCCATCCTGCGGAATCCGCTGGCCGAACCCTATGTTCTGGGAGTCAGTAGTGGCGCGGGACTCGGTGCCGCTCTGGCCATCCTCACCGGGTTCTCCGCCCTGGGTCCGTTCACGCTTCCTTTCTCCGCCTTCCTTCTGGCCGGCGCCACCCTGATCGCCGTCTACGCACTGTCCTCAACCTCCGGATCCATCCCGTCGCTCTATGGCCTCATCCTCAGCGGCGTCATTGTCAGTTCGCTTTGCTCCAGCCTCCTGATGTTCCTGGTGTCAGTGGCCCCGGTGGAAGGCATGCACAGTATTCTCTGGTGGATGCTGGGAAACCTGGATATCGCGTCGAACGCCCTGCTGGCCGTCACCGGCAGCGTGGTGCTGACAGGGTGCATCGGCATCTGGCTCCTCGCGCCGGAGTTCAACGCCCTGACCCTCGGCCACGATATGGCCCACTACCTCGGCATCCGCGTCCGTCTGGCCATCGGCGCCGGCCTCCTCCTGGCCACCTTGATCACCGCCGCCGCCGTCGGCATTTCAGGACTGATCGGGTTTGTCGGCCTGGTCGTCCCGCATATTATGCGCAATCTCGTCGGCCCCGATCACCGCCGCCTCATCCCCGCCTCGGCCCTGGGCGGCGGCGCCTTCCTCGCCGCCTGCGACGCCCTGGCACGAACCCTCTTGACCGCCGAAATCCCCGTGGGGGTCGTCACCGCCCTGGTCGGGGGCCCCTTCTTCCTCTTCCTGCTCCGGAAACGTCAGAATAACCAGTGGTTATCATGAAGACCGCCCTCCACCTCAACCACGTTACCGCCGGCTACCGCAACAACGCCGTGCTTCACGACGTTTCCCTGCAGGTCCTCGAGGGGGAAATGATCGGCATTCTCGGCCCCAACGGCGCCGGCAAATCCACCTTGTTCAAAGTACTCTCCGGCTGGCTCGCCCCCCAATCGGGCTACGTCTCCGTCTTCGGCAATCCCATTCAACACATCCCGCCACAGGAACGAGCCCGCTACCTCGCCGTGGTTCCCCAGGAACTGGATATCCCCGTCCCCTACTCCGTCGAGGAAGTTGTCATGATGGGACGAACCGCTTCCATCGGCCGCCTCGCCAATCCCTCCGCGCGGGACTGCCAGATCGCCGAACGCGCGATGGTCTACACCGATGTGGCCGACATCCGCCACCGCCCCCTGAACGAACTGAGCGGCGGCGAACGCCAACGGGCCATCGTGGCTATGGCCCTCGCCCAGGAACCGCGCATCATCCTCATGGACGAGGCCACGTCCCGGCTGGATATCAACCATCGCCTGGAAATCATGCAACTGGTCGAACGCCTGAACGCCGAGAGCGGCGTCACCGTGATGATGATCAGTCATGACCTCCAACTTGCCGCCGAATTCAGCCACCGGTTAATCATGCTGGATCACGGACGGATCGTTGCCGACGGACGCCCCGCCGAGGTCCTGACCGAAACCGCCCTGCGCCAGATCTATCACTGCGACGTCCGTGTTCATGAGGATACCCGCACCGGATCGCTCAGCATCCTGCCGGCCCCCCGGTTGCACGGCGGCAAGACCGGCAACGGCATCGCGATCCACGTCGTCGCCGGTGGCGGCTGTGGCGAGGAAACACTCCGCCGCCTGACCCTGAGCGGCTATACCCTCAGCGCCGGCGTCCTGAACCAGGGCGATCTCGATGCCGCCGTTGCCACAGCCCTCGGCGCCCAGGTCGCCCTGGAACAACCCTTCTCCCCCATCGGCCCCGCTGCACTGGACAAGGCCTTGGAATTGGTCGCGGCAGCCTCCGCCGCCGTCCTGACTCCCGTCCCCTTCGGAGCCGGCAATCTGGCCAACCTGGCCCTGCTGGAACACGTTCAAGCAGCGGGTCGCCCGGTCTTTCTGGCCACGGGAATCGAAACAAGGGATTACACGCCGCAAAAGGAAGCCGTCACCAGGGTTAACGCCCTCCTGAACCGGGGCGCAATCCCATGGCGCGATGTGGCCGAACTCTCGGCCCTGCTACCCCGTACCACCCCTCACACCCCCGCCGTCTCCGGGAATAGATAGTCCAGAAACCGCCGGGCCACTTCCGCGCCCTCCGGCGGCGATATGGCCAGATCAGGACTCAATTCGATAATCCAGCGCCGCCCCGTCCTGGCATTCACCAGGAAATCAACCCCGATAACCGGAACCTTCAAGGCTCGCACCACACGCCCGGCTTCCCGGATCAATTCACGCGGAATACGGTCGGTGACAATCTCAATCGTTCCGCCCGTGTGATAGTTGGACGTCAACCGCACCTGCACCCGCTGACCCCGCCGCGGAACATCACCCCATGCCCTACCCAAAACCCTGAGATGCCGCTCGGTTTCGACGTCCATCGGAATCATATTGCTCCGATCCCGCACACGCGCCTCCCTGTTCCACGCCAGCACCAACCGCCTCACGGTATCCACCCCGTTGCCCCGCACTGCCGCCGGCCTCCGAAGGATGGCCGCGACATAACGGTAATTCACAAAAATCAGACGGTAGTCTTCACCCTGGACACTTTGCTCCAGGATGATCTCCTCCTCGAAACGCTTCGCCCGGTTCACGGCCTTGCACAACTCCTCTACCGTGGTCACAGCCACCGACACCCCACGCCCGCCCCACTGCGTACAAGGTTTGACGACGATCCGCCAATGGCGCCGCAGGAAATTCTCGGCTTGCGCCATTTCCACAAACAACTCCTGATCCGGAACCGCAAATCCCTTGGACTTCAGAAAATGGTTCGCTAACCGCTTGTTCTGGGCCAAATGAAACGTCACCGCCCCAACCCGGTCGGTCAGCGAGTTGTAGCACCGGATTTCACGACCCCCATGCCGCAAAAGAAAGATCGGGGTGCGCGATTCAATCACCCGGACAGCAATACCCCGTCGCCGCGCCTCATCGGTGATCGTCGTTGTGTAGATGCTCTTCATACCCCTATCGTACACATTGCCCTTGTCCTGTCATTTCATAAATCTTGTCCAGGGACCCGCAACGGTGCTATCAATGTTCCATGCCAATCCGAATCATGGGAGACCTCTTTTTCGCCAGGGATCCGGCAGGGAAACTCAAGTCCCGCATCGGAACCCTTTTTCCCCACACCCGGACGTTAGTCACCCTGCCCGGCATTCACGCCACCCAACGCATGGCCTATGTGGCGGCCATCAATGCGGAACGTAACGCCAGTGGCTTGCCCCCTCTCACCGACGAAGAGGAAATGGTTGAGTGGCAACAGTCCGTGGACCTGATCATGAATGAGGATACCGTCCTCATCCGCCCTGACCCCGAGAACATGCCCCTCGCTTTCGAAGCCGACGATCTTTTGCAGGAACTCGTCTCCAAACGGCAGATCAAGTTCCTGAACGCCATGAACGATCAAATCCACCACGCCATCAAGGTCCGCGGCGAAAACTGGAGAATCGCACCCTGGCCCCACAGCGCCGAGGAAATGAAGCAGATGATCCGCGCCTCCATGATCCCCATTGGCGGCCGTTCCATCTACTACTACAGCCACGTCTGTGGAACCCGCTACCTGACCTTACAGCAGTTCTCTGAACTCGGCGCCCTGCCGGATGCGGAACTGGTCGCCCACCTGCTCGAAATCCGCGACTTCTCAGGACGCTATAACCGGATGGGCCGCCCCGAAGTCTCCTTCTTCGCCACCAAGGGCGCGTTCTCCCATGCCGATATCCCCCAGTGCGATGCCAGCCAGATGACCGCCGACAATGTCCGCCACTGCTATGAAGCCCTCAAGGATCGCTTCACCGCCACCGTCCCCCCCAACCTGCTCGAGGACAACCCCGATCACACCGAGTGGCGCAATCTCATGTTCTCCGCCTTGATTGGGCAGGACGAACAAGTCGTGCCCGAGGAAGTCATGTTCGGCATGAGTTCGGAATTCTTCATGCAAATTGAATGGCTACCCGGCGGCCGTATCGAAGAAGGCGAATTGCTGTTTGATTCGATCTTCGAGGAACTGGACCATCAACCCGTCGCGCCGGAACTTCGCTCCCTGTGCGACGAGAAGGCCCGCGGTTTCATCTTCAACTTCCTGCGCGAATTCGGCGACATTGAATATGTCAACGTGGGCAAGATCATCAGCACCCTGTCCAACCGCCCCGCCAGCGCCGGACGCCGCGATGTCTATGTAGCCGAAATCAAACAGCGCCAAACCGAACGCCCCTTCGTCCGAGTCATCCGCATGCAAAAATGGGGAATCCGCGAACACCTTGAGGAACAAAAGGACCTCCTCACCGCCATCATGCAGGCCGAGGAATACACCGACTACATTATGGACCGACGTCTGGGATGCCGCCAACTCGGCATGAACCTCCCGCCGCGCACCACCACCCGCAAGATTTCCGAGCGCTACTATGGGTCCCGCCACGAATACGAAGGCCAGACGATATGGTCCACCTATTTTGAACGCGAATATGTTCCCGGTATGGCCACCGACAAGATCCCCAAATCCCGTTTCATTGACCCGGGATACAGCCTCAAGTTTGCCGAGATCCTGGGCCGCACCGCCGCCCCAAACATCATCGTTGGACGAATGAACCTGACCGATCAGGTCCTGTTCGACGATGGCGATGAGATCCTTTTGGAAGACGCCACCGGTCGACCGCAGGAAATCATTGTTTCAGACCACACGGGAACGTTCGTCGAGTATATGCACCCTTTGGAACAACAAGCCCCCGGTTATGCCGCGCCGATCAACCGCCGGTTGTCATTCATCGCCTGCCCGAAGGACGTGGCTGCCACCTACATCGAGGCCTTCCTGGAACGATTCATCTACATACAACAGGAATACCGCAAGCGCAAACGCGCGTTTGACACGCTTTTCAAGCAACGCCAACGTGATGAACATGGGAGTTTCGCCTATCGCTGGGAACGGGTCCTGGAACGCCTTAACCGCACCGACCCCACCACCCTGGCCGACCGCATCCGCCGGAACATCCATCTACCCTGAGGGGAAGAATGGTCGGGCCGTCGGGATTTGAACCCGAGA
>CAZHRU010000033.1:9423-26112 GCA_964535015.1 uncultured Verrucomicrobiota bacterium | reverse complement strand
ATGGCCGACCACAGGTCGGTGTTACAGGGCGGGCCGACCACAGGTCGGTGTTACAGGGCGGGCCGACCACAGGTCGGTGTTACATTCTTGGTGCCATTATCATGCGGCGCGAACTTAAACTGATTGTGCTTGCCCTGGTCTTGATTGTGGGGCCGTCGGCGATGTTGTCGTTTCTGGCCGGGCGGGTTCTCGGGAACTGGCAGATCGTACTCCGGGATCGTATGGCCCGGGAGGCGGACCGGGTTCTGGATGCCGTGGCCGCTTCATGGGGCGCCAACCTGAACAGCCTGCGCGATCAGGTGGGTGGGGAATTGCTGCCCCGTCTTGTTCCCCGCCTGCATTTTGTCCAGACCACCCAGGTGGTCGCGGATATGGGGGGGCGCCATCCCTGGATCAGCGGGGTGTTTGTCGTGGATGGAGGGAAGGGGCTTCTTTATCCGGCGGGATTACCCGACGTTGCCGAAGAGCCCGTGGACGTGGATTCCAAGAGTGCGTTGTCGCTGACAGCGTTACGTCAGGCTGACCAACAGGTCAATGCGGCGACCAACATCGAGGTAAACCTGGCCGTCTACCGGCGGCTCTTGGACAGCCCGGATTTGGCGCCGGCAGTCCGCGCCATGGTCCTGTTGCGGTTGGCGCGGGGATATCAAGTGGCCCGGCAGCCGGATCGTGCCCTGGAGAGTCTGCTGACTTGCGTGGAGATTTCCGGCGGCGGCGCCAGGCGCGGTGCGAACCCCATTCCCCTGCGTGATCCCGAGGAAGGGTTCCACCTTGATCTCGTCGCGCTTGGGGATCTGGCTGATCTTCATGAGGCGACGGGACGTCAGGCGGCAGCGGAGGAGAGTCGCCGTGGGATGCGCCAGCGCGCCGTGGAGAGGTTTGACATTTTGCCGCCGTTACAGAGGCAATTGCTGGTGTTGAGGTTGGGGGACCCTGGGGATGACATCCGATGGGGGGAGTGTTTGCGAGCCTATGCGGTGAGTGGCGCCGACCACGAGCGACTGGAACGGGACTTCGGTGGTATTGCCAAAGTGGCGGGTGAGGAAGGGTGGCAATGGGTGCGGTTCGGGACCAACGACTATCTTGTGACCCCTCCGAATCCGGCAATGCATGCGGGCCTGTTGGCGGTCTTACAGTTTGATCGGCACCGGTTGGCGGATGCGGTGGCGTCATTGGCCCGACAGGAAGGTCGGCAGGCCGGGATCAAGGTGACTTGCGGTGTGCAGGAGGCCGGCAGGAAGCCGGGGCCGGACATTATCGTGCTGGCGGAACGGCGACTGGCCCCGCCGCTGGACAGGTTTGTCATTACGGCAACGCCTGCGGAGCCGCGCGCGTTTGCGGCCAATGCCATTCTGCAGAAGCGACTCTACGGGATGGGCGGGGCGCTGTTGATGCTCGGGGTGCTTGTCGGCGGGTGGCTGATGTGGCGGGAAGCGGCATGGGAGATTCAAAAGTCCAGGGAACACAGCGATTTTGCGGCGGCGGTATCCCATGATCTCCGGACCCCGCTTTCCTCGATGCGGATGCTGGCGGAGAGTCTCTTTCTGGACCGGGTACAGGATGAGTCGAAGCGGAAGAAGTTTTTGGGCGCCATTCTCAAGGAAAGTGACCGGCTCAGCCGCCTGACTGACCGCGCGCTGTACTTCATCCGGTACGGCGAAGGGATGTTGCGGTATCGCTTTACCGAGGGGGATGTGGCGGGAGTGGTCAGGGAGACGGTGGAGACGTTTGCGACCGGCATTGGCGCCGCGGTGGTCCTGGGTGATCAGAGCGAGGGAGACGGGCAGGGTTGGGTTATCCGTTTGGATGTCGAATCCGGCCTGGGTCCGGTATGGTTTGACGCCGGCGCCATTGAACAAGTGGTTTTCAATCTGTTGGACAACGCGGTAAAGTACTCGGGGCATATCCATGCGATTGAGGTGGCGGTGAAGGGGAGGAGGGGGGGGAATGGTGAATGGTTAATGGTTAATGGTGGGGGGAGAGATGTGAATGGTGAATGGTTAATGGGGAGTGGTGGGGGGGGAGATGGGAATGGTGAATGGTTAATGGGGAGTGGTGGGGGGAGGGATGGGAATGGTGAATGGTTAATGGTTAATGGTGGGGGATGGCGGCAGTTTGTGCGTCGGTGGTTTCACGGGAGTCGGCCCCGTGGTTATGTTGAGATTACGGTGCGGGATCATGGGGCGGGGATGAGCAAGGAGGACGTCCGGCGGATTGCCCGGCCTTACACGAGGGGACGGAAGGCGGCGGAGAAGAATGCCAAGGGTATCGGGCTTGGTCTGGCGTTGTGCCGGCATGTAATTCAGGCGCACAAGGGGCGGTTTGAGATTGAAAGTTTGGCGGGGGAGGGAAGCACTTTCAAAGTGATTCTTCCGGCGGGGGAAGGGTGAAGGGGGGGAGGGGAGGGAGGGGGGAGGGGGAGGGGAGGAATCCAGAATCCAGAATCCAGAATGGGGAAGAAGAGGGAGTGGTGAATGGTTGATGGTTGATGGTGAATGGTGAAGAGTGAATGGTTGATGGTTGATGGGGGAGGGTGGAGGGTGAGTTGGGAATTGGGAGGATGGGAAAAGACTACAGACAACAGACCAGAGGGGGCGGGGAACTTTACCACTAAGTTAGGATACCAAGGGGGACGGATGCGGGGAGGGGGATTGTAGTGTAGCACCGATCTGTGATCGGAGGGTTTGAGGGGGCGGACGCGAAGCAGGAACTGGGATTCATGGATATACAGGATGCACAGGATGGGGATGGGGGAGCCGACCACAGGTCGGTGCTACAACGATGGATGGGCGGAATTATAACCACGGGAATTGAATTCATCGAGGAGGATACATGAACAAGCAGAAGACCATACTGGTTGTTGAAGACGATGAGTCGCTGATGCTGGGGTTGGAAGAGAATCTCAAGGTGGCGGGATACCGTGTCCTTACCGCCGGGATGGGCGCGGAAGCGGTAAAACTGGCCATTGAACGAACGCCGGATCTTCTTCTTTTGGATGTCATGTTGCCCGATATGAGCGGTACGGACATCTGTCGGACGATTCGCAACAAGCGTTTGATGATGCCGGTGATCATGTTGACGGCACGCAAGGAGGAGGCGGACAAGTTGGCGGGGTTTGATGCCGGGGCGGATGACTACGTGACGAAACCTTTCAGCATCAAGGAACTTCTGGCGCGGGTGAAAGTGGTCCTGGCCCGGGCTGAGAAGCCTTCTGTCGGCACGAAGCAATACAAGTTTGGCGATTGTGTGCTTGATACGGTGGCGCGTACCTTTGCGCACAAGGGCAAGGAGATTGCCCTGACCCGCACGGAGTTTGATCTGCTGGCCTATATGGCGGCCAATGAAGGGGTTTCGTTGTCGCGGGAAGTTCTGATGCGGGAGGTGTGGGGGATGGAGTATTATGGAACCCAGCGATCCCTGGATACTTTTGTGGCCATGTTGCGGACCAAAGTTGAAAAGGATGCGCACAAGCCAAAGCATATCCTGACGGTTCATGGGGTGGGGTACAAGTTTGCGAAGTGAGGAGGGAGGGAGGGGGAGGGAGGGGGGGGGGGAGGGGGAATGGTTAATGGGTCATGGTTGATGGAGGGGAGGGGAGGGGAATGGTTAATGGGTCATGGTTGATGGAGGGGAGGGGAGGGGAGGGGAATGGTTAATGGGTCATGGTTGATGGAGGGGGCGAGGGGAAGAGATTTTACCACAAAGTTCACGAAGGGCGCAAAGGGACGGGAGAACTCAGGGGCGGCGGGGGGCGCATCTCCGAGTTTTGGCGATACCCGCGGCCTTGTGCCGCGGGTGAAGAAAGTTGGGTGATGGGCAGGTCCGGCCCAGGTGTTCAACGTTGGCCTCCACCGGGACGAGCCCGGTGGGCGGCTGACGTCATACCACCAGGACCCGGAGATGCGCCCGGGCGGGGGAGGGCGGGGGGGTATGGCATAGCGCCCCTCCCACAGTGAATGCAGGATAGAGGAATAATTGCAATGCTGTGTAGATTGTTCATGATTTTGTTGAGTTGCGGATTTGCAATTGGCGCTGAGTTGCCTCTGGCGGCCCGGTTTGCGACTGCTTATGAACAGGAACTGAGGGGGCGGGTCCAGGATGCCCTGTCGGGGTATCGTGAAGTGCTGAGCGCGGCAACGGATAAGGATATGGCGCTGGCAGGTCGGGTTCTTTACAGGATTGGAGTGTGCGAGCAACGGGGCGGACGGGCGGACGAAGCGCGCAAGGCCTGGCAGGAATTGATCAGGCGATTGCCGGGCGATAGTCCTCTTGTCCCGCGTGCCCGTGAGGCGATCAATGCACTGGACCGCGAGGTTGACCGGTTCCGGATACGAGGGGTGGTGCTGGCACCGATGGTGGGGACCAACGCCGGTGCGCCGGTGGGGCGGGCATGGGTCATGGCCGGGGAATGGGGGGATGAACCGCCAGCGGTGACGGATACGAACGGCCTGTTCTTTGTGGACCGCCGAAGTGCGGGACAATTGGCGGATGGGCGTCGCTATGTATTGCTTTATGCCGAACATCCGGAGCAACTCCTGGCTGGCATGGCGGTGGTGTTGCATCAGGGGGACGCGGTTGCGCCGGTGGTGTTGACAGTGGGGATGACGAAGGCCGCGGCAGGGCGTGTCGTGGACCGCGCCGGGCGGCCGGTGGCGGGCGCCCGGATCCGCATCATGGGTGTTCATTCCGCAGGCCCGGGCACGGACGCGCCGGGTCTGTCTGAATCGGGAGGCGAGGTTGTTCCTGTGCCGATTGACCGGGTATTGCCGCCTGTCGTCACGGACGAAAACGGGGCCTATACGGTTGCCGGCTTGATCCCCGGGATGCGCTATGTATTCACGGCGGAGCAGGCGGGGTATGTACTTGATCGCCCGGTAACACTGGTGCCGGGGCCTGGCGTCATCGTAGCGGGAATGCCTCCATGGGTGCTGGAGACGATGACGATGCAGGCCATGGGGGAGGTATCGCTCCGGGGGCGGGTTGTGGATGAGATGGGGCGCGGCATCGGTGTGGAGATAGCGGTATGGACGGCCCCACCCGTGGCGCGGCAAGTGGCTGTGACGAATTCCAGCGACGAGGGATTCTTTTCATTCCGGGAGGTCAGGGAGAACCTGGTGACGCTCCGGGTGCACGCCGAGGGGTATCTTGATCGTGAAGTGCCGGGCCTCAAGCCGATGGGGCAGGATGTGGATGTTGTGATGAAAAGAGGGGGGGGTGAAAGGGGAAATGCATTCGCCGGCATGTCCGCCGTAGTACCGAAGGCGGAGACGGCGAATGCCACCGGAGGTGTCAAACCGTTCGCGGGCGTAACGAATGGTGCCGAACGGGGGAATGCATTCGTCGGCATGTCCGCCGTAGTACCGAAGGCGGAGACGGCGAATGCCACCGTGGTTTCCGGGTTACGGTGGTTGCGGGGCGGGGTGTTGAATGGGGATGCTGTTCGGGAGGAAGACCTGCGTGGCAAGGTGGTAGTGTTGCGGTTCTCCTCCGCCTATGTGGATGCATCCTTGAATCACCAGTATCCGGGTGAGGCCCGGCTTTTGACGCAGGTGCAGAAGGAATTTGGCGTTCAGGACGTGGTGTGCATCTGGGTTCTGCCTGTTCAGGACGATACGGCCAATGGCCGGAAACTTGCGTTGGAGGCGGGGGGTGAGTACCCGGTGGCGGTTGATGGACGGGGTGAAGTGGGCGCATTTTTCGGAATTCCGGAACAAGGGGGGAATGTGGTGATTGACCGCAAGGGTGTGGTTCGGGGCGTGTGTGATGCCCAGCAGGTATTCAGGGTGGTGAAGGTGTGTGTGAGGGAGGGTGGGGGGGGTGGGTGGTGAATGGGGGTGTGGGGAATGGTGAATGGTTGATGGTTCATGGTTGATGGGGAGGGTTGTAGGATGGGGAGCCCGTGGGGGGGACGGGAAGAAGACACGCGCTCCCCTGCGGGGAAGCACGTCCTACAAGGGGCGGAGGGAAGGGATGATGAGGGATAAGTAACAGTTTTTGGTTTGCGGGAGTGATAGGTTAAGGTATTTTTGGGTGGAAATCAAAACATGAAGAGGGGAGTGCGAATGAGAATAATCAGTGGTATCGGTGTTGCGCTGGTGATGGGGATGATGGCGATCGGGGTGTGGTCGGGGTGTGAACAGGCCGAAGGGATCAATGGCCTGGCGATCAGTCCCTCGTCGGCAACCCTTGGCGGTTCGTCGAGCAACAGTACTGTGGTGGCTTTCACGGTTTCAGTCAGTGGGGCGCTGGCGTTACCTTTGGAGTGGCGCGTGTCCAATCCGGGGTTGGGGGTGATTGTCAGTCACTCGGGGAGCAATGCGGTTTACAAGGCCAACAGCGGGGCCAAGGGTGACAACATCGTCACGGTTCGTGACCAGTACGGCAACGAGGGGTCGGCGGTGGTGACGCGGGAGTAGCGGGTATTTTGGTTTGCCGATAGGGATGAGGATTGGTAACATCGCGCAAAATCGCTATTGAGGGGGGGTGCACCTGTGGTTCTATCACGGAAGCATAATCTGAAACCCGGAACGGTGGTTGGCGAATGTCGTCATTTCCGGGCTCGTTTCGCAGTCTGGGGCAGGGTTGTTCTGGTGTTCTCCCTGCTGTCGGCGGGGTTTGCCAGTTCGGTTCACGCGGCTTCGGTGGTGCTCAAAATCCGGGCGATCAATCCCTCCAAGACGGAAAAACAACCGGTGGAGGTGAAGTCATTCTTGCCGAAGCCGGCGGTGCCGGCGGATGTGGTGGATACCGCTGGATTGGACATGGCCTATGATGTGGCCAGCAAGACCTACTATGTGCGGAAGACGGTGGAACTCGATCCCGGCCAAACCCGCACCTTCGAGGTCCAACTCAAGGACATCTGGATCATTCCGGAAGCGACGCTGACCGAAATGGAGCAACACGCCTCCGCATTGTCCGCCGCCCTGAAGGGGACGGCACAGAGCGAGACCGCCACGCGGTTGGGGGGGGTGCTGGCGGAGGGGGTGAAGGGCGTGGTGGAACGTCAGAACGCCTTTGCCGTGGGGGCGGCCAAACCGATTGATCACATCCGGGCCTATGAATTCAACATGGAGGCATTGGAGCGCATACGGCGCGACATCGGCATGCTGGAGAATCTGGCTATTGCGGCGGGCAAGGACCCCGGAAAGTTGATGGGGGCGTCGCGTGTGGCGCCACCCCCCGAGTCCGGTCGCGGCGAAGGTGGCACCGGGGATGTGGTTGTCATCCATATCAAGGTTACGAATCCTTCCCTCACGGAAAAGAAATCCATCCCCCTGAGGCGGGATTTCCCATCGGAGGTCCAACCCACCGATGTCATTGATGCCGGAGGACTTCAGATCGGGTTCGATGGCGCCAAGGGGGTCTGCTATGCGTTCATGGATGCAGTTGACCTGGCGCCGCAGGAGTCGAAGGTCTTTGATCTCAAGTTACGGAACCCCTGGGCGGGCGCCGACGACTGGGTGCCCCGGATCGAGACCCGGGCCAGGGAATTGAGTGATATTGCCAAGCGGACGGAAGCATACAAATCGGTGATCCAGGATATTGAGGCGGTCCTGCGGGAGTTGGAGGCGGTGAAAGTGGAGAAGGCGCCTGGAGTGATGAACGAGGACTATGTCGCCTATTCCCGGCGCAGGGCCGAGACCTTGCGGGGGCTTGAGGGGCGCCTCATGCGTCTGGAGGAACTGTTCCAGCCCCACGGAAAACCGCAGAACGTTTTCGATGCACCGGTGCTGAATGTGAAGCCGCCGAGCCGGCAGACCACATGGATGATCATTTACATCATCCTCGGATTCCTGGCGCTCGTCAGTCTGTTGTTCTACTTGCGCTGGTATGGAAAGAGCAAGGCGGAGAAGTCCGAGGGAGCCGGGGCGGAGCAGGGGAAACGTGAATAGGGATTTACCACAAAGGGCACCAAGGAGCGCATTTCTGAGTTCTGGCGATCCCCGCGGTCTTGTGCCGCGGGTGAAGAAAGTTGGGGTGATGGGCAGGTCCGTGGCGGACGTTCAACGTTTGCCTCCACCGGGACGAGCCCGGTGGGCGGCTGATGTGCAACGTTTGCCTCCACCGGGACGAGCCCGGTGGGCGGTTGAGGTTGTGTCAGCAAAACTCGGAGATGCGCCCGTCACCAGGGGCACCGGATGGGAGCGGGGAATCAATTAACATGGATGTACAGGATTGGCAGGATGGGGAAAGCGGCCGACCACAGGTCGGTGCTACATCGTTGGTGACTTGGGCGCAGGGAAGTTTGGATGCGGATAAGGTGTCAAACGGAAATCAGGATGTAACATGGCGTTCAAGATAAGTCCACTTCAGGTAAAAGAATATGGCGTGGTTGCTGAAATCAAGCAGGATATCGCGCATATCACCGGCCTTACGAATTGCATAAACGGGCAGTTGGTGCATTTTGATGGAGGCAGTACGGGGGTGATCGTAGGGTTCGATGGCGAGTATGAACTGGCCATGATTGTGAAGCAGGGGTCCACGGCGAAGCCTGGTGACCGGCTACACTCCACCATTGAGACCTGCACGGTTCCGGTGGGCGATGCATTTCTCGGGCGGGTGGTCAACGGGTTGGCGGAACCGATGGACGGGATGGGGCCCATCAAGTCGGAGAGTCGGTATCCGATTTTCGGGGCATCGCCCGGCGTACTGGAGCGCACACCGTTGAAGGATGCGCTGGAGACGGGCGTCAAGATCCTGGACATGATGAATCCCGTGGGCAAGGGGCAGCGCCAGTTGATCCTTGGCGACCGGGTGACGGGCAAGACCACCATTGCCACCGATACCATTTTGAACCAGAAGGGGAAGAATGTAATCTGCATCTACTGCTGCATTGGCAAGGCTGAGTCCGCGTTGAACCGTGTGTTGGAGTTGTTCCGTGAGCATGAGGCCATGGGATATGTCGTGGTGGTGGCGGCCACGGCCGCGTCGTCCGTGGGGCAGCAATACCTGGCGCCCTATGTGGCCGCCAGTCTGGGCGAGTATTACATGAACGAGAAGCAGCGGGATGTCTTTGTGGTTTTTGATGACCTGACGAAGCATGCCTGGGTGTACCGGCAGATGTCCCTGTTGCTGGAGCGTTCGCCGGGCCGTGACGCCTATCCGGGCGACATCTTTTACCTGCACTCCCAACTCGTGGAACGCGCCTGCAAACTCCGGCCCGAACGCGGCTCCGGCTCCATGACGTTCTTCCCGATCGTGGAAACGGTGCAGGGCGACGTGACCGGGTACATTCCGACGAACATCATCTCAATGACGGACGGGCAGTTATACGTCAGCACGCCGCTTTTCTCGGAGGGATTCAAGCCGGCGATCGACATCGGGCTTTCGGTCTCACGTATCGGCAGCAAGGTGCAGTGGCCGGCCATGCGCAAACTGGCGGGCATCCTGAGGTTGGAATACATCCAGTTCAAGGAACTCGAAAAGCTGACCCGGATCAAGGCGGGGGTATCGGAAGCGGTGGAAAAGCGCCTGTGCAAGGGGCGGGTGGTGGCTGAGATCCTGAAGCAGGACAAGGATGGCCCTGTGCCGGTGGAGGATCAGGTGGTTGTGCTCTATGCCCTGGCGAACCGGTTCATGGAGCATCTCGTGCCGGCACAGGTGGGCGCTTACATGCGGGGACTGGTGGCGAAAGTGCGGAAGGATCGGCCGGATCTGGTGGCCGCGCTGGTGGCGAAGAAGGATTTGACCGACGAAATCAAGGAGGGACTCCATGAGCAACTCACCGCGTATGGTCGTGGCGCCATTTAAGATCAAGCTCACGGAAAAGGGGACGATCAAGGACATCAAGAAAATGATTGTCCGGATTACCGGCCTGCCTTCCTGTCTGAACGGGCAGTTGGTGGATTTCGGTGAGGGGAACCGCGGAATCATCATGGGGTTTGACGAGCAGGACGTGCTGGCGCTGTTGCTGGGGGATGATTCCCGGATACGACTGGGGCAGACGGTGTTGGGCACCAGTGAACCGTTCACGATTCCGGTGGGTGAGGGGTTTGTGGGCCGCATGGTGGACGCCATGGGGGCCCCCTGTGACGGCAAGGGGGAAATTCGTGCGGACGCGTTCAACCTGGTGTTTGCGCCGTCGTCGCCGTTGACGGAACGCGCCCCGGTTGATCAATTCCTGTTCTCGGGAACCAAGGTGTTGGATGCGCTGGTGCCCGTGGGGAAAGGGCAGCGCCAGTTGATCATGGGTGACCGCATGACCGGCAAGACCACGCTGGCGGTTGACGCGATCCTGAGCCAGAAAGGGCGCAATGTCATCTGTCTTTACTGCTGCATTGGCAAGGCGGTGGTGGCGCTTGAGAAGGTCATCACGGTGCTAGCCGAGCGCGGGGCGCTGGCGTACACGGGGATTGTCGCGGCGACCGACAGCGCCACGGCGGGGGAACAATACATTGTGCCCTTCAGTGCCGCGACCATTGGCGAGTATTTTATGCGAAAAGGGCATGATGTCCTGGTGGTTTTCGACGACCTGACGAAGCACGCCTGGGCTTACCGGCAGTTATCGTTGCTGTTGGAGCGGCCGCCGGGCCGGGAGGCGTATCCCGGCGATATTTTCTATGTGCAGACCCAACTTATGGAGCGGGCCGGGCGGCTGAACAAGAAAGCCGGATCGGGTTCGATGACATTCCTTGGCATTGCCGACACCCTGCAGGGGGACCTGACGGGTTATATTCCGTCGAATTTGATTTCCATCTGTGACGGGATGGTCTGCATGAGCACGACATTGTTTGGCGAGGGGATGCGGCCGGCGGTGGACTTCAATCTATCGCTCTCGATTGTGGGGGGGCGTTCGCAACTTCCCATCCTGCGATCCCTGAGCAGTTCGCTCCGGCGGGATTACCTGCAGTACGTGGAAGTGGCGCGGCTCAGCAAGTTGCAGTCGGGGCTTTCGAAGGAGGCCGAGAAAGTGATGAAACGGGGGCAGGCCCTGGTGGCGGTGATGCAGCAGGCGCAATACAAGCCCGTCGGGTTGACCGAGGAGGCGTTGCTTCTCTTTGCCCTGAAGAACGGGCTTCTGGACGATCTGGATCCCACGGCTCAGAAGGCGTTCCAGGCCGATATTGGCGGGTTTGCGGAGACCTACGATGCCACCCTGATCCGGGATATCGACGAATCCCCCGAGTTGACGCCGGCATTGGAGCACCGGTTCCGCGAGGCGCTCAAGGTGTATTTTGAGAGAGCGCAGGGAGGTGGCGTTGGCGACGTTCACGCTTAAGATTTTGAATCCCAAGAAGGTGGTGTATGATGGGCAGGTGAAAAACGTCTTCTTTCCGGGGGATTCCGGCGAGTTTGAGTTGATGGCGTATCATGCCCCCATCGTCAGTTTGTTGAAGGAAGGCGAGATTGTGATTGACTGGAACACCCATATTCCGATTAAGAGGGGGATGGTGCGGTTCATGGGGGATGAGTGTGTGGTCCTGCTGGAGCAGGAGGGCGGTCGTGTCCGGCGGGACAAGGTGCAGGAAGAAGCGGAGGAGCCGCATTGACGGTGGTGCTGAATGAGAAATTTTGTCATATTTCTGGTGATTTTCCTGACGGTTCTGGGGCCGTCGGCGGTGATTGCCTCGATCGGGTATGCGAGCATCCGGGCGCTGGGCCGGAACCCGTCCGCGGCCAACAAGATTCTCCAGGCGATGATCATCTCGCTGGTGTTTGCGGAGTCCATCGCGGTGATTGCGTTGCTGGTGTTGTTCCAATTGTTCGGGCGTTGAAGCGTGGGTTGATGAGGCGAGGATTCAGAGTGTCTAAAACGGGATACGGTGCGGCGGAGGTGGAAGTATGGGGATGATGATCTACTTGATCGTGGTGCAGGTGGCGGTGCTGGCGGTGGCTATTGTGGCGTTGCGGCAGATCTTGCTGCGCGACACCATGAAGGCGGTTGCCAAGTTGCGCGAAGCGGAGGGCGAACTGGGGAAGAAGGAGGAGCAGGTCCGCAAGCGAATCGAGGAGAATGAGGGGGAGTTCCGCCGCAAGAGCGCTGAAGCACAGGAGGCCCTGGCCCGGACGCGGGAGGCCATGGAAAAAGACATGGCCCGCAGTCGGGATACCCTGATGGAGGAGGCCCGGAAGGAGCGTGATCGCATTCTGGATGAAGCCACCCGCAATAAGGAAAAAATGCGGCAGGAACTGGCCCGGGAGGCCGCCACCAAGGTGCTGGAAGACACAGGCCGTGTCTATGAGATGGTGTTCAGCCATGCAATCGGACAGAAACTGGATCAACTGTTCCTGGATGAGTTGCTGGCGGCCCTTGACGAGATGGACGGGAGCAGCATCACCGTGGATGCCGATGCGATTGACGTGACGTGCAGTCATCCCTTGGAGGCCGCGCACCGGGAGCGGATCAAGAAACTGGTGACGGCCAAGTTTGACGTTGCCCTGGAGGTGCGAGAGACGATCCTTCCGGAACTCATCGCCGGCGTGAAGATCAAACTCGGAAGCCTTGAGATTGACGGAAGCCTGTCGAACCGGTTCCGCGAGGCGATCGACCAGTTGAAGAGCGAACATGCCTGAAGCAGGCGGGAAGTGGAGCGTCAATGCCGTTGTTGAGCCAACTCAGAAAAGAGCTGCGATTCAACTCGGAATTCCTGCAACTCATCCAGACGCTGAAGAATATTGCCGCCTCCCAGTATCACGGCTTGGAGCGTGAGAAGGAGCGTTTCGCTGATTTCATGGAGGAGTTTGCGGGATTCTTCCGGGTGGTGGACATGGTGGATGTGGATGCCCCGCTGGTGCGAGTCACGAGCGATGTCCTTGGGATTGTCCTTGTGACCTCGGATTCCGGGTTTATGGGCGGTCTGAATGCGGGGGTCATCGAGGGAGGGTACGATGTCCAGGGCGATCTTCCGAACGACAAGGTCCGGTTTATCGCGATTGGCGAGAAAGGCGCGGCCAAACTGGCCGAGGCCGGGCGTGAGTACAAGGCGTTCCGCGGGATCAGTCCGGAGACGCGCCTTGAGCAGGCGGTTGAGATCCGGGATTACCTGGTGCAGGAGGTGTCCGCCGGGCGGATTGGCAAGGTGGTGATTATTCATCCGCGGCCGATATCCTTTACCCAGCAGGTCATTGATACGATCACGATCCTGCCTTGCGGGGAACTGTTCGACCGGGGGAGCCAATCGGCGATTTCGGAGCACACGAAGGGACGCGGACTGGTTGCGGATGCCCGTAAAGTGGTGGTGGAGTCCTCCTATCGGGATATGGTGGAGTATCTGGCCGGCGTGTGGGTGACCTCCAAACTGTACGAGGTCTTTGAAGACAGCAAGTTGGCGGAATTTTCGGCGCGGGCCATGCACTTGGAGGAAAGCGCGCAGAAGCTGGAGAAGGACCATAAGAAGGTCAAGCACCAGTGCTTCCGCGCCGCGCACGAAATGGTGGACAAGAGTATGCGGGAATCCTTTTCTTCGCGGAAGAAGAAGCGTAAAGTGGCGTAGTCCGACCGCAGGTCGGTGCTACAGTTGGATGAGTGGCGGATTGTGTGATCACCGAAAAGAGGTGTGAGATGAGCGAGCCGGCAACAGAATTGAAAAAGGGGCGGGTGGTGGCGGTGCAGGGTCCCGTGGTTGATGTGAAGTTCCTGACGATCTCCGATATGCCGGACTTGCATGAGGTCATCCAGGTCAAGACGTTTGACAAACGGATGCTGACCCTGGAGGTGGCGGAACACCTGGAGGGTAATGTGGCCCGTTGCATCGCGCTTTCCTCGACATTGAACCTGCAACGGAATGCGGTGGCAATCTCCACAGGCGATGTGCTGAGGGTCCCCGTGGGGGACGCGCTTTTCGGGCGGATCATCAATGTCATGGGCGAACCCATTGATGGCAAGGGGCCGATCAATGCCACTGAGACGCGGCCGATTCATCGTGATATCAGCAAGTTGCGGGTCAACGTGGATTCGTTGACGTCGAGCAAGCGGGAAGTCATGGAGACAGGGGTCAAGATGATTGACCTTTTGTATCCGGTGGTCAAGGGCAGCAAGACGGGGATTCTGGGTGGCGCCGGTTGCGGAAAGAGCGTGGTGATCCAGGAGTTGATCCACAATGTGGCCGAGGAGCATGATGGCGTCAGCGTGTTCACGGGGGTTGGCGAGCGCATCCGCGAGGGCAACGAGTTGTATTTCGAGTTTGAGCGGGAGGGGATTCTCAAGAAGGTCATCATGGCCTTCGGGCAGATGGATGAGCCGCCGGGTGCGCGCTTCGAGGTGGCCAAGACGGGGATCTGCCAGGCGGAGTGGTTGCAGGAGCAGGGCAAGAATGTGCTGCTGTTCATTGACAACGTCTTCCGGTTCGTTCAGGCGGGCTCGGAGATTTCCACCCTGATGGGCCGCGTTCCCTCCGAGACCGGTTATCAGCCGACGTTGAGTTCCGAGGTGGGCGATCTGCATGAACGCATCAAGGCGGGGGCGGGCGGGTCCATTTCCGCCTTTGAGGCGGTGTATGTGCCGGCGGACGATCTGACGGATCCCGCCGTGGTGGCCATTTTCAGCTACCTGGACTCCGTGCTGGTGCTGTCCCGTGACCGCGCCCAGTTGGGGTTGTATCCCGCCATTGATCCGCTGGCGTCCTCCTCGTCGAACCTGGATTCGGCGATTGTGGGTCAGAAGCATTTCGGTGTGGCGCAGGAAGTCATCCGCATCCTGACCAAGTATGACGAACTGCGCCGGATTGTGGCGGTCATCGGCATTGATGAACTTTCGCGTGCCGACCGGCTGTTGTACGAGCGCGCGCGGAAACTTCAGAACTACATGACACAGCCCTGTTTCGTGGCGGAGTCGTATACGGGCCGGAAGGGTCAATATGTGCCGACCGAGGTGACCATTACCGACTGTTCCCGCATCATCGAAGGCGCCTACGATGGTGTTGACGAGCAGGAATTCTACATGATTGGCCGGCTGCCGCCGCCGTAAAGGGGTTCGCAATGGCTTCACACCTTGGCGACATGCTGATTGACGGGAAGTTGCTGACGCCGGCGTCCTTTGAGCGGGCTGTCAAACTTTCACGGGAGCGCAACGAATCCCTGGTCAGGACGCTGATCCGGGAGCGCATGGTGCCCGAGGACCGGTTGTTGCAGGTGGTGGCCGCCCAGCAGGGGGTTGCGTTTGTGGCGTTGCAGGAGGTGAGGCCGGAGGCGGCGGCCGTGGCCAGTCTGACGGCGCGTTTTGTTTCCCATTACCGGGTCATGCCCATCCGGTTGGCCTCCGGGGTTCTCACGCTGGCCGTCGCCAATCCCTTCGACATGGCGTCGGTTGAGGATATTGAGAGCAGCATGGGGTTGCGGGTGGAGCGTGTGTTGGCCTGCGAGGCCGATGTGCTGGAAGCGGTCCGGATTCACTATGGCGTGGGCGCCGAGACGGTGGAGCGGATTCTGGCGGATCAACCGGATTCCCGTGACGCGCTGCCGGCGCTGGAGTCGCACGACCTGGAGAACAAGGCGGAAGACGCCTCGGTCATCAAGCTGGTCAACCAGTTGCTGCACCAGGCCATCAGCGACAGGGCCACGGATATTCATTTCGAAATCTACCGGGATGACATCGTGTTGCGTCGCCGGATTGACGGGGTCCTGTATGATACGCCGGTGTCCCGTCAGATGGCGGGTCTTTACCCGGCGATTGTCTCACGGATCAAACTCATGGCGGGTTTGAACATCGTCGAGCGGCGGATGCCGCAGGATGGGCGGGCGCGGGTTAATATCGGGCGGGAGCAGTTTGACCTGCGCGTCTCGGTGGTGCCGGGGATCCATGGTGAGAATGTGGTCATCCGGATCCTGCCCACGGTGATGTTGTTCAGTCTGGAACAGTTGGGGTTGTCGCCGCAGCCGCTGGAGATCCTGATTGATTTGATCCGCCTGCCGCACGGGATCGTGTTTGTTACCGGGCCGACCGGCAGTGGTAAAAGCACGACCCTGTATGCCTGCCTGAGCCGGCTCAATACCCGGGACCGGAAGATCATCACGATCGAGGATCCGGTGGAGTACGAACTCAAGGGGATTCTGCAGACGCAGATCAATTCCAGGATTGACCTCACGTTCGCCCGGGCGTTGCGAAGCATGTTGCGCCACGATCCCGACATCATGATGGTCGGCGAAGTCCGGGACCCCGAGACCGCCGAGATCACCTTCCAGACGGCCTTGACCGGGCATCTGGTCTTCAGCACGTTGCACACCAATGATGCGGCCAGTGCGGCCATCCGGCTGCTGGATATGGGAGTGGATCCGTACCTGATCACCTCCACCGTCCGGGCCTTCATGGCGCAACGGCTGGTCCGGATGGTTTGCGAGAAGTGCCGGGAGTGGAGTGAACATCAGGGGCGGCGGTGCAGTCGCGGCAAGGGGTGCCGGCACTGCAACAACACCGGGTACCGGGGTCGGGTGGCTATTTGCGAGATCCTGACCCTGACTCCGGCGATCCAGGACCTCATTATCCGGCGGGCGTCGGCGACGGAAATCCGCGCGCGGGCGATTGCCGATGGGATGAAGACGCTGGCCGGCGACGGTTGGGACAAGATTGCCCAGGGGGTGACGACGGTGGAAGAAGTGGAACGGGTCACCTTTGACACCCTGGCGAAGGTGGAAGCGTGAGAGTGAAGAGGCCGATCACAGATCGGTGCTACATAATCAGGCGGGCAAAAGAGAATGCGGGCCGATCACAGATCGGTGCTACATAATCAGGCGGGCAAAAGAGAATGCGGGCCG
>CAZHRU010000033.1:0-9323 GCA_964535015.1 uncultured Verrucomicrobiota bacterium | reverse complement strand
ATCACAGATCGGTGCTACAGCGTAGCGGCAGGTTTGAATGAACGCGGAAATTAACACGTGACAGTATTCGCCTATAGAGCCAAGCAAGGCCCCGTCAAGACCGTCGAGGGGCGACTGGTGGCGGACAGTCGTGCCACCGTGGTGGCCAAGTTGGAGGCCATGGGTTGCATTCCGGTCTGGGTGGAGGAGGCGGATGAACTTCCCGGCGATCAGGCGCCCGAACCGCAGCGGATCCGGGTGGCACCGGGCGACGTGACGGTGTTCACGCGGCAGTTGGCCGGATTGTTGCGCGCGGGGGTTCCGATCCTCCGGGCCTTGTCCACCATTCAGGAGCAGACGGAGAATACGGTCTTCCGAACGGTGATTGGAACCATCGTGGGTGGTGTCCGGGACGGAAAGATGCTCTCGGAGTCCTTGATCCGTTATCCGCGTCTCTTTCCCGAGTTGTATGTGAACATGGTCCGGTCGGGCGAGTCGGCTGGTGTTTTGGACGAAGTGTTGATGCGGCTCGCGGAAGCCCGTGAGACTGACGATGAGTTGCGTGGGAAGGTGGTATCCGCGTTGGCGTATCCGGCGTTTGTGTTGGCGGTCGGGTTTGCCAGTGTGTTCATTATCCTCACCTTCTTCCTGCCGCGGATCATGGGTCTTTTCCAGGGGATGGGGCGTGTCCTGCCGTTACCGACACGGATTGTCATGGCGGTCAGCGGTTTCTTTGCCGACTACTGGGGCTGGATGGTGGCCGTTGGCGGTCTGGCGGCGATTGCGGTCGGTCGGTTCCTGCGGACAAAACGCGGGCGACTGGTGGTGGATGGATGGGTATTGCGATTGCCTTTGTTGGGCAAGTTTGCCCGGGATACGGATATCGTGAGGTTTGCGAGGACGCTGGCATTGCTGGTGCGGGCAGGGATTCCGGTGGAGCGGGCGTTGATGCTGGGCGGGCATACCCTGATGAACCGCAGGTTGCGGACGGGGGTGCTGACGGTGGCTGAGGACACGGTCCGGCAGGGCGCCACGGTGGCCAGCGGGCTCAGGAAGTGTCCGGAGATGCCTGCGTTTGTGACCAGTATGGTGGCGGTGGGAGAGGAAAGCGGACGCTTGGATGAGGTGCTCCTGGAGGTGGCGTCGTTCTACCAGCGGGAGTTGGACCGGGGATTGAAGTTGATCACGACGTTGCTGGAGCCGGTCCTGATCCTGCTGGTGGGGATTGTGGTTGGATTCATCATTTTCGCCATGTTGTTGCCGATTTTCCAGATCGGGCAGGGATTGAGGTGAGGGGAGGGGGAGGGGGAGGGGGGAGGAATCCAGAATCCAGAATTCAGAATCCAGAATCCAGAATGGGGAGAAGGGCGGGGGAGGGGTGAATTGTGAATGGTGATGTGTGAGTGGTGATTGGGAAGAGGGATGGGGGGACTACGGACTACAGACCACAGACTGTGGGCCAAAGAGAGGGGTGTCGGAACGATTCAGATCTCTTGATGTTCGATTGGTGGACGCCGACGTCCCGGCGGCGTCAGGCACCTGCCTGGCGCTTCCCATGTTCAACGTCGCCGGGACGGCGACGTCCACCTTTCGGCGACGTCCACCTTATGGAATAGTTCCGGCTAAGGTCACCCCGCCGTCAGCGGGGCAAGCAAAGGACGCTAAGGGGAGGGGATGGTTTATGGATGGTGTGCAGGAAAACAGGAAGGTTGTGATATGAAAACTTTCAAAAAACGTCAGGGCTTTACGCTCATTGAATTGATGATCGTGGTTATTATTATTGCCGCGCTGGCGGCGATGGTGGCGCCGAGTCTGATCGGGCGTTCGGATGAGGCCAAGGACAAGATCGCGCAGGGGGATCTGAGCAGTCTGGATACGGCGCTGAAACTGTTCAGGCTGGATACCGGAGCGTTCCCAACGACGGAAGCAGGGGTGGATGCGTTGCTGACCGCGTCCGGTAAGGGGCCTTACCTCGAGCGGAAACCACTGGATCCCTGGGGCAGGAAATACCAGTACCGGTGTCCGGGGGTCCACCGTTCCAGCAGTTATGACCTGTTTTCGATGGGACGGGACGGCAAGAGCGGCACCGAAGACGACATCAAGAATTGGGAATGACGCCGTGAACATCGGATGAGTAAATCATTAATGCACAAGAAACGAGCGCTTTGGCGAAAACCGAGCGGGTTCACCCTGATAGAGGTCTTGGTGGCGACTGTGATTTTGGCCGCCGGGATGACCGCTGTCCTTCGCGGATTCAGCGTGGCGGTGGATGCACTTGACTCCGCACGCGAAGTGCTGGCGGCCACGGATGCCTTTGAGGATAAATTGGTCGAATTACAGTTGTCGGCGTGGCCGAAGCGTGAACCGCCAGCACGGGATGCCGGTACCTGGGCGACACCGGCGGGAGTGTTGGCGTGGCAACTCCAGAGCGAATTCCTGATGGCCACGACCAATGCGACGTTGTACCGTCTTGTGATGGAGGCGGTCCCGGTTGGCCGGTCCGGCCGATACATGATCGCCACGGAATGGCTCGATGTGCGGGGGCGCCAGTGAGGAAAGGATTCACGCTGGTGGAACTGCTTATTGCCACGGCCATTGTGGCGGTGGCGTCGGTGGTGGTTCTGGGCGGGTTCGCGGCGGGGATACGCGTGTGGGAACGGGCGCGTGATTTTTCGGGGCCAAGGGTTTCCGCCCGGTTGGCCGTCGCCTTGGCACGAAAGGACCTATGCAACATGACGCCCTGTCGGGCCGCCTCCTTTGAGGGGTCTGGAACCTGGGTTGAGTTTCCCGCAGTTATTACTGCGGAGGGTTCAAATACGTGGCCCGGGACTATCCGTTATGAATTCAGTCAGGGAATTGTGAAGCGTATTTCCAAGGTCCTGGGCGGGAGTGAGGGAGGGAAGGAAACCAGCGAAGTTTTATTGGCGGGGGTCCGTGAGGTCTCGTTTTCGTATGCTGATGCGGGTGCAGACGGGCGGGGCGGGGTTGTCTGGGGAGGCGAGTGGATGGGGCGTACTAATCTGCCGGTGGCGGTGGCGATGGCGGTGCGGTTTCAGGAGGGACAGGAGCAGGGCGAGGTCAAGCAAACGGTGCTGTTGCCAAGAGGGTATCCGGTGAAGGATGAGCGTGGTAATGCAGAACGTCGTTAATTCATGTGTTCCCGGAAAGGCGGCGTCGCGGGAGCTCCGCCCTCCAGAAAGGGGAAAGGCGGCGTCGCGGGACCTCCCTCCAGAAGAAGTGCGGAGCGAAGCATTGGAGGGCGGAGCTCTGCGACGCCGTATTACTAAGGATGGCGGTATCCTGATTGTTGTGCTTTGGACGTTGTTTTTCCTGGCGGCATTGGCGGCGGCGGTGGCGGCGTATGTGGGCGGTCAGATGGAGGTGGCTCGCCGTCTGGGCGGGCAGGTGATTTCGCGACAGGCCGCCCTGGCCGGGGTGGACCATGGTCTCGCGCTCGTGTTGCAGGAAACCAACGGGTGGAAGGCGCTCAATGAAAGGTGGTCGAACAATCCCCAGGAATTCCGGGCGGTGGACTCCGGTCTGCGGACGAGTTGGACGGCCTCCTGTCTTCGGGAGTGTGCGGACGGGTCCGTGGCGACCAACTACGGGTTGGCGGATGAACAGGGGCGGATTGACGTCAATCTTGCCAGGGTGGAGGTGCTTGCCGCTTTGTTCAGGGTGACGGGGGGGCTGGGGGCGGAACCCGCCAATACGCTGGCGAAGACCGTTGCGGAGGCGCGCACGGCGCCGCCGGCGGGGCAGAAGCATACGGGGATTGCGCGGTCCGTCTGGACATTGGCAGATCTGCAGAACGGACCGTTCCTGTCCGTCCATGAATTGCTGTGGGTCAGGGGGATGACACGTGACTTGTTTGACCGTGTTGCGCCGTACATTACCGTTCATGGGGGGGGCCGTGTCAATATCAACACGGCCGGTCCCATGGTGTTGCGGGTGTTGGTGGCGGCCCGGGGGATGGAGGATAGTGATGATGCCATCAGGAAGATATTGCAGTTCCGTGAAGGAGGGGGTATTTTTAAGACGTTTTTTGGAGCCGGATTGGCAGGCGGGACTGGCGACGGGCCGGCATTGTCGGCGGAAGCGCAGTCAGTGTTGAATGGAGTGGCCCCTTTTGCCACGGTGACATCGGATCGTTTCAGGGGGACCGTTGAGGCGGGGCAGGGTGCCAGCCGGGCGGGGATTACGTTTGTGTGGGATCGGAGAGAGCGGAGGTTCTTGTATTGGCATGAAGACTGAAACCCAGACAGCCTTGACCGGACGGGACGTGGTGGTGGTCGAGATCGGAGGCGATTGGTTCAAGTTGATCCACGGGGTCAACGGAAGCGGGGGCGCTACGGTCAAGAAGGTCGTTCTCCGGAAGGCGGAGGACGTGGATCCTCTGTATGGCCCCGGGTTTCTGAAGGCCATCGGGGCGCCGGAACTGAGGGGATTGCCGACGATTGTCTGTCTTCCGCGTCAGGCCGTCAACGTGCGGTTGTTTGACCTGCCGTCGGGCGATCATTCCGAGATCGCCGATATGATTGATCTCCAGATTGCCCGCCAGACGCCATACTCCAGGGAAGAGATCGTTTTTGATTACCGCCTGGTTGATTCCGACCGCCAGGGATACACGCGTGTGTTTCTGGTCATTGCGCAGACCAGCATGGTCCGGCAGCGATTGCGATGCATAGAGGACTCTGGATTGTCGGTCGAACGCGTGACGGTGACGACCGACGGGTGGTTGAGTGCGGTGGAGATGGAGGGGAACGGGGTTGGGCTGGGGACTCTGGAGCAGATTGCGTATCTGGATATTGATGCCTCGTACACCGATCTACTGGTGGCTCAACGGGGGCTTCCGCTGTTCAGTCGCAGTATATCCGTGGGGTTGCGGGACATGGCGGCCAACCGGGAGAAGGCGGAGGACGATCTTCTTCAGGAGGTTGTCCGCGCGATGGAGACGTACCGGAATGAGAATGTCAGCGGCAATATAGAGCGTCTGGTGCTTTTTGGTCCGGCGGGCAAGATCAGCAGTTTGACGGCGCGGTTGCAGGAGGGGTTGACGATGCCCGTGACGCCATCGCCGGGGGTGGCCAAGGCGGAGGTGTTGCCGGATGATCCGCGGTTGGGCGAGTTATCGGTTTCGGGGGTTGTGGGGGCGGCCATTTCCTCGCAGGGGTTGCAGATCAATTTGATGCCTGAGGCGATGCGGTTGCGCAAGGCGGTGGCGGTGAAGGCGCGAAGGATTACGCTCAGTGCGATTCTGGTCATGGTAATTCTGGCGCAGGTATCGTTGTGGGTGGGAAGCCGGTATGGCAGGCGGCACGAGTACTTACAGCAATTAGACCAGATGATCGAGAAGACGGGGCAGTTGTCCGACGAGATTGAAGCCAAGCGAAGGAAAGTCGAATTGGTGGCCTCGCGGTTGGAGGCCAGGCTGCTGCCCGCCCGGTTGCTGGAGGAACTGCATGGCCTGACCAGTGAGCAGGTCAGTTTTACCTCCATTGAGATTAGCGGGAAAGACCAGATGATTGTCCGGGGGGCGGCTGATTCCGGGGAGGACATTGGGAAACTGGTGGGTGCGCTTGAGGCGGCGCCGTGGTTTGCGAATGTCAAGAGCACACGGACGGTGAAGGGCAAGGACAAGACGGAGTTTGAGGTGGTTGCTGACGTGGAGGAGATGCGGAAATGAAGGCGCTGACTCGATGGATGCCGCGCGGCGTGAAGGCGTGGGGGCTGGTGGCGGGGGTGGTGTTTACGATCCTGGCCGGGGTGGGGATTGGACTTGGGCCGGTGCGGAAGCGTTTTGAGCAACTGGACGAGACGATTACAATGCGCGAGAAGGAAGTGGCGCGCAATCTGCGGATCCTGGCGCCGACGTCGAAGGATGCGATTACCCGCGAGTATGCCGAATACGGGGAGATGATCAAGAAGCGTGGTTCGACGGCGGCGGAAAATGCCGCCATGCTTTCCGAGATCGAAAAGACGGCGACGGAGGTTGGGTTATCGCTTTCCGCCACCAAACCCCGTGAGGCCCAGGTAAAGCGTGACTACGAGCGGTATGAGGTTGAGATCGAAGTTGACGCCGAAATGTCGCAGATTATCCGGCTTATTCACGCGGTGGAGTCATCGCCGCAGGTGCTGCGGGTTGAAAAGGTGGCGATTGATTCAAAAAAGAGCGGTTCGGCGGTGTCGTTGAGGGCCGGGATGTTGATTTCGAAAGTGGTGACGATCTAGTGGAAATATTCACACATCCCTGACATAGTTTGACCAAAAAGTGATCAAATTCTGTTGACGACAATGCTGGGTTATATGACAATGGTGAAGATGAAAAAGGGCAATTAGATGATTTGAAGGGTGTTTTTTTGACCGCGAATGATGAAAGTTCACATGGAGGGGGAAGGTGAGCTAATGAAGATTAAATACATCGTTTCAGTTGGGTCGTTGGTTGCCATGCTGTCGGGGGGTGCTTGCGCTGGGACCTTTGTCAACGACGGGTTTAGCGGTAGTCTGGGCGACCCTCTCAGTAGTAGGGTACCGCAGTGGGGAGCAACTGCATCAGTGATGCTTTCCAATAAGACTCATACCGCTGATGGTTCTCTTTCTGTCGCCATTCCAATTCTCCAGACGCTTTCCAATGTGGCGGCTCTTGGTTCCAGTGGGACCAATGTGTGGACCGATTTCTGGACGATTCCGCGTCCGTTCGTGTCTGCCTCTGATGCGGCGCCAGCGGTGGATCTCAATAGTTCGGCCATGTTTTTTGTGACTAATCAGTACTGGGCAGTGGTGTACGGGGCAGGCGGGTCAGATACCAATGTTTGTGAGAGCGGTATTGGGATTGGGGCAAACCCACAACCGGTGGCGAATGACGGGTTGAATTGGCATCGCGTCAGTGTTCTTCATAATTATAAGGCACAGAAGTGGTCGCTTTTTGTTGACGGAGTACCCCTTAAGACGAACATGACCTTTATATCGACCGTGCCGACCACCTATGAGTGGTTTGCGGTGCAGAATGGCGGGGGTGCGGCTTCGAATGTCACTTGGATTGACGAGGTGTTGATTACGAATCGTGTGCCGCCGGGGTTGACCAACAGTTTTGATGGCGATTCCATGTCCGACGCTTGGGAATTGATGTATTTTGGCAACTTCAATGCGGATTCTAATGCAGTGCAACCCAATGGGTTTAACAATGCGCAGTTGGCTGTGCTCGAAGCGAATCCGTTCGTGGTTAGTGCCAGTGAACCCGGGGGGGCTAGTCGTGCAGAGTATGTGTTTGGCGACACGAATGCATTTGTTTCCGCTGCTCCTCCGACTGTTGGTTCGCCAAACCTGAATTTGACATTCCAGGTTGTGTCGAATCGTCTTTATAGAGTTCTCGGTTCAACTACCTACAATGGGGCCTTTAGTGATCCTAGGTTTACGTTTGTCACTGATGCAAGTGGGCAAACATCTCAGACGGATAAAAATATTCTCATGTCTGATAGCATGAATTACTACTATCGACTTGTTGCGGAAACGACTAATAGAGGGGTGGTGTTCATGGAAACGAACGCCATCACCTATGCGGTGCATGTCCAACCGCGTACGCCTACTAGTTCGTCGAATTACTGGATCGGAATCACGGTTGATTACGGAACGAACAACACACTGAACTCAACATTGGGGACTCAATTGGCCCAGGGTTTGCATCGTGGCTCAGATGGCGATCTGCTTACGGTGTACTGGCCTAACCCGTCTAGTCCAACCCTGTTCCGTCTTGCCGTCGGTGGCTGGACTCCTGTTTCCGGAACGACGTTAAGTGTTAGCAGTAATATACCGTTTGGTGCCGGTATGTTAATTCAAAAGCAAGTGTATGACGCGGTAAAAGACGGAACACGATCAGTGTTTGCCGGGCCAATGGTAACTGCCGCACCGGGTATTCGTCTTGAACCCAACTGGAATATGGTCGCTTGGCCCTATGAGGGTTCCAACAGTGTCGAAACTCTTTCTGCTGATGTTGGTCAGCCTAGCGATAGCATTGCAACTGCCGATCGAATTTGGATCTACCGGAATGGGCAGTATAAGCAACTTCGCAGATGGGCCACAGGTGGATGGCAGTTTGAACCGAGAACTGCCAGTTCGCCGATGGAAACTTCTTGGGGGTATTTACAGCAAGGGGAAGCCGTATTCTATTGGAATGCTGCTAGTAGTGGAGGCATTTGGACTCCATAACGTGCAGGTTTGTCAAAGGGGGTCGAGTCTTTGAAGCGGAGGTAAGAAGATGAACGCGAAAACAGGAACATGTCTCTTGATTGTGGCGCAATGCTTCGCTGGGGTTGCTTCCTTTGCGGTGGAAAGCGTCTACAGTCCTGTAGCGAATGTGACAGAGAAGTTTACGAACAATGCCTTGTGGACGGTAAAGGGCGCGGGAACACTTGCCGTCGTGGATCAGTCGTTACGTTGGTCCTGCACAAGTCAATCCATACCAATCCCGAGGATAGGGGTGATAAACGCCAATGGGACTTCTTCCGCAGGACACTTTGTAGGCAACTATGTCAATTCTGCGATCACCGATGCTTCATTCGACGTTAAGCGGATTGGGGTGTCATCGGATGGATTGCTCAGGTTCTCCTCTACTAACGGGCATCTGTGGTACTGTTCGTTCCCGGCACCATCACAGGACGGTGTATGGGAGCACCGTGAGATTCCAATGACCTATTCAGAGGAATGGAAGTGTGATGATATAACCAATAACTTTGCGCAGTCCTTTGAAATAGACCGGACTCAGGTGAAAGAAATCGGGATTCAATCACTTGCTCTTGGGACCGCCAGTCAGGAGTTAAAGATCGACAATTTCAAGGTTTTGGGGCCGTGGGAAAAGGGGCCGTTGACGACTGATGAGATGCCGTTGTATTGGTTAACAGAGAACGGGATTCCGGCACAAGCGGGTCAAGCAGGCTTGGATAAAGATGGTGACGGGTTTAACAACTTTGCGGAATACATGGCGGGTACCGATCCAAGTGATGCGAACTCACAGTTCAAGATTTCAATTACGGTAGGCGCGGATGGAAAACCTGTGTTGACTTGGACGCGTGCAAACTATCGCAGTTATACAGTGTTCAAGAGTAGTGACCTGAGTGTAACGGACTCGTTCGTGACGGCGAACGGGGCAATACAGGCGGTGGGGCAGCAAAACCAGATGACTGTTGGAGATCAAACGGACGGGCCGGGCTTCTACCGTGTTAAGGTTGACAAGGCGCAGTAATAGACAGGGGGAACAGCATGAAGACAATTGTACAAGGATTAATGGCTGCGGGTTGCGGTCTGTTGATGGTGGCAAGCACCACATTTGCCGCTCCCACTATTGGGAT
>CAZHRU010000032.1:0-26385 GCA_964535015.1 uncultured Verrucomicrobiota bacterium | reverse complement strand
CCTTGGAATGCCCATGCTGAATCCAGTCGTTCGGCCGGATATGCAGTTCCACATCACCCCGGATCAGGCGCGCCCCCGGCTCGACCCGCAACACGGCTTCCAGAAAATCGGGACCCGCCTCAAGATTCCACCGCCCCGGATATTCGACCACCACCCTCTGCCGGTCCAGCGTCATCAGTTCAACCGGCCGCCAACGCGAATCGGCCCATACGCAACGCAAATGCCGCTCGGACCACAGGAAGGGATCGGGCGCGCCGCTTCGTTCCCGCACCACGCCTCCCACGGCCCAACGCAACGCACGATAGCGCTCCGACGCCGGGAACCCGCTCTGTCCTGTACCTCGTTCGTACATGCCGACAAGATAGCACCCGTCCTAACGCTAATCTACATTTTAATTATTACTTCGGTTGCATGACGACCTTGCGACCAAGTCCATCAAGCATCCGCATAATCGCCGCGCCATCGGCGATATCATGGACGCCGCTGTTGACCTCTTTCCATGTCCCAAAACTCACGGGGGGTCAGGATCTCCAGTTTTCCTACCCGGTGCAGACTTAGGATTTCCTTGTCCCCCGTGACAAGGGCGTCCGCCGCAGCGTTAAGAGCGGAAGACACGATGGCCACATCGGCCGGATCACGTAAGGGGAGGTCGTGCAGCGGCTGGGCGTGTGACTCAATCGTGTCTTGGCGGAGAAACCAGATCACATCGTCGATTACGTCAGACGAAGCACCGAACTTATCCTTGAGAACGCGACGCAGTTCCGCGACCAGGTGATCGCAAACAATAAGGTCGTGAAACTCAATCACCGTTCGCAAGACGTCAGCGCAAAGCCCTCGGGTGGCCGTGGCGCTAGCGATGACATTCGTGTCCAAGAAGATTCTCATGAGATCTTGGCGAATACATCCTCGTCTGTGAGAAACCCTCTCGCCTCGGCAAAGGGCATCATGCGACGGCGAATCGTCTCGAACTGTGTCAGGCGCAGTTGACGCCGAAGCGCATCACGAGCGACTTCGCTGCGGGTCCGTCCTGCCTGCCTGCTGGCCTTCCCTAGAAGTTGGTCGAGATCATCATCCAATCGAATGCTGAGTGTTGCTGTTTTCATGTCTCACAATGTATGACACTTCGTCTCTTCTGTCAATCCGCCACCTCCTCACCATCCGGTCCCACCCCACCGCCAATACGCCAGGCACTCCGCTCATCCTGGCGCTACCGGTATACTTCTCTCCGGTGGCCAATGGTGACAACAAGAATCAGCAACTTGTCATCATGAATCTCATAGATGACTCGGCAAGAACCTACTCGAATACGCCAACCGGGCCGACCTGAAAGTTTTTTGCAACCGATGGGACGTGGGGCATCCGCCAAATCCATGATGGCAGCAATAATGCGGTCTCGATCGACTTGTGTTATCTGAGCGAGTTACTTTTGGGCTGTTCTTAGGATTTCAAGCCCGTAACTCATGCGCCGATTCCGAGGCGGATCTCCCGGACGGCCTGCTCAAACGGAAGCTTTTCCTGAGAGGAAGTCTTTGCTTGATCGTAAGCACGGATATCATCCACCTCCTCAAGTTCGCCAACAATCTGCTCCCATTCGACCACGGGCAACAATACAGCCTTGCGATGCTGTTGCTCGTCGACCACATACTCTGGATGAATCATTACCATTCTTATCACCTCCCAATACTATCCCTGAATGGACTTCTTATTTCAATCCACCTTTTAATAGGCGGACTGTCAGTGTTGGAGGCGCCTTAGAGGCGATATCCTCGGGCTCTCTGTGGGGGTCTATTGTAGATTTCCTGCACCATTGTTGTTGTTCATACCAACAGCGCGGGCAAATGTGCATCCAAACAGGGTCGAACATGTCCTGTGGATCCAAGAACAGATCTGGGGCGTGAGGGAACAATTCGGCGCACGCTGAGGAGTAGACTTCGTCCGGAAGTGTGCAGTTGTTATGCATGGGCAATAACATCTTTTGCACCTGATTCGTCGGTTCTCGTTCATTGTCTTCCCCAACCTTGCGAATCAGGCGCGACACTACTGCGACTCGCCTGCATCCGCCTTGCTGGGATTGTTGCGGTGTTGTTTCTTCTTCCTGCGTTCAAGCATTGCTCGGATTCCGTCCAACGGCAGTGCGGCGCTCGCCAAGTAGTTCGGCAACTGCCGCCGCTCACCGATGATCCATTCGCACGCACCGTGTTTCTTGAAATGGTTCACCATGTCCAAGACGGTCCGGTCAGCCAGCATCGGGTCAGCAAGATCGACGGTGTAGACAAACCACCCCACCGGAGTGGCCCAGTAGGCTCCGTTCTGGTATTGGTCGCGTTCACAACCGTGCTCCCAATAGACCCCTCCAGGCAGATGCCGAATCTGGCCTTGCTGGACGAGCTGGTCATAGTGAGCCTTGAAATAGCGCGCTATGGCCTGTGATTGGCCCTTATCCGCAACATTCAAAAAGACGGCAAACGCTGACCCCCAGATGTCGTGCTCCCGACATTTGACGGTCGCCGCGCGAAACAGTCCGGCGTCGGCATCCCAGAGGACTTCTCGGATACTCGCGGAGACACGACTCGCTTCTTCCTGCCATTTGCAGGCCTCGTCCTTCCTCTGTCCCGCATACAACAAGTCCGATAGTTGACGACAAGCCTGCACATAGAGCAGAGAGCAGAATAGTTCGTCGCCTTGCTTGCGAATGGTATCGGTGAAGCCATAGGGGCATCGGTCCCAAGTCCGTTTGGGATCGATGTGGACCAGTCCGGTTGCGGCGTTACGGGGCACCGCACCCATTGTCTTGACGAGAGGCGTCAGCATTTCGCCCAGAAGTGTTGCGTCTTGGGTCTTTCGATATGTATGAAAGGCCACCCCCACAGTGAACTGGCTGCCGTCGGCTACGGGATTCTCGCCCATGGAACCATATCCGGGCTTGTAGATTGGGGTCCCGTCGTATTTCACACAATCGACGCCCGCACCATCCGCGTTCATACTCCGCACGAAAAGGCGACAAGCGTCAGTCAATTCCTTCTCGGAAAAGGAAGCGATTGATCCTTCCAGCGCATACTCGTAGTCCCTCAGCCAGAATGCCTCATAGCCGATTCCCACCTGCGGGGGGAACGCCGCCGTTCCATCTTTCATTTCGCGCTCAGATGCTCGAATAATCCGATCGGCTTCCGATTCCAACCAAGCGATCGCCTCCGTAAGTTTGTCTTTGGGCTCACTCATATTCTCCTCCCCAACAAGACGGTCAGTATTGCATGCGAATACAGTCAGCACCCTCCCTGTTCGCCACCAGTCGCGGATGGCGAACAGGGAGAACGCTTGACTGGCGACTCTTTAGTCATATCCGAATCCAGCGGCATACCGAATGTGGTCATCTACGGGGCTGGTGAAGCGAATTGCGACACAGAGGCCGGCGACTATCGCCACAGCGATCCAGAGATTTGCCTTGGTAGCCTTCATTTCACATGGCGAACGTTCTATCTGCAAGACATTGCAATTCCTGAGGTTAACGACTATCAACGTCTACCGCGAAGAACGTATTCACTTCAGGAACTCCGCATTCAATACCGGAAACTGCTCCGCCCAATATACTCACGCAACATCGAGGTGTTCGGCACCTCGCGGTCAGCCATCCCGATGAAGTTCTGCAGAAACCCCGTCAACCGCCGCGCCTCGGCATATTCCCGCTCAAAGGGCGTCACCTCCAACAACAACGGCTCGGCCAACGGCTTCAATACCGCTATCTCGTAGTCCAACGCCGAATTGAACGTGGCGTCCGCCTGGTCCTGGAACGGAAAGATCCACCGCTCCTCGCCCCGCCGCACCGAAGGCCACATCTTCATCGTCTTCGATGCCGAATGCCCGCGATACTTGTGGTCCCGCACCAGCCGCCTCAGCAACCGGTTGTCCGTGGTCGAAATCCGGTTGTTGGCGTCCACACTGAGTTGCGTCAGCGCGCTGACATAAATCCGGAACTGCGCCTCCACCGGAACCATCGGCGCCAACCCGGGATTCAACCCGTGAATCCCCTCAATGATCAGGACACTGTTCCGCCCCAACTTGACGCGCTGTCCCCGGTAGACCCTCTGCTTGGTCTCAAAATCAAACTCCGGTAACTCAACCTCCCGCCCGTCAATGATCTGCCGCATGTGCCCCTCGAACAACTCCCGGTCAATGGCATTGATATGCTCGAAGTCCGGCTTGCCATCTGCCTCCTTGGGCGTGCGATCCATGCCAAAGAAGTAATTGTCCAACGAAATCATGGAGATATGCAATCCGTTGACCCGCAACTGCACCCCCAACCGTTTGGAGAAGGTCGTCTTGCCGGCCGAGGAAGGTCCCGCCACCAATACAATCCGCGCCCGGTCCCGCCGCCGGTGGATCTCGTCGGCAATCCGCACCACGTTCTTCTCATGCAACGCCTCGGCCACCTTGACGAAATCACCGATATTGCCGTCAACGATGATCTCGTTCAGGCGCCCGGCCGTCGTCACCCCCATGGTCCGCCCCCACTCCTTGTGCTGCCGGAAGATGCTGAACAAATGCGGCTGATCCTTGAACGGCGCCACACAGGTCTCACCCGCCGCCGGCAGTTGCAGTACAAAACCCGGCGGATAGTGGATCAACTCGAAGCAGTCCAGCCCGCCGGTGGAAGGTGCCAGGGGCCCCTGCGCCAGATCATAAAACCCGTCGCATTCATGAATCACCACCCGGGGCGGATTCCGGAACCGCAACAAGTTCAACTTGTCGGTCTGGCCGGCCGCCGTCAAACGCCGGGTAACTTCCGCAAACGAAATCTTCTTCCGCTCAATCGGCAGATTGGCCTCCACCAGCGCCAGCATGCGATCCCGGATGGCCGCCACCTGTGCCGCCGTGATCCCGCCGTTCCCATCCCCCCTATGCCCCTCAAACGTGCAATACAGTCCGTTGCCCACCGCATAATCCACCGAACATTCCGCCTCCGGATAGAGATCCCGCACCGCCTTGCCCAACAGGAACGCCATGGACCTCTGAAAAACCGGGCGCCCTTCGGGATCCTCCATGGTCAGCAGGCGGATTTCACTGTCGTGCTCCACGGGATACCCCAGCGAGGCAATGTCATTGTTGATCAGGGCGGCCAGGTAAACCCGCTTCTCCCCGTTCGTCACCGCGGGCACCAGATCCCGGATGGCGGTGCGGGGCTGACACTCCACCACACGACCACCGTCAAACGACAACCGAATACGTTCCACTGATGTTTTCATGATGCCCGCATCTTACCCCGTTTCCAAAACTCTGCCACCTTCTTTTGACCCATTTTCTTTCTTCCTCACGCTAACCCCCTTGTGTAGTATTGCCGCCGGCTATGATCTTCAGACTCGTCATCTTAAACGGAGAGCGCCACGGCGAACGCATCACCGTCTCTCCCAACCCCATGCGTATCGGGCGCGACCCCGCCTGCGAGATTCTCTTCAACGATCCCGAAATCGCCTCCTTGCACGCCGAAATCACCCACACTGATGAGGGACTCTCCATCCGCGACCTCGGCTCGATGAACCGGGTCCTCGTCAATAACCACGAAACCCGCGAAACCCTCCTCAAGCATGGCGATGTAGTGGAAGTCGGTCGCACTCGGTTCCTCGTCCAGGCCTATGTCCAGGCCGAAGTCCTCGGCGAAGTCCAAACCGCCAAACGCCGACTCTGGAAACGTATCGCCGGCGTAACCATCGCCCTGATCGTTCTGACCTTCATCGCCCGGCGCTGTCAGCAACTAACCCCGTCGGACTCCCCGGTACGCTCCCCCGTCCGCGTCAAACATGCCCCGCCCCGTGTCAAACCCGCCACCACCAACACCACCACGACGCCTCGCCCCTCAATCACTCCCGTCCCGACCCCATCCACCACCCCCTCCACCTCAAATGCCCTGCCTCAATCCTCCAGCAACCAACAGGCCGTCACCTCCATCACCTCGACGCCTCCGCCATCACTGGTGCCCGCCCCCCTCGTCGAACCCGATCCCGGCTCCGTCATCAAACCCTCCCTGGCCAGCACCAGCGACCTTGCCGTCGCCGAAGCCATCATGGCCGCCTCGCGCACCAATTCCGCCACCGCCGAAATGGACAGGGCCAGGAGGGAAATCGAGTCCGCCGCCAATGAACTCCTGCAGTCCCGCGTCCGCGACCTGATGACCGAAACCGCCACCAACTCCTCCCCGGAGGAGGCCGACCAGGTCCTCGCCGGCATCCAGCGCGTCAACCCCGACTTCGTCGACGCCTACCTCGAACGCGCCCGCCTCCAGACCGAACGCGGCCGACTGGATCCGGCCATGGCCCAGTTGAGCGAACTCGTCAGACGCGCCCCCGACTCCCCCGTCGCCGATAAGGCCCGCGCCGAACTGACCAAACTCGCCAGCGCCCGCGAACACTTCGTCTTCCCGTTCGCCGGCCAGATCAAGATCGCCTCTGCTGAACTCAACAAGTTCCCCGAAACCGCCGGCCAGCAGGAACTGCGCATCCTCTCCATCGGCCTCGATCCCGCCGGCCAGGAACATTCAATCGATGCCTCCGCCGTCCGCGTGGAAGTCCGCTTCTACGACCGCAATCCCGCCACCGGCCTCATTCACCCCAGCACCGCCTCAGTCACCCCGCCACCCCCCCTCCAGGGCCTCTGGCCCAGCGGAACACGTAAGACCCTCACCGCCTCCTACGGAATCCCCGCCGGATCTCCGCGGACAAAACAATTCTACGGTTGCCTCGTGCGGGTTCATTATTACGGCGCCTTGCAGGATGAGTGGATGCAACCCAAGGACCTGCCCGCCGATGTCCAGATGGCCCCGCCGGGGTCCCGCTCGCCGTGACCCCGGGAAAGAACACCATGCGCGAAAAAATCTCAGCCTGTGTGCTCTGTTTTAACGAAGAAGCCAAAATCGAACGGTGCCTGGCCAGCCTGACCTGGTGCGATGAAATCGTCGTGCTGGACAGTTTCAGCACCGACCGCACCCCCGAACTCTGCCGGAAATATACCGACCGCTTCTTTCAGCGCCAATGGCTCGGCTACGTGGGCCAGCGTAATACGGTCCGAGGATTCGCCTCCCATCCCTGGCTCCTGTTCATGGACTCCGACGAGGAAGTCTCCCCCGCCCTGCGCGATGAAATCCTCCACGAGTTGGATAATCCCTCCGGCAAGTACGTCGGCTACGAATTCCCCCGCCAGGTCTACTACCTCGGACGCTGGATCCGCCACGGCGAATGGTACCCGGACTGCAAATTGCGCCTCTTCCGCAAGGAACTCGGCCGCACCGAAGGTCAGGAACCCCACGACAAAGTCGTCGTGCGCGGCCCCGTCAAACGCCTCACCCACCCCATCTGGCACTACACCTACGACGACCTCGCCGATCACATCAACACCCTGAACCGCTTCTCCACCATCACCGCCCAACAACGTTTCGTCCAGGGCTGCAAGTTCCACTGGACCGATATGCTCCTGCATCCCATCTTCCGCTTCATCAAGGGCTACATCCTCCGCGCCGGCTTCCTCGACGGACGCCACGGCCTCGCCATCGCCCTCATGGCCTCCTACGGCGCCTTCCTGAAGTACGCCAAACAGTGGGAACTCTGCCTGAAACACAAGGCCTATTTCAAGGAATTGCCCGACCGCTCATCCATGAAGCAGGGCTTCCAGTAGGTTCCCAGGCTAAAATACATTTTGGAGGGCGGAGCTCCTGCGACGCCGTTGGCGGCATGGCAAACAGCAAATCGAGTAAGTGCACGGGTCGAACCCCGGGGTCCCCCCTCATCCACCGGCTCCTCGCTTTCGCCCTCCTCCTTCCCGCCAGTCTCCTCGACGCCGCGGGACCAACCAACTCCCTCTCCTTCACCCTCGACGCCGCCATCAGTGCCGCCCTTGCCCGCAACCGCCAACTTGCCCACGGCGCCCTCGCCGTCACCCGCGGCAAACTGGGCGTCGAGGCCGCCCGCCAGGATTTCGCCGTCGGCATCACACCCTACGGCACCGTCAACACCGCTAACGGCGACACCGACTCCCGCTATGGCATGCGCCTCAACCGCAAATTCGCCTGGGGCACCGAGATCGGACTCGACGCCGACGCCCATCACTACCCCTCCTTCGTCGACGAACCCTGGCGCTCGGCCGTCAAAATCGACGTCCGCCAACCCCTCTTTCAACGCTTCGGCCGCCTCGTCCACGAGGAACCCCTCACCGCCGCCGGCGAACAGTGGCGCGCCGAACGCCGCCGCTGGGAACTTCAAAAGGCCGACCTCATCGTCGACGTGGCCCGCCAGTTCGAATCCATCGTCCGCCTTGAAAAACAGGTTGCCTGCAATGACGCCATGCTCGCCCGCGCCAACCGGCTCCTTGAACTCACCCGCGCCCGCGAACAACAGGGCCGGGCCTCCCGCGTCGACACCCTCCGCGTGGAACTCCAGCGGGGCCAGGCCGAAGTCCGCCTGGATAATCACCGCGAGGCCCTCTTCGTCGCCCGCCGTAATCTGGCCGAACTCCTCGGCCTGCCGCCGGAAACCGATTGCCTCCCCGTCATTTCCCCCCTCCCCGACCTCGAAATCCCCTCCATGGATCTCGCCGTCCAGTCCGCCTTGAGCAACCGCCTCGACTACGCCCAGACCCTCCAGGACTACCACGCCGCCGTACGCGGCGCCACACTCACCCGCCGCCGCCTCCTCCCCGATGTCACCCTGGTCGCCGCCAATGAACAGTACGGAGAGGCCGTCTCGTTCAAGGACTCCAGGGACTTGGACCGCAACCTGTGGTCCGTCGGTCTCGCCGGGCAAATAGACCTCAATCGCCGCCGTGACCGAACCCGGGTTGATGTCTCGGAACTGGACGTCCGCGCCGCCCGCGAATCCATCGGCATCCGCGCCCTCGCCATCGCCCGCGATGTCCAACAGGGCGTCTCCGCCTATCGCCAGGCCCGTAGCGAACTCTCCATCGCCGGCCGCAACTACTCCGCCGCCGAAGCCCGCTCCGAACTCGCCCGCCGTTTGTTCGAAATGGGACGCGGCGACAGCTTCTCCGTAACCGATGCCGAATCCGCCTTTATCGACGCCGAATCCGCCCTCCTGGCCGCCCGCGCCTCCGTCTGCGTCTCCGGCTACAACCTGCTCCGCCTGATGGGAACACTCACCGACTGCCCGAACGAACTGAAACCAACCGCCCTGGACCCGCCACCATGAACCACTCCCTCCTCGCCACCGCACTCATCACGGCCTCCCTCTCCCTCACCTCCTGCCGGCCAACCCCGGACTCCTCCACCCCCGCCCCCCGCGAAACCACCATCACCCGGGGCCCCCTCGAGGTCTGGACCCCCTGCACCGGCATCCTCGATGCACGCCGCACCGAAACCATCTTCTCGCGCTTCCAAGGCCGCGCCACCGTCGTGGAAATCATTCCCGATGGCGCCGAGGTCCACGAGGGCGACACCCTGCTCCGCCTCGACAGTTCCGATGTCGAAAACGAACTCGTCAAGGTGAACAACGACCTCGCACGATCCCGCGCGGAACTGGAGGCCCTGGAGAAGGCCGACATCCCCATCGAACGCGCCGATATCGAGGCGCGCCTCGGCGAATCCCGCGCCCTGGCCGCCTCCGAGCAACAAGCCTTGACCGATACCCGGGATCTTGTGGAACGAAACCTCCTCTCCCGCCGCGAACTGGAACAACAGGAATCCCGCCTCGCCGTGGCCAGGGCCAAGGCCGATCAATTGGATTCCCAACTCAAACTGACCATCACCCACCTGCACCCCGCCCGCCTGGCCCGCGCCCGCGCCGCCCTCGACGCCGCCCAGCGCCAGTCCGATTCCGCCTGCCGCCAACTGTCGAACGCCGTCATCCGTACCCCCGCCGCCGGACTCGCCGTACACCTGCCCGTCCCTATCGGCACCGAATACCGCACCGTTCGCGTGGGCGACTCCGTCTTCCCCAACCAGCCGCTCCTCTGTATCCCGGATCTCCGTGAATTCGTGGCTCAAACCTTTATCCCGGAAGCCGACCTCGCCCGCATCACCACCGCCGCCCCCGCCCGCATCACCCCGCTGGCCTATCCTGACCTTCAACTGGCGGCCACCGTGGATAACGTCAGCGCCACCGCCCAATCCCGCCCCGGCTACCCCGCCTGGCAAAAGTATTTCCGGGTCACACTCCGCCTCCAACACACCGACCCGCGTCTGCGCCCCGGCATGTCCGTCTCCATCAACATCCAGTCTCACGTCCGCCCCAACGCCATACTCCTGCCCCGCCGCGCCGTCCAATGGGAGAACGGGCACCCCTCATGCCGGGTCCCCGCCATCCGCCACGCCGAGTCCCGCCCGCTGGAACTCGGCGTCGGCAACGACTCCTTCTTCGAAGTTCTCAGCGGCCTGAACCCCGGCGACCGGGTCCTCATCCCATGACCAGCCCCAACCCGATCCTTCTCATGGAGAACGTCTCCAAGACGTTTCCCGCGCCTCACGGTCAGGTGACCGTACTTGACGGCGTGACGTTCCGCGTCAATCCCGGCGACTTTGTCTCCATCACCGGCCCGTCCGGATCCGGCAAGACCACCCTGCTCAACCTCGCCGCCCTGCTGGATCAACCCACCTCCGGACGCCTCCACCTTTCCGGCAACGATATCCAGTCCATCAGCGAAACGGAACGCACCGAACTACGCAAACACAAGGTCGGCATGGTCTTCCAACGCTTCTGCCTGCTCACCCACCGCACCGTCCTGGAGAATGTCCTCTTCCGGTTCCGCTATCTGGATACGCCCCCCGCGGAAGCACTTCGCCTCGCCCGCCAGGCACTCGCCCAGGTGGATCTGGAATCCCACGCCGATCAACCCGCCCGCCTGCTCTCCGGCGGCGAAATGCAACGCGTCGCCATCGCCCGGGCCATCGCCCTGCCCCCCGCCCTCCTCCTTGTGGATGAACCCACCGGCAACCTCGACCCCGCCTCCGGCACGGCCATCATGGACCACTTCCTGCGACTGAACCAGTCGGGCATCACCATCGTAATGGCCACCCATAACCCCACCCTCGCCAACCACACCACCCGCCACCTGGAATGCCGCGCCGGCACCCTCGTCGAACGGAGGTCCGCCTGATGCGCTGGCACCCCATCCTTCATGATATCCGGGACGGCACCCGCCGTCACCCCGTGCGCGTCGCCCTGCCCTTCGCGGGCATCACCCTCGGCATGGCGGCCCTCACCACCCTCCTTGCTCTGGTCGTTGGACTGCAACGCCAGACGGAATCCGCCATCGCGGAACTCGGAGTGAACGTCTTTACCATCCTCCAGGAACCAACCGCCACCGCCACCCCGCTCTCCCGACGCCACACCACCCTCCTGCAATCCTCCCTCCCTGAAGCCACCGTGACCGGAATCCGTACCGAGCAATACCCGCTCAATACCACCCGCCATAACACCACTATCCTCGGCGCCGACGAACACGCCTTCGCAGTCCGCCCCTGGTCCATCCGCCTCGGCCGCCCCCTCGACTCCGCCGACGTACGCGACCACTCCACCGTCGCCGTGATTTCCGAAACACTCGCCCGTGAACTGCACCTCGGCCTCGGCCACACCTTCACCCTGGGCCCCGTCGTCTTCCGCATCGTCGGAATCACCGCCATGGAAAACGGCGCCGTCGAATCCGAAACTCCCTCAACCGCCCTGACCCCCGGCGAACGACTGATCGTTGTCCCCTGGACCGTCCCCCCGTACTGGCGCAATGACCCAACCCCGCCCGACGACCGCCTCGACGCCATCTTCGTCCGCAGTCGTCTGGCGGAAACGATGGCCTCCACCTTGCAAACCGCCCGCCACGTCCTGGCCGATCCCAACCATAAAGCCGAAGCCCTCTCCTGGCTGACCCCGTGGACTCTCGTCGAACGCCTACTACGCCTGCGCCGCCTGATCATGCTTGCCGGCGGCACCATCGTCGCCCTCTGCCTGCTCATGGGCGGAATCACTCTCGGGAGCCTCATGCTCGCCAACATCCAGACCCGCATCCCCGAAATCGGCCTGCGCCGCGCCCTCGGCGCCTCCCGCCTCGACATCAGCCTCCTCTTCCTCCTGGAAGCAGTCCTGCTGACCCTCTCCGCCACAGTCCTGGGCGCTGGCGCCACCATCACGCTCCTGGCCATCGCCGGCCCGCAACTTCCACTCCCTGTCGCCACAGGCCCGTTCCTGATGCTCATCCCGCTCGCCGCCGGACTACTGCTGGGATTGGCCTTCAGTTACCTCCCCGCCAAATCCGCCGCCCGGATCGCCCCCGCCGAGGCCCTTCGCAACGAGTGACACCTCGTCAGGCATCCACAATCTCTTTACACCCTTTTTACACCCGCCTGACACATCCCCGCCGCGCCTGGTATACAAGAAGGGCAGTCACCAACAAAAAGGAGATTGCCCAATGAAACCTGTACAAACATTCCTGTTCTCAATGACATCAACCGCCGCCCTCGTGATCGCCGGCCAATTCGTGATCGGATCCGGCGAGACCGAAACCCGGCCTCTCGCCAAATCACTCGGCGTGGCGACCGTCAATGAATGCAAGGTCACTGGCAGAATCGAAAGCCGAACCAACGGCGTGTTTGCCGTGTTCGATTTCGAGAACGCCTCCGCACAGGAAAAGGAGATGAAACTCAACTACCAGGTCACCCTCACCCCCGCCATGTCCATGATGTCGAGGATGATGCCTCAGGCGCAACCCGTGAAAAAGGGAACCCTTGAGTACACCCTGAAAAGCGGCCACACAACCGAGGATGTGCTACTGAAGGAACCGACCCCCATCCCCGCCCCTGATCCTGCGACGACCAACGCACTGTCCAGGACCTCCGCTTCCGCACTGAAGGGCATCGGCATGCAACCGGAAATCTGGACCCTCGTGGTGTCCCGCGGCGAAATCAAAGGGTTGCACGGCTGGGGCGCTGTTGTACCCACCCCCTCCGATTCAGTCATCAACCTCGACAAGGGCGAGTCTGTCCTCGCCAGCACAATCCTGGAAAAGGCAGCCCCGTGAGAGGACTGTGTATCGCCGGCGGAATTGTCGCCGGATTGGTAGTGGCCGCCTGCCTGTCGGAACTGCCCGCCCGGCGCACCCCGCCGGGCGCCAAACTGATCTCCGACGCGCATGGCTCCCTCGCCCGGATCTGCATCCAATATCGTAGCGACTTCAACCCGTCCGTCAGCGACACCCTCACCGACCTCTTCCAGGCACTGGCCAATGATGTGGATATCCGTATCATCGTCGGGAAACGGTCCGATTTCGATTTCCTTAAAACCGAATTGTCGCATCGCGGCGTGACCCGCCTTGACCGACTCACCCCCGTCATCACCGGGTTTCCCATCACCCCCTGGGCCCGTGACCGCTTCGGCGCCATGATGGCCAACGGCCATCCCATCATCGCCGCACCCCCGGTGCGCAGTCATACCCCCGGCCCGCGCGGCAATGATGAACGCATCCCGGAAATCCTGGCCGCCACCATACCCGGCGCCTCCTGCCTGCCGATCCCCTTTATGTTCGAAGGCGGCGACCTCCTCGCGGACGAAACAAACACCTTCATCGCCGCCAACGCCCTCGCCCGCAATACCCCCGAGGATGTCGACAACCGCGAAGGGTTGCTGAAACGAATCAAGAACACCCTGAAGAAAAACGTTATCGCCATCGGCGCAACCCCGGAAGACGTCCCCGATCACCACATCTGCATGTACCTGACACCCCTCGGCAATAAACAGGTGGCCGTCGCAGACCCTGCCCTCGGATTGGAACTGTACCGCCAGAACCCAACCGGCGCGACGGTCGATGTCGAAACAAACACGGCGGCATTCAAACCCTTCCTAAACGTCATCCAGTGCATGGAAGAAAATGGTTTTCGCGTGATCCACCTTCCACTCCTGCTCACACGCACACCCCGGGTCTACGTCAGTTATAACAACGCCATCCTCGAACGCCGGGATGGCGAAAAGAGAATCTACATGCCCGTCTATGACATTCCCGCCCTCGATCAGGCCGCTTCCAAGGTATTCCAGGGGCAAGGGTGGCGCGTGGTCCCCATCCGCGTCAGCCAACTCTACCGCCACACCGGTTCCCTGCGTTGTCAGGTCGGCATCATCCAGCGGCACTGATATCCATCCTCATCGTCAAGATGCCCCCGCCGTCCCGGCGGACGCCTGCCGATTTCGTCTGGCCTTCCACCCCCCCTTCCCGTTATTTTATCGCGATTGAATTCACAGCGAAAAACCCTCATCGGAGAACCCGCTATGCCCACCAAGTCCACACGCCTTGCCATCATCACCGGTGCCACCTCCGGTATCGGTGAAGCCACCGCCAAGACATTCATCTCCGCCGGCTTCGGCGTCGTCGGCACCGGCCGCAACGCCGCCAAACTGACCGCGCTCGAAAAGGAACTCGGGTCCGCCTTCCGCGGTGTCCCGGGCAACTCCAGCGATCCAGCCCTGCTCGACGAACTCTTTGCCGCCACCCTTCGCCATTTCGGCAGGCCGGCAGATATCGTGGTCGCCAACGCCGGCCGCGGTCTCGGCGGATCCGTCATGACGTCTGACCTCTCACACTTCGACGAGGTCATCAAAACCAATGTTACTGGCACACTCGCCCTGCTGCAGAAATCCGCTCAACACATGCTAGCCGCCACCCCTCCAACCGCGCCAAGGGCCGCGGCGGATATCGTCATCATCGGATCGGTGGTGGGCCGTCACATCTCACCTTTCAGCGCCGCCTACGGCGCCACCAAATTTGCCGTGCATGCACTCGCCGAAGCGCTCCGCCGCGAAGTGGCCCCCAAAGGCATTCGCGTTTCCCTGGTCGAACCAGGAATCGTCATCAGCGGCTTTCAAACCGTGGCCGGATACAACGATGAAACCGTGCGGACTTTCAACGACAAGTTCGGCCCCTTGCTGAAAGGCGAAGACGTGGCCAACGCCATCCTCTACATCATCAACCAACCGTCCCACGTCCACATCAGCGACATCGTCATCCGCCCCACCCGCCAGGACTACCCTTAAACACCTTCGAGGAAAATGCCGCTCGCGCCTTGCATCGGATACCCGATCGGCAACCGAATGCATCACTGCCCCAACGCCCGATACAACCGCATGGGCGCATCAGTATCGCCCTTTTCCACTACCGCCAAACATGGACTCATGTTATCTTCGCCCCATAAATTTGCGGACCTTCATCACCACGGACGGGGACCTGATATGAGTAAAGAAGGAGTTGGAATCATGCGGTTTTGTAATGCTGTTCTTCTGCCCGCCGGCCTCGCCGCCGCGGCATGGCTCGCCGGTTGCGCCACCAACAGCCTCGATGCCTACTTCAACAACGTTGATCCCAAGACGAACGTCTATGTGGCACCCGCTGGCTCCCCTGTGGAAAAAGTGGCCATCATGCCCTTCAAGGCCCCCACCGAACTCATCGGCACCTCCGTCTCCGATATGTTCGTCACCGAACTCCTGCACATGAACCGGTTTCACCTCGTCGAACGTAGCCAAATGGCCAACGTCCTGGGCGAGTCCGAACTCGCCCTTTCAGGCCTGTCGGAAAGCAAGGCTGCCGAAGTGGGCAACATGCTGGGCGCCGACGCCGTGCTGGTCGGCACCGTGGATGAATACAACAACATCGCACGACGCGGGAACTCTATCCCCATCGTGGGCATCTCCGTACGCATGATTGACTGCAAGAGCGGCCGCGTCCTGTGCAGCGTGGACCTCGCCAAACGGGCGGAAAACAACGACGTCACCCTTGCAGAACAGGCGCGCATCGTCGTCCATAATATGGCCGCCGGCCTCTATCAGAAGTGGAAATCCATCAAAACGGCCCCGTTGCGCGCTCCCGTATCCGCCACCCTGCCGGCATCGCCGCTCTCCACAACCGTCGCCACACCCGCCAACCAGTCGGCCCCTGCTCCGCCAACCCCGCTCCGCCCTCCCGCTCCCCCGTCTGGCTTCAGGGTTTCCGACATGGGCCTCCGCCAAACCACGATCTCATGGGATGCTCCCGCCACCGCCGCCGCCTCACGTTACCGGATCGAGCGGGCTGATAACCGCGCCGGCACCTTCATCTCCATCGCCGAAGTCTCTCCTTCCCGCCGCGAATTCACCGACCATGGCGCCACGTTGCCGCTCAAGGACAACAGCACCTACTACTACCGCATGGCCGCCATCAATGAATCCGGCCTGCAAAGCGATTACACGGCCGTTCAGGAAACCATGACGGCACCACCGCCTTCACCCGTCGCCGGATTCACCGCCGAAAGCGATTGTATCCGTGTCGTCCCCCTCTCGTGGACCGCCAACACCGATGCGGCCATCGCCCGCTATGTCATCCTGCGTGCCGACTCCGCCACCGGCCCCTTTGTCGAAGTGGAATCCGTTCGGGGCACCACCACCTACACCGACGGCGGCAGCGAACCGGGTAAACTCAAGGACGGCACCCCCTATTACTACCGGATCCGCGCCATCAATGAAGTCGGCGCCATTAGCGACGATATCACCCCCGTCGCCGCCACCACCCGCCACCCACCACCCCCTGTCACCGGCCTCAAAGCCGAAGGCGGCCGGCCGCGTGAAGTGCCCCTCGCATGGACGCCCTCCCCCGATAGTAAAGTGGATCGCTATGTGATTTACCGCGCCGAAGGCACGGAAGATCCCTTCACCGAAATTGCGACAGTCAAAGGCCGGACCACAACCGCCTGGTTGGACCGTGGCGGAGAACGCAACACCGCCAATCTGGGCCGACTCAAGGACGGCACCCCCTACCGCTATCACCTCGTCGCGGTCAACCTGGGCAATACCCGCTCACCGACCGGACAGGAAACCTCCGTCACCACCAAACCCGCTCCCCATATCCCCAAGGCTGTCGCCGCCGACCAGAAACTCCCCCGCAAAGTGCGCCTCCAGTGGAGCCCCAACAGCGAACCCGATATCGCCAAATACATTGTCGAGGGCCGCGAAACCGGCGCCTGGCGATTCCACGAAGTCGCCCGCCTGAATGCATCGGCCGTCATCACAATCGAAGCCTTTCACGAAGGATTAAAAGACAACACCACGTATGAATACCGCGTCAAGGCCCTGGACAACGACCGACTGGAAAGTGAATGGTCGCCCACGGCCCAATCCACCACCAAACCCGTCCCCCCGGCACCCACCACCCTGAAGTCCACATGGGCCGAGGACCATGCCGTACTTTCCTGGACCGCTCCCATCCCTTCCGATATCAAGCAGTATCGCCTCTGGAAAAAAGGACTGATGGGCGCCGCCCCCCTTGGCGAAACCCAGACCGCCGAATTCGCCATCAAGGCAACCGAGGTGGGTTCCAAACTCATTGTCCAAGTGTCAACCGTGGATGCCGATGGCTTGGAAAGTCCACGCAGCGAACCGCTGGAAATACGCCGCTAAACGAAAACAGTAAGAACCTGCCATGCCCTTCAAGATAACCCTCATCTCCCTGGCCCTGCTGGCCGCCACCTTCCCCGCTGACGCTCAGCTTTTTCAGAGAAAAGCCAAACCTCTGGATACCTCCACCAGGCGACTGTCCTCCCCCGATCAGCCCCTTGACGAAGGCGTCGGAACCGACATCCTGGATGACTCTCCCCATCAAGGCCTCAATACCGACGTCAACAACGATAACCTCCATATCAGGGAAAAGGACAACCTCCCCCTCAACCCAGCCGTCGGCATCGGCGGCGCCATCCTTGTGAACTCCGCCAATGGCGACCCCTCCGGCAGCTCCGCAACACCGGACAACCCCTCCCTCTCCGACCTGCGGAACAAGCAACAAGCCGAACTCGATGACCTGCGCAACACCTACGATCAACGCGCCCGCAAGGAAGTCCCCAAAAATCCGGATGGCTCCGTCAATAAAAACACCCCCGAATACCAGAAACTCAAACAGGAATACGGCCAGAAACACACCCAGATCCGAGAGAAATACACCGCCCAGGATCCCCGCGTCTCGGAATACAACAAGATGGACAAGAATAGCGGCGTCAAGAGCACCGGGAGCACCCAGAAGGACGTCCGCTCAGACGGCGACTTGACCCCCGACTCCGACGCCGCCTTCGATAAGAAAAAGGGCGAATGGCAAAATCGCGGCGACAAGGTCGTCGACAAGGGCCACAAGGTCGTCAACGAAACGACCGACGAAACCATGTGGAAGAACGACCCCAAAGGCCAGCACGACAAGGCCAAGATCCAGGATCCCGACGCCGTCGGCACCGCTGGCGGCCGCAAGTCCGTCGGCGATAAAGCCGGCGGCATCACCGATGCCGAGGGCATGACCCTCGACCACGAGAAGAAATACCTCGACGGTCAAAAACGCGGCAACCTCAAGGATCAGGCCAAGGCCGTCACCAAGGCAGGCGAGGCCACCGGCGTCGCCAAGCAAAACCCGGACTTCTACGATAAGGCCAAGAACTTGAAGAATTACGGGGACGACGTCACCGCGGGCGTCACCGACCTCGGCGACAGTCCCGAGACCCGCCAAAAGAAACTCCAGGAGTTCCAGAAGACCGCCGACGCCGAAATGGCCAAGATCAAGAAAGCCGGCGCCGAACAGGGCGCCCGCACCCAGAACCAGCGCCAGGAGATTGCCAATCAAGCCAAGACCGCCGAAAACGCGGGCGATAAAGCCTGGGCCGACGCCAAGAAGAAAGCCAATTACGGCGACCAGCCAACTACCTCCGAGGCCATCGAGGACCGTGTGAAAAAGGTCAAGGACAGTAACGCCACCACCGCCGAGCAGAACAAGACCGTGCGCGACAACATGAACAAGGGACCCAAGGCCGATGCCGACGGCCCCGGCGGCACCCGGGTCACCGACGCCGACGGCCCCGGCGCCCGCCCCACCCCCGATGCCGATGGACCGGGCGGCGCTCCAAAGGCCGGGGCCCCCGCGCCAACGCGCGGCGCCAAAATCAAGGCCGCCGCAGGCACCGCCATGACCGGCATGCAAATCATGAATACCGCCCAGGATATTAAGGAAATCATCACCTCCGATGATCCCGCCGCCGAAGCCAAGAAGAAAGCACTCCAACAGGTCGACGGCATGACCGGCGACGTCCGCAACAAGGGCTCCGATTACGCCGACGCCTCAAGCCACACCGACCAGGCCAACAAGATGAATCAGCAGGCTTACCAAACCCAACTCGAGAACAAACTCCGCCGCATGGGCGTCGCCCCCGCCGAAGCCGGCAAACTCGCCAAGGACTATGCCGCCGGAAACACCAAGGGCTACGAAGACCGCATGGGGCAACAACAGGCCAAGGGCATCCGCGACCCGAAAGGCGATAAACTCCCCGAAAAACCGAAAACCGAAACCGTCAGCGGCGACGACACCGTCGGCGACCGCGCCGCCGATCTCGGCAAGGGCCTGGTCCATGGCGGCGTCCGGGCCGGAACTTTCGTCAAGGACGCCGTCACCGATACAGCCGAAATCGCCTCCGGCCTCACCGGAAAAGGGGTCGTCGACGAACTCGTCGGCCAGAAAAAGGACGCCTACAACAACTGGCAGGATAAGAAGAAGAACGAACAAAACGCCGCCGATTCAGATGCCGTCGCCAAAGGTAACGCACAAGATATCTACAATAAACTCCGCGCCCGCGGCGCCTCGGATGCAGGCGCCCGCCATGCCGCCGACGCACTCGCCAAAGGAAACTCAGCCCCCCTTCATACCCTGGTCGCCAATTTGAACGAAAAGAAACGCCTCAAGGAGGCCGAAGGCAAAAACGGTGGCACCGGCGCCGAAAAGACTGATGGACAAGACTCCGCGCTCGGCAAACTTACCGGCGCCCGCGACCAGAAGAACGCCGGTAAAACCCGCGACGCCATGGGCAACATGCAGGCCAACACCCAAACCGCCCAAGGGTCCACCGCTGGCGACCAGGAAGCCAGCGATGCCAAGAGCAAGATCAATCAGGCCGGACAGGACGCCCACGACAAACAGGACCAGACCGGCAAACAAGTCGCCGCCGGCGACCGCAAGGATTCACTCGGCAACAAGGTCGGCCAAGCCGTAGCCGATGGCCTCACCGCAGGCGCCTCCGCCGCAGGTAGCGCCCTCGGTTCCGCCGCCGCCACCAAAACCGCCGGTGTCATCTTCGACAACAAGAAATCACCCTCGCCCGATGGCGGCCAAAAAAACGGCGGCACAACCCAAACCGACGGCACAACAATCGCGGGCACCACCCCCGGCGGCAACCCAAAATCCGGAGGCGGCGGCGGACATGGCGGCGGCCAAAAGGTCACGAAATCCGGCGGCTCCTCCAAAGGCAAATCCGGCGGGGATGGCAGTGACGGGAACGGCAACAGCGGTGGCTCCCCCATGATCACTTGCCCGGGCTGCGGAAAAACCATCAAGGGAATCGCCGGGCAGGGCGTCGAATGCCCAAACTGCGTCACCATGACCTGCCCTCGCTGCAGCCACTCCAAGAACTACCCGCGCGGGCAGGAACCCGAAAGCTGCCCCATGTGCTACACCACCACCTGCAGCCTTTGCGGCTCCTCCGGCTATGCCCGCCGCGACCAACCCACCCCGCAATGCCCGAATTGCATCCGTATCCGTTGTTCAAACTGCAGTTCCATCCTCTATCAGGGCTCCGAGGCCAATAAGCCCGCCGGCTCCATCGTCTGCAAAGTCTGCACGGACCGGGCGGCGGCCGCCGCCCCGGCCGCCGCCGCTGAGTGAGGCGGCTCGGAACGCAGTACGGCCCCCTTGTTTTTCTATTCCGGATTCCCGCCGAAGGGTGCTATAGTTTTCCGCGCAACCTGACCGCGGAAACACTCATGAAACCAGTGACTGCACATCTGAGCATCCTGATCCTCGTGGCATCCGCGCTGCTCGCCGGGCATGCGCCGGCCCAGGTGCTGATCTCAGTGGATAACGAAGATGCCTCGGACGACCGCACCGGCCGGGGCATGATTCGCCCTCCCCCCGCCAAAGGCGCCTCCGACAGCATCCCGCCCCCTCCCTCAACCTCCAGCGAATTACAGAAACTACGGAAAAATCAACAGGCCGACTTGGACCGGTTGAAAAACACCTACGACCAACGGGCTCGTCAAGAAGTCCCCCGGCGCCCGGATGGCAGCATCGACACGGACTCGGCTCAGTACAAGCAACTGGAGAGTGAGTATGTCGGAAAGCGGGACGGCATCCGGGACTCCTATACCAAGAAGGACCCGCGCATGGGCGATTTCGACACCAAAAACCAAATTCCCGGCGTTCAAAGCACGGGAAGCAAACCCAAGGACGTGCGGGCGGACGGCGACTGGACCGCCGATACCCCCGAAGCGGCGGATGCAAAAGCCCAACAATGGAAAGACCGCGGCAATAACGTCGTCGACGAGGGTCACAAAATCGTCAACAAGACCACGGACGAAGTCCTGTGGAAACCCGGATACGGGCCCGGCGACAAGTCCCTCGTCGGCGACGGGGACGCCCATGGAACCGCAGGCGGCCGTGAAGCCGTCACCCGCAAGGACGGCCAATACGGCAAAACCTCGGGCGACGGCCCCAGCGATAAGGCAGGCACCACACTCGATAACGAAAAAAAGTTCCTGGACGCCAAAAACAGGGGTAGCGTCAAGGATCAGGCCAAAACGGTGACCAAGGCAGGCGACACCACAGGCCGATCCCAGGATGGCGCCAACGCGGATACCTACACCAAGGCCAAGGACTTCAAGAACTATGGGGACGAAATCAGTTCCGGCGTCTCTCATCTGGGCGAGGACCCGGGCACCCGCCAGAGCAAGATGAACGATTTCCAGAACCAGCTCGATTCCGAGATGAAGCAGAATGTCGCCGAAGGCGCCCGGCAGGGCCAGGCTCAGGACAACGTCCGCAAAGGCATCGCCGATTCCGCCAAGGCCGCTGAAACCTCCGGCGGCGACAAGAACAAGGCCTGGAACGACGCCAAAAACAAGGCGAACTTCGGCGACACCCCGACCACCTCCGAAGCCATCAACGACCGCCGCCAGCAGGTGGCGGATAGCAACAAGGCCACCGCCGAGGCTAACGCAAAGACCCGCACCGAGATAGAGACCGGCAAAACCAAGGGACCGGACGTGGAAGGTCCCGATGGCCCCAGGGGGAAGACCGGCGCCGGCGCCGATGACTCCGTCGGGTCACTTGGCAAGGCGGGCAAGGCCCTCGGAACCGGCATGCAGATCATCGATATCGGCTCGACCGCCCATGATATCAAGGAAGACCTCAAGAAAGGCGACTATGCCGGCGCCGCCTTGAAAGGGGCCGAGTTCGGCGCCGACGAGGCCACCATGGGAATGTACTCGGCCAACAAGAAAATCTGGGGCAGCGCCTCTGACAACTACTCGGCCGATCGCGCCACGGAACACGCCAACGAAATGGAAGCGGAAGGATTTAATCTGGAATCCGCGAAAAAACTGCTGGATAAAGGCGTCCCCCGTGACGAGGTGAACCGCCTGATCTCGGAAAAAAACAAGGGGAATGAAGGCCCCTTGTACGATGCATTTAAGGATCTTAAGGTCCAGCCGCCCAAATGGACCAACCACGAGTACGAAAAGGCCGATGATACACTCGGGGAACGCGCCAAGGCCTTCGGCGAAGGATTCGTCGAAAACGCCAAGAAGACCGGAGTCTTTGTCAAGGATACCGCCAACGAAGCCGCGCTCGGCGCCGGAAAACTTATCTTCGGATCCCCCGATGACCAGCAGATCGCCAAGGACACCATGATCTCCAGCTTGATCAAGGACGGGGCGACACCCGAAGGCGCCGAAAAAGCCGCCTCCGCCTTCTACGACAAGGGCGACAAGCAGATGCTCCAGAATCTCAAGGTTGTCCTCGATAAGCGTCACGGCATCACCCGGGACACCAAAGACCTCAAGGACGCCGAGGGTACAAGCGAGGAGGGCGCGGAGAACAAGACCGGCGAAGAGGGCGGCAAGTCCGCACTGGATAAACTCACCGGCGCCCGCGACCAGAAGAATGCGGGTACAACCCGCGATGCCTTGGGCACCATGGATGCCAACAGCCAGATGGCTCAGGGATCCACCGCCGGCGACCAGGAAACCCGCGATGCCAAAAACAAACTTAATCAGGCCGGCCAGGAGTCCCAGGATAAGCAGGACCAGACCGGCAAACAAATCGCCGCTCAGGATAAGAAGGATTCGCTGGGAACCAAAATCGGCGATGCGGTGGTGGAGGGCATCACCGAGGGCGGCACCGCCGCCGGCACCGCTGTTGGTAACGCCGCCGCCCACAAAACCACCGCCGCCGTCTTCGGCGGCAAAAAGAAATCATCCACCGGCGGAAAAGGTGGCGGGAACTCCCCGGATACGGGAACCGGAACCAGCGGAACCACCCAGATTGCCGGAGGCAAGAAAGGCCAGACTCCAGGCAAACCCGTTGGCGGCAAAAACAGCGGGGCATCCAAATCCGGCGGCAAGAGCGAAAAGACATCCTCCGGCGGAACATCCATCGCCTCGACAAATCCGCCAACGTCCACCGGCACAGCGCCCGTTAAGAATTGCCCGACCTGCGGCCAGCCCTTGACCCCGATCGTTGTTCCCTCGGATCCAACCAATCTCGACGGCTATCGCTGGGCTTGCATGGAGTGCGGAACCAAGGACAACCGCCCCGTGTCCAATACCACCTCAACCGCCACTACCCCCGTCAGCACACCCCCGCCACCACCTCCTCCCGCCCCCGCGGGCCATACATGCCCCGGCTGCAAAGGACCCGTCACCGACAAAGATTGGTATATGTCGAACTATGGCCCCGCCATCCATTGCCCTCATTGCAAGGGAGCCATCAAAGTCGGTTGGTCGCCATGATTCAAGGAGCACACTCATGAAACATCTGCTGATTCTCACCCTGTCTTCCTGCCTCACGCTTGCGGCCTCCGCCCAGGAGCCGGAACTCGATAAACTGGAAAAACGCACCACGGAACTGGAGTCCCGCCTGGGCCGCTCCACCCAAATGCCATCCCCTTTGAACAGCGTGGAACGCCGACTGCAGGCAATTGAAAAGAAACTGTCCACCTTGGAACGGGACCTCGAACAACTCGAGGCCCGCATAAAACGACTGGAGACCCAACGATGAAGACTCAAGCCCTTTCCGCACTGCTGGCCGCCTTCGCCCTTCTCGCCCACGCCACCCTCGCCGCCTCCCCCAAAGTCATGCTGCTGATCGACGAGAAAAGCCTGGGAACTATCCCAACCGCCGAAGTGGAAGCCATGGCCGCACGCCTCCTCCTGGAAAAACAGGTGACCGTCGTTGACCAGGATATGGTCAAGGCCAACCTGCAGAAAGCCCAGCAGTCCCTGCGGAACGCCGGCGACAACCGCGGCGCCGCCGCCCTCGGTCAGCAGTTCGGCGCCGATATCATCATCATCGGCGAGGCCGTCGCCAAACCCTCCGCCCGCCGGATCGGCGATAGCAACCTGCGCTCCTATCAGGCCGTTGCCACCCTCCGCGCTGTCCGCACCGACAACTCCTCCGCCCTCGCTTCTTCTTCCGAGGATGCCTCCGTCGTCGGACTGGATGACGTCGCCGGTAGCTCCAAGGCCCTCAAGGCCGCCGGTCAAAAAACCCTCTCCTCCCTGATCCCCACCATGCTCAAGGCCTGGACCGAAAAGGCCACCCCCGCCGCCGGCAAGGCTGTCCCCGTCGAACTCACCATCGGCGGCGTTGACCAGATCTGGAAACTCAAGGCCGTCCGTGATCGCCTGCGATCCATGCCCGACGCCATCCAGACCTCCACCCAGAAACAATACTCGGCTGGAATCGCACTGTTCGATCTGGAATCGCTGGTCCCCTCGGCCGATCTTTCGGAGGAACTCGTCCTGAACCCGCCCGACGGCCTTAAAATGCAGGTGCTGGAAGTCGCCCCCGGTAAAATCAACCTCAAGGTCAGCGTCATGGAGAAGAGCGAATGAAAACCCTTGCCACAACTCTTTGCATCATGCTGGCCATGGGACTATTCCCCACACAAGAGGGGCAGTGCCTCGCCGCCACGACTCAGTCCCCAAAGGTCCTGATCTCCTCCTATTTCCAGTATGTCCTGAGCCAGCAGATTCCCACTCAGGCCGCCGGACTCGCCGCCGAGGCGCCGGAACCCGTTCAAGCCCAGGTGAATCAGGCCGCCTCCCGATGGACAGGCGACCTGATCGGACGATTGCGCGCCGACCTGGAACAACAACTTGGCCAATCGGCCCGCGATCAGTTCCAGTCTTTTGTGGCCGCCTATACCACCGCCGAGCAGACCGGTGATATCGCCTACCTCCGCCAACTCGCCCGCAACGCCGGCCTCACCAGCCCGCTCCCAACCTCCTACGCCGAGTTCCATCGCCTGGTCACCACCGGCTGGCTGAAAACCGACGTGGATAGCGGCGCCGCCTTGCTGGGCGAAATCCAGACCTGGCTGGATGTCTCCGCCAAGAAAACCGGGGTCCCCCCGCTCGACGCCTGGCTGGGACGCCACTCGAAAATGGAGACCGCCTCAACCACCGCCAAGCCACCCCCCAAACCGTCGCGTCGCGACGCGCTCCGGAACGCCGAAGCGGATGCGGGCTCATTCAACGAATCTACCCCCGAAACTCCGGCCGCCCTCGACTCCTTCGCCCAGGCACGACAGGAGCGTCGCCAGCGCGCACTCGATGAGGCCCAGGCCGGCATGCAACAGGTGGCCTTGGAACGCGAAACCGCCGAACGGGAGATGGCCGCAAAGAAAACCGCCGCCGCCCAGGCCGAAGCCGAGGCCATAAAACGTCAGGCCGATAAACTCGCTTCCGCTGAAACCGAGGCCCTCGAACAACGCAAGAATAGTTGGGGCAACAAACTCAAGGGCGTCCTAAGTGCCACCGTCGGCGCCGCCACCGGCGCCTTCAGCGGCGGCATCGGCACCGAAGCCGGCTCCCGCCTCGCCAACGCCATTTTCGACCATCATTGATTTTCCATCCAAACTCCTGTATCTATCTTCCAATTGTGAACCCCGTAACCGATGAACCAGCCCTTATGAATATCCTCGTCACCGGAACTGCCGGCTTCATCGGCTCGCACGTCGCCCACTCCCTCCTCAAGGACGGACACCGCGTCGTCGGCCTTGATAATTTCAACGACTACTACTCCGTCCGCCTCAAGCGGGATCGGCACGCCCTGCTGACCCCCCAACCGAACTACACCGGCGTCGAAGGCGATCTCTGCGACGCCGCCCTCCTGACCCGCCTCTTCCAGACACACAAGTTCGACCTCGTCTGTCACCTCGCCGCCCAGGCTGGCGTCCGCTATTCCCTCACCCATCCGCTCGCCTACGAAAAGGCCAACCTCGAAGGCTTCATCAACATCCTGGAAGCCTGCCGCCATGCCAAAACCCCGCGCCTCGTCTACGCCTCCAGTTCCAGCGTCTACGGCGGC
>CAZHRU010000031.1:0-29291 GCA_964535015.1 uncultured Verrucomicrobiota bacterium | reverse complement strand
AGCCCCTCTCCACAACCTGTAGGGGTTACCCACTTAAAACCCTGAAGCCCCAATCAAATAAAAATTGAGTATTCGTGCCATCTACAATGGCATTCGTGACAAACTGCAAGACGTTGGTCGGGTAAGTTCTGAGAGTCAGACGCACATCACAGGAACCCCCATAGGTGATTCCAACCACATTCCCGGTAATTGTACATCCCAAGTTCAAATCTTGGCACATCGGCGACAGATATACCATGAGGTAACTACACTGACAATCATCGGTAATTTGCGGATTGGTTCCCGCATCTCCGAGAATACCGCCACCGCCAGGCCCCAGAGGGCCATTGATGTCAAAGGCCCACCCTGAACCACAACATATCGCCTGGACTGCGAACGCAAGGATTATCCACAACTGTTTCATTTTTCAGTCAGTCTGCAAGACGTCGAACGTAATCTATCCCCTTGTTAGCAATCGGACTTATTAGTGTATCGCCTCACGCATGGCAAGAGGGTTTTGTAATTATGTTTTTTGTGCCATCCGAATTGCATGAGGAACTCGCGTTGATCTGCCAGAGTGCTTCGTATAGCACGATGCCGACGGCGGTGGCAAGGCGTCATACTGGCGTTGGCCGGAACGAAATCCGGCCGGAAATACCATCGACTTCTACACCAAAGCACTCGGGGTGTCATTCAACCACGCCATGAAGGAGATCACGAATGATGCCACTTCGGGGAAAAGTATGACGCCAAATCGGTCAGTAACATATATCACGCGGCGAGGAGGGCGGGAAGGAGGTGCCAGATCGGACGCTTACGAAAGAACGACGGATTCAAGACGGCGGTGTTCCCGATGCCGACGGGGTTTACGGAGCAATAGACCATGAAAACGAAAAAGAAATCCGCCTGACGGCGGCGCGGCGATGTTTTGCCTATTGACACCTACTCTTTGATGAGTGTCACGGACCTTAAACGGGGCATCGCCGGTCTTGCACGATTCACCCAACTGACCCGGCAATACGCCGATGGAATCGGCCGCCAGTCACGAATTCGGCGCGCCAAACAGGCTGCTTCACGCTTGAAAAACCAGAAAACCTGGAAAATACCCGGATTTAGATGCGTTTGCCCTGGGATCGAACGCTTATCAGAGACCTCCGATGACATCACCAGTCAATGCGTCGACCCAGACCGCAATCGGTGGAGTAGTTTTTCGGAGTGTGGCTGTGCCAGTGTACTTGAATGTCAGATCAAAACTATACACGAGTCGGAACTGTGGTCCGGTCTCTGAAGACCCTGTTCCTTCCAGACGGTCTTGCGGCACATACCGTACATTGGGATACACGACCTGTAGTTTCCCTTGAGTCACGGTTGCGATTTCATAGTGTTCACCGAACAGTTCAGGGAGTAAGGCCTTGACGCGAAGTTCTGCCGACGCCTTTGCTTTCTTCTCTTCAATGATGGGTTTGGTTGGACACCCCTGGTCAGTCGTCCGATCCCTGAATGAAGCAATACTCCGGTCCTTATCATTGAATGAAACGAAGATGGTCTCTTCAGGAAATGGGTATCCATCTATCCTTCTTTCCCATGCAACTTTCCAGCGCCCCGTCGAGACATCGAAACCTCTATGAATGACTTTCATACTAGAATCAACTTTGGCGCCGATCTTCTGAATAAGGCTCTTGGCGGCATCCTGAACCTGTTCTTCGTTCATCTCTCGTGCGTTTCCTTGGTTTACCACGACTGTGGTCTCAATGGACAAGATGCGTCCCGTAACAGGATCCACGGTCACGTCCAAGTCGTCGGATTTGAGATCTACTCCCCGATGCGTCGGTGTTCCGAATTCGGTCCGAATGACTTTTTCGGAACCGACAGATTTCAAGTCGCCTTGTCTGCTCAACAACCCTCGAACTTCTAAGAAACGGCCGCGAAGGGATTCACTTGATAGTTTCGATTCTCCATCCGCAACAGTCCCGAAAAGGAATGATGTATAGATGGCGACGATAATCAACTTTGCCTGCATCTGGAACCTCCCTTGAATCACGGTGACAAATCGACCACAAGGTTTTCGTCACCTATTACTCGGATATTGTTGGCGATCGCGGTGTAAGCATAACCCCCTGGGGTATAGGTACCGAGGGCAGCATTGATGGCTTGGGTAATCGTCTTGGTGCCGTTCAACTGGCTAAAGAACTCGCTAGCGAAGCCTGCAGCAAGTGGACCCAAGATTTCGGTCTTCCAGCCTACGTATGCGTTCGCATTGAATGCCGTCTTGAACGCATCCGCATTGCTTCCGCTACCGATCTGTGCACTGCAGCAACCATTAAGGAAGACGAGGATATAATCGGCACCGGCAGGCACATCAGATGGGAAGAATGGATCACCGTAATCAACTGCTTTGAAAACACCACTGGCAGCAACCATCCCATGACTGAACGTGTACCAGATGAACCTTGCCGGAACATTGTTGATTGCGTCGGTTTTTGAAACACTCTGATTCTTTACAGTCTCATAACTCAACGAATCTTGAATTGACGCCGCAATTCCATCGACGTCTTCGTCACCCCAACCAAACATCCGCCTGCCGGCAAAAGCTTTGGCCACAGTGAGTTTGAGTTTGTCGTCGCATATAAACGTGCCAGCGGGATTCTCGTACCGCAAGATCAGACTGACGTCGCCATACGCACTACTACTGTCGAATCCCTCGACATACAAGTCGCTGGGAACATTTCCAAGCGTGAAAAAGGAACTCAGGGTCCATGTCTTCTTCCAATCGGTCGGACTTGCGGAGTCAAGAATGAGGTTGCCTGAACCTTTGGCCGGATTCTTCCAGACTTTGATATTTCCGTTCCCCGTGGTTGGAGCACCGAGGATTACGTCGCCGCTGTTCACCGTTGACGGTTCAAGGGCAAGGTGAATCTTGACTAGGTCATTCTCGCCGCTGATTCCTGAAGTCCCACCATCTTCATTCTTGTCGGTCGTACTATTCCCGTTGTCGTCATCGAAATTCATCCCCACGATAAGACCAGGGGTTGTATCCTCCTCAGGGTCATCCAGGTCTGTCGCGTTGACGTTCCCGTCGTGATTGAAGTCTCCATCCAAATCCACTTTTACGACGGGGACGTTGACGGACGTCGTTCCTCCACATTCACTGTTAATGCCACAATACGCTGTGACCGTGTGTATGCCGAGAGTGGACCAACGGGTGGTAAACACGGTGCCGGTACCCGTTGCTGGTTTGCCATCCCCACTCCAACTGAGTATCGAACCGCCACTGCCTGGCGGCGACATCTGGGCGGTAAAAGTCACATCCTCATTCGCCTGCGCCACCTGAGGGGACACACTGATGCTTTGTAACGCAACCACGTCCAGTTTTTGCGTGTAGACGATGCACGGATTAGTATCGCCGCATTTGTAGAGTTCCGCGATCAACCCGCTAAATTGCCCTTCTGGCGTCGGAGTGAGACCGCGCACAACAAAGTTTGTTTCGATGATTTCGGCGGAGTAACTACTGGTCACTGATAGAAAATCAAATAAAAATTGAGTATTGGTGCCATCGACTATGGCATTCGTGACAAACTGCAAGACGTTGGTCGGGTAAGTTCTGAGAGTCAGACGCACATCACAGGAACCCCCATAGGTGATTCCAACCACATTCCCGGTAATTGTACATCCCAAGTTCAAATCTTGGCACATCGGCGACAGATATACCATGAGGTAACTACACTGACAATCATCGGTAATTTGCGGATTGGTTCCCGCATCTCCGAGAATACCGCCACCGCCAGGCCCCAGAGGGCCATTGATGTCAAAGGCCCACCCTGAACCACAACATATCGCCTGGACTGCGAACGCAAGGATTATCCACAACTGCTTCATCTTGTTTCCATTCCCAACGGACATATTCATGCATTTTACCAGTCGATTATCAGACTGTTCCTGGCGGTTAGAGGGACAAGAGTCATCAAGTGTGGAGTTACTGGAATTCATGGTGTGGTTGTTGGGGAACGAACAATGATCGGCACCTTCAGAGAAACGCCATCCGTTGTGCGAATGGTCAGGGAATGACCGGGGGCCGCCGTGATTCCAGAAACCTGCACCTGTACACCCTTCCCTCCGGCCAGTTGATCTATCGCGGTCTTTACCGTGGGATTGTCGCAGGTTATTTCGCCAATATTGACTGGCTTGCCACTGTGCGACCGGATCGTCACATACCGTGTCACCGTATCGGTCGCATTACTTCTGGCCACCAACGTAATCGTTTCGGGAATGGGATATAGGTCGCCCTCGGTTTGCCAAGTCACCGGAACCGTTACTGTCTTGAGGATTGGATGCGTGGTCTGAATACTCACCAGTGCCGATCCCGGTCCAAGTGTTTTCGAGGACCGAAAGCACAACAACACCCGGCACACCCCATTGCTGGTCTCGACCCGAGCCGTCAGGTCCAACGTTCCGGTATCGACCGTCGCAACTGTCACGACGTCATTTGAAGACGTTCCATTCAGGGTGATCATCGTTTCGGAGGGTTCATCCATCTTGATACGACCCAGCGATAGGATTTTCGGAGAAACCTGCGCCGCCCCACTCACTACCCCCACATTCAACAACTCGCCTCCGGCATTGGAACCAGTCGTTCCCAGTGCCTCTCCCTTCATTTCCAATTGGACGATGGGGGTCTCGGGATCATTGGTATGAACATAAACGACTTTGCGCTGGTCGCCAGACCGTCCCGCCAGATTGAATGTCACGGTCACCTGGGTTGTTCCCCGGGGTTCAACCTGATCGGAACCTGTCTTGGCGGTCGTACAACCGCACCCGGCACGGACCTGTAGGATTCGCAGGGGCGCCGAACCTTCGTTGAGCAACTCGAATACATGTTCGACAGACTGGGTATTGGCAAGACGTCCAAAATCCCAGGAAGGACTGAGACACTTGACACTTGGGGTCACCCGATCTTGCGAGAACACTTCGGCGGCCCCAACCGTATCAACGATGGACAACATGACGCCCATGGCCACCGTCATTTTTATTGCGCCAGAACGGTTCATCATGACTTCCGCTTCTGCAACCGTTTGATCGCCATCTCTGCCGCCTTCTTGACCGACGCATCATCACTCGCCGCCAAATCTTGCAGCAATTCAAGGTCATGTTTGACGCCGATTAACCCAAGGGTTCCGATGGACGCCAGTCGCAATGCCGTATTCTCCCCGGTTTGAGCCCACACACGGGCGGTAGGCAGAATGTCCTTCCTCCCAAGGTGGCCACACAGTCCCATGGCCGTGATGCGTGTTGCGGGATCAACGGTGTCGTCCTTGACCAATGCCGCCGCCTGTTGGGCCACTTTTGCCTGATTGAGTTCAGGATACTGTTCCGCCAAACGGGCCAACCCAAGAAGGGCGGTGCCGGCGAACCCGAATTGTTTTGAACTCAAGGCCTCCTCATAGACCGACACAATCATCTGGCGATCCACATCATCCAACCGGTTGGGGTCAGTCGGTTTCCAACGCCGTTCGTAATAGAGCACAAGGTGTTGCAGGCAGTAATCGCGCCAGAGGGTATCCATCTGCGGATCGCGATACATGGCCAGTATCTGCGGCAACAAGTCGGACGGCAGGTTATCCTGGGCAATCAGTGCCTGCAACGTATCGTTCTTGATGGCGTTGAAGGAGAGTGCAGTCTCGTCGGGATGTTCATTTGTTCGACTCTTGAGAAACGTGTACATGCCTTCGATATCAGTCGAGGTAAGGTTTTTCCCAAGGGAATGGACGGTGGCGACGCGCGTCTGGTGACTGGCCGCCCTTTTCCCGGCGATAATCTGGATACGATCCGAAGCAACCCCTGATGCTTCGCCGCCGATTACGCCCTGCGCTGCCAACATGCCAATTATCATAACAGCCAATACCAGAATCCGTTTCATTTGATCGCCCCTTCTGTCTTTCTGTCAGTCAAACACTTGCGGAATCACACGCCCGCTCACTACCCACTCGCCCTTACATCTCGTACTCCAAAATGGAAATAGATCACTGGGCGCAACCAGGATCATAAGTGATGACGGCGCCGCCGGTGATGAAGACCTTGCGACCGTCCGAGGTTGTGCCTTGAACATTGACGCCGACAACCGGAGAAACGCCTTGATTGCTGTTGTTGTCCGTGACTACGGCCTTCAACTCGTAATAACCGGCATAGACGTTCGTCCACGTGACGGAGTAGGGCGCGGATGTGTCTTCGCCGATCTTGTTGGTGCTATTAAAGTAAAACTCAACCTTGGCAATCGGACTGCTGCGACCTGATGCGGTGGCGTCGATCGTAATGTTGGTCACGGCCGTGAAGAATGCCTCGTCAATCGGGTTGGTGATGGTGGCGGAAGGGATGAACTGACTCGGCGTAATGACCAGATAATCGTAACCGCTTCGGTTGAGATCGAGAGACGCGGTGTATTTGAATGCGCTGTTGCTGAAGATATTGAAGGTCATGCCATTGGTGTAAATTGTTTTAGCGACTGGCACACGGACAAGGTCGTATGACGCCGCCGGATTCGTGAGGGCGACGGTGACGCCGACCGTAAGGATGGCATTCGTCAAGGTGGCGTCGCCGCCAACCTGGATTAGGTTGACGCCGTTGGTGTCAACCGTCTCAAACAACTGACAGCCGCCGAATGAAAAGTTACCTGCAATATCTATAGTTCCTGCCCCCTTGCCTTGAACCATGAAAACGACTGTGGTATCGGAGTTGTTCCAGTCCCCCCGGAACGTCATCTCCTGGCCGTAGTTCAGTATGGCGGTGTTGCCCCGCATGGTGATGTTACTGGCGTCAACCCGGAAGCCGCCGTTCGTAAGGCGGATCAGAACAGTGTCGAGGGTCCCGAAGTCGGACCGAAAACCGTCGGTCGTTCCCCACGTCGCGCCAAGATCGAGATAGCCGGGAGTGGCGATTGTTCCTAGTTCAAAGGATAAACCATAGATAATGCCGGTCTTGCAGTTCTGGAGATTGACCGTGCCGTTCGGCGCTTTGACAGAACCGACAAGTTGGTTGTACGCTTTGTAGTTCACGTCGTTCGACACACTGATGGTTTTCCCATTGTTGATCGTAAGGAATGCTCCATCGCTAATGTAGAGTTCAGCGATGCTCACGTCCTGGGATGAGATCGAGACAACAGCGGAACCGATTCCGACACTGTGGTTGGTGCCGGGATAACCGGGCGAAGGCAACGGCGAGTCGGTAGCACCCTGCCAGTCGTTGGTGTCGGTAGTCCATTCGCCGGTTTCGCCGACTTTCCAGCGGGCGACGTCCGTAGCGTTACTTGACAGAGGAAGAAGCAGACCGGTACCGATGAGCACGGCGGCGAAAAGCAGTTTGTTTCGGTCAATGGTCATTTCGAGCCTTTCTCGGGAACGCGTAGTTTCTCAAGCCGCAAGATGAAGTCGTTCGTCGGACATTCGCCACTGCCGAAAGGACCCGCGATTGTTTCCTTTCGACTGTTTTCCGGCCATACGGGTTTGTATCCACTTGGAGGAATCGCCTCAACGTAAAGTCTGCCGACTTTTCTCGCTGAGACTTTCCATCGACCCTGTTCGTCGCCCTCGATATTCCATTTGGAACAAGGGCCTGACATTGTGATGAGACCAATCATGCTGTATGGCCAGTCTTTCCGGACCTCTATCTTCACGTTTGGAACCGATTTGTCATTCTGGTCGAGGACCAGTCCGTGAACAGACGTTTTCGGATAGAAGATTGACGGAGTAATCATCATGCACCCGGCCAAGAGACCAAGTGTAACGAGACAGATCCCAACTTTGGCACAGGTGCGCATTTTTCAGAAACCTCCATCTGTGATGAGGTGTTCATAGTATCCCTTTTCGTCCACGACATTGGACCGGAATTGCCGACTGTGTGAGTAGCGTTGATTGTCATATCCCAACGGTGGTCCTTGCAGATTCCTGTTAACCGAAAACGCCGGATTGTTCGCCTGGCCGAGCGCCCTTGCCCGCGATTCCGCGCAGTAGGAGAAGACCTCGTAACGTTCCCGGAGGTCGGGAACTCCGTTCGTGATTTCCAGTCCTTCCCAACCCCGGTAGAACCGGTTCGTCACATCGGTGGTCTCGTCGTAAATATCGGGAGAGCCGCCGTAGGCAAAACCGTAGCCCGGTGCTCCGTCGGGTTTCATCCAGTTGTTGACTTCCCACCAATCAAGCGCCTTATCTTCCGCGTTGTAGTAATTGCACATCTGGTTGATCTTGGCGGAATTGCCGTTGAGATACGGGTTGTCGCTGGCATTTGTGTTGCCGCTGGACCAGTAAGCGTAAATGTTCGGCGTGGTCGCGCTGATTGTCGTGTTGGATGCCGTCTTGCTATAGATGGAACCCGGAATGGCGGCCTGTGAGGCGATATACGTTTGAACGTGCTGGGCGCCGTTGTATTTCTTGACCGCCTCTCCGACAACCACATTGCCCATACTGTGCGCCCAGACGCGGAGATGGCCGGAGCCGTTCAGTGATTCCATGACTTTCGCCAGCGCCGTCGAGGAAAGCCAGGCGATCATTTCGCTGTCCTCGTAATTGTGCACCGCCTCGCCCGGCGCAAACGTTGTACCCCAAAAACCCGGCGTCGTCAGTGTCGGCCAGTCGTAGAGGCCGAAGCCGCCCTTGTACTTCTGCCACCAGAGGCGTTTGAATGCCGTTTGCGCGAAATCGAGTTTGTCTTGATCAGACATGTTCCAGCCGTGGACCAGCAACAAATACTTGGTTGCGTCCGCTGTGTAAGCCGTGTTTGTCTGAACCTGAACGGCATTGGTGTCAACCTGCACGTCCCATTTCGGATTCGTTTCCCAGAGGTGACCGAAACGCCGGGTGATGATTTTTCCGGTGTGATAGACATCATAGAAGTCGGTGATCTCCCGCAAGTCCAGATGAACCGATGACCGGCAGATTTCTGCGTTGTTTTGCTTCACGATGAAGACCAGGTCCGCCTTGCCGGTGGCGCAACCTTCCATCAGGAAACCGATGGGTTGATCGAACCGGTTGATATAGTTGGTGCTGATCTCCTGTTCAGTCGTGTTTATCGTGTAAGCCTTCGTCTCCAAAACTTGGTTGCTCGCAACGAGAGAGTTTGTCAGATAATCAAACGGACCGGTGACGTTGTTCGTGATCGCCTTGAAGAGATTGATCGACGGTGATCCCTGGCAGTTCTCAAGTTTCAGGTAGTAGGTAACGCCGGTAAGATTCGAGACGACGCCCGGCACCTTCAACTGAACGACGGTAAAGTCCTCAAGGTCTCGCAGGCAGTTATTCTCGCCGGAAGCGGGCGGAGCGCCGCCGATATTACCTCTTGCGCCGATGGTGTTGTCGTTCCAGTTGGGCACACTCGCGCCGCCGCCGGATGCCGAATAATCATCCTCATGAAATTCCGGTTCAAATGGTCCGTCATAATGACTCGTGTCATGGTCGTCATTGATCCAGAAAAGATTTGTCCCCTGGGTATCGGCGGGATTGTTGAAATCTATCTGGAGGTCTCTATTTCCATCCATAGCAATGCCGATCTTTATTGCGGTCACCCGCACGGCATCTGCCACCTCGAAACTCGGGGGCGTCCGGATGTATCCGTCCGGATCGCATTCGAAAAGAATGCGTTGATCCCCCATGGTTCCACTTGCCGCCACCGCCTCAACATAGTTGGTGATCACACGCCGGTCATTCCTGAACCCAAACGCCTTGGCCGACATCTCCCCGGCGGGCACAAAATCACCACCACTCAGAATACTGCGTTTGTCACGCGCCTCGTTGCCTGGTTTTCGCCAGATTCGCAGCAAACCTCCTGCCGGCAACACATAGGATCCGCCCGCTCCAACAGTCACATTGCCGGGGTCGGACGCCGAGTAGGTCAATCGTACGCGGGCACGTTCCAAACCCGTTGCCGGGTTCTCCACCTCGATCGGCGCCGTTAGTTCAAACACAATGGGCACAAACTTCTCAGCAGCATTGATGTCGTCATTGGTGGTTGCGACCAGCAAGTCAAACCCATCGGCATAGTCTGGAATACCATCGGAATCGTTGTCGTCGTCATTGACTTGGATCAGTTTTCCAGGCAGATGACCGGCATCCTCGATATGATCCTCGCCCAAAGTCCGTTCGGGCACATTCATCGCGTCGTCATTGTTGGAGTCCACATCCACATCAATCTTGATCGGCGTATACACAACCCCGTCGCTGGCGGGACCGCAAGGCAGATTGTTTACTGTCAATGTGATTTGCGCCAACGGATCGCAGTAGTCTGGCGGGCCGCATTGTACTGCGGGCCGAATGGCTTCCAACCAAATGACGAGAGGCAACAGGTTCGTCGGTATCGGCACACCACTTGGAATGTAATGGCCTCCGTCCAAGATAGATCTTTTGTCACGAACCGTTCCCTCCGACACCGCCCACAACCGCGCATAACCTGGAGCGGGCATGAACTCCACCAGTCCATCCGCATTGGTTGTAATCTGTAACGCCGAGGGTGGCGAGGCGAAATAGCCGAAGGAGACCGTTTCGTCGCCGGGCGCGTCGTCATTGCAGGAACCAAAGTTCCATTTCAACGGCACAAACACATTGCCGACTGACAACCCTTGGGGTTGATAGGGATGGTCGTAACTATTATCGGCAGTCGTTAACGAACTATTGTCAAACCCATCGGCGTAACCGGGAATAACAGCGGCATATCCCGGCGCGGAATTGGTGTCATGAAAATCATTCACGATGGCGTATTTGTGGAACTTGTGTTCTTCCGGAACGTCTGGATAACAAGACGATTCCAGTTCATCTTCAAACGGATCACCATCCGGCCCCCCGTTACCCAAGGTGTGAGTGTGGTCGCTGTCTATATCCAAGTCCGCCCAACTTCCTTTGACCACGTAGAAATTCGTGACTGTTTTTGATGGCCCGGTAACAGTTCCACAGTCAGTCGTGCCAGGAAGGTAATAGACCGTACCCACGACGACACAAGTACCACATGGCGGACTCAGAATCACTTGCCAATTGGCCGCGCAACTCTCAAACACTTTTCCCTCACTGGGGATTGTTATGCGGCACGCATAACTTCCAACCGGCACACATTCGCTGATACTGTCCGGACAGGTCTTGATCGTTCTCGCGGTTGGCAAAGCACCGTCGTATGTGAGTGTGGCTGTCAGAAAGTCACCGGGGCACACCCGTTGTTTGTCCAAGTTCAATTGGACATTTTCGATATAACCATCGGAACACACTTGCAGATCGCATGTCGGTTCGCAGGGGTCAATCGACGGATTGGTGCCAGCGTCCGTATTGATCCCCCCGCCGCCCGGTCCCAGTGGTCCATTGATGTCAAAGGCCACAGACACACCGAGAAACCCAACACACCCTGCCAGCAAACCAAATAAGACACTCCTGTTCATTTACCGAGACCCCACAATTTCGGTCCCTTCGTAAATGGTAATACTATGGCAGGCAACCTTCCTGAGGTTAGGGTCCACCAATGCCCGGTACTTGAAGGAACCAACCTCACTCAATTCAGAGGGTTCCACCCATAGGATGACTGAACCGTCTTCAAAGACAGTGCCACTGGTCCAAATGTTGATCCTGATCCGGCCTGTTGCCGGGAAAGCACCCGTGGTCATTGTATCCTCAGTAATCTGCGTTCCGTCCGGCAGTAGCCCAATACGGGAGAAACTACCTGCGACAGTGGACCGAAGCCAGGTGACGGCGAGACGGCGCGAATCCAGTACCGGGCCGTTCGTGGAGACGCGGGCGGCAATGTAATGCGGCCCGTCGCCCTCATTGACCAGCAGATTCAGACGCCGTCCACCCCCTGACAGGTCATACGCCTTACTGGTCGCGACGACGGTGTTACTCTCAACAACCGCCTGGGACGGCAGATTGGGGCAGTTCCAACCGCGCGTCTTGGTCCACCAGCAGATCGGTTCATTCGTCGGGAACCCTCCGCCAAGGACCGTCACCTGAAGCGCATTGGAGGCCATACCCTGTTCGTTACTGAAGACTCCCGATATTGCATAGACGCCCGAAGAGGAAAAGGTGTGACACACAGCGCCACTGATCAACGGCCAATAGGATGTCACATTACCGACGTTGATTCGACTGACGCCGGAAGTCGCGCCTGCCGGAATTGCCGCCAGTTTCAACTGGTCGCCTTTGCGAACCACCATCGAACCGCCTTGCAATACATTGAAGGGCACCCAGGCAACGGTTGGCGTTGATGTTAACGCGCCTTGCTCGAAGGTAACAGCCATTGTTGTGAGGCCAGTCTCGCAGAGTGGGACATTCGCATACCACTGGCGCCCTTCGAGTGGTTGCGGCACAAACGTGTTCGTTGTGGCGCTGGACGCGATTTTCATTCCTGACAGGAATAACCCCTTGCCTTCCAGGCACATCGGCGAAACATAACTGGTGGCATTGGTCGTGCCGAGTGCGTATCCCCACGTCCAACGGGAATCGAGCCAGTCGGGGCAGTCGTTGGCATTGGCATCCGGTCCACCCATTGTTTGCAATTGCAGGCGATTGATGCGCAAGATGGCGCCGGCATAGACGTTGTCCCAGTCAAGGCGAACCCGATGGACGCCATTTGTGAGCCAAGGGGTGTAGAATCCCATAGAACTGGCAGCGTTTGTTCTGGCGGTCATGGCGTTAACGCCAAGATACTCGCCGTCAACCGATGCCTGAATCTTGAACGTATTATGTGTGGCCCGATTATTGGCTTGAGTTCCTTCCACCACCAGGCGTTGGACACAGGGCACGGTGTTGGTGAAGACGTACTCCACCGACCCGCGTCCATCCAAGGCATCGATGGCTGTACCGAAAGGTTGCCACCGGCCAGTTTTTGCAGCAATACTGGCACCATTGATTGTCGTCACCACCGTGATATTGGTGCCGCAATCCACGGTAAGGGGATCGGTGTGCGCTAAGAGTGCCTCTTCCCCATCAACAATTCCGTCACCATCACTGTCTGGTATTTGGGGATTCGTGCCGGCGTTGTATTCGTTTAGATTCACGAAACCATCATTGTCAGGATCGGCGTTGGCATCGTTGACGTTGGGGTTCGTGCCGTTGTCCACCTCCCACTTGTCGGGAAGGCCATCGCTATCACTGTCGGCGCTGTAGGGTTTGGTGTGGTGGGTATTGACCTCGGCGGCATCCCCCAACCCGTCGGCATCGGTGTCGGCGAGGCAGGGATTGGCCTGGTTCTGGTATTCCTTGAGGTTGGTAAGGCCGTCAGCATCGGCATCCATCGCCGCGTCGGCGGCATTGGCGGGATTGAAGCCGTTGTCCACTTCCCACTTGTCGGGCATGCCGTCGGCATCCGTATCGGCGGCAAAGGGGTTGGAGCCGTTGGCGTATTCCTGGAGATTGGTCAGACCGTCCTTATCGGGATCGGCGGCGGCATCGTTGACAAGCGGATTGGCGCCCTTGAGGACTTCCCAGCCGTCCGGCAGGCCGTCGTTGTCTGTGTCGGTATTGAGGGGATTGGTGCCGAACAGGTACTCGCTATTGTTGTTGAGGCCGTCGCCATCGGAGTCGGTGGTACCAAGTGTATCGAGATTGCCGATGTTGAGGAGTTCCCAGAAGTCGCAGAGGGTGTCAGAATCCGTATCCTCGTCGTTGTCCTGAATGGTCAGGGTGGCGGTGGCGGGAGCGGGATTGACGAAGTAGTCGCCGTCGGCCACGCGAACCGTGAGGGTCTCGGGGCCTTCCAACCAGAGGTCGTCCAGAGGCGTTACCCAGAGGTAGGCCGATGTGGCACCCGCCGGGATGGTAACGGACTGCGGCAGGGTATAGTCGGTTCCCTGAATGGCGGTTCCGCCGGAAACTTCGACCCAGACGGTCAGCGGAAAGTTGGTGGCCTGACTGGTTCGTGAGACCTGGAAGGCGCCTTGTTGTGAGGGTTCGACGGCACTGGTGGCAGTGCTAATCGAGACCTGTTGGTCACCGTAGACGAGAACCTTATCGCGCATGAGTTTGTATTGGAATCGAATCCATTCGGGAGACTGCGCCACGGATTCGACCCTGAGTTCATCCATTAGACCCGTATAACCATAAGTGCCATTGGCGGCGGATCCGAACCGGAAGGCCGTGACAGGCGTATAGGCGCGGGTTTTGCCCGTACCACTGTGCAAGAGTTCGCCGTTGCAGTAGATCTGCATGGTGCCGGCAAGGCGGTCCTTGGTGAAAGTCCAGTGGGTCCAGGCGTTCCGATAGGAGTTTGTTGACGCCAGTTTGCTGATACGGTCATAGTTGCCGAAGGCGTCCCAGTAGACATTGCCGTCGCCCCACGGAACATGGGCGTTGAGTTCACGGCCAACAGGACTGGTGCCTTCGAAACAGATCTCATTTCGAGGTTGGTTGGTGGCTCCGTATTGCCAGAAACTGATTGTGACCTGATTGCTGATCGAGGCAACGGCGGCAGGCGGCACAAGAATGCTGTCGCTGCCTCGGAACTGGCGGGCGTTCCCCGCCCAACCGGTGGCGCAAAGGGCACCGATATTGGTGGCGGCATGGGTGCCCGCCGAGGAATCCATCAGGGGGCCATTGGTTTCGGCCAGATGCCACACGCCCAGGGTGTTGGTGCCCCACACGGCGGCGGCATGGGCGGCGTTGGTGGCGTCGGGATTGTTCCAATGCATGCGGAAGCAATCCATTCCATTGGTGCCGCCCACCACCGGCAATCGGACCCACACGATGGATTCGCCACCGGGCGTCCACTTTTCGATTTCAAAGTCCAATGACTGCCCTTCGTTGTCCGTAAAGAGCAGATCGCGGCCGTTCTCGGCACAGTGACTGTAGTCAATGCGTTCCGGGGTGAGCCGAACGAGAACGGGCACGCCGGCAAGTTGGTTGGAGACTGTCCCGGCCCGCAGGGTGATTAGCGCACTTTGCGCCCAGTGCGAGTTCGGGTGGGACTGGGCATCCAAGGGATCTGTCCCGTTCTGGATCTCGTTTCCATCCCGGTAACTATCGCCGTCACTGTCAACCAGGTTCGGGTTGGTGTGCCAGGTGTTGATCTCGGCCCCGTCTGGGAGTCCGTCGCTATCGGTATCGGCGAGAGTGAGCGACGTGCCGTACTGATATTCCGCGGCGTTGGAGAGTCCATCGCCATCGGCGTCTCCTGCCCCATCAGACGATGCCAGTGGATTGAATCCATGCGTCAGTTCCCATCCATCGGGCAAGGTGTCGCCATCCGTATCGGCGACAACCGGATTGAGTCCCTGTTGGAACTCGATGAGATTATTGACGCCATCGGCATCAGGATCGCCGGTCTCGGAGGCGTCGAGATTGTTAAAGTGCTCCAGTTCCCAGTCATCCATCAGGCGGTCGCCATCGAGGCTAAGTCCCGAGGGTTGATTGGTCGTGACATGGAAGGAGTCTGCCGCCCCACTCTGGCCGACCGCACTAAACTGATGCAACTCTGAGGCGGAATGGCCAAAGGCGAGGCCGGTCTTCAAGGCAATACCATTCAGGCAAACAGTCCAGTTCTGGTTTTTGAAGTCGAGTCCGACCGTCACCCTGGCCCAGGAATGCAATTCCACTGGCGCGGCGTTTGTCAAAACCACCCAAGCGGGCACACCACTGGTCAACCCGTCAAGAACGACCAGGTAACCACCACCGTTGAAATAGAAAGCGGCTATTTCATTGGTAAAACCAAGTTCAGGCACGCTCAAGGGTTCAACCTGCACCTGGACATCTATCCAGGTCCGGTCAACGACAGGTGACGCGAAACCGTGCGTCACGGCAGGCGATACATTCGTCGAATCAAGGTGCCATCTCAAGGCCTGATTACCTTCATAGACGGTTCCTGTTTGCACAAGGAAGGTGTTGATGAGGAGCGTCTTCCATCCATTTTGCCCGGAGATATCACCCGCCTGCACCGCGTTGGTTTCGAACCCCTCGCAGAAAGGAAGGTATGCGTAATTATTGGAAACCGTGGGATCCAAACCCAGTAGACGTTCAGCGGCATCACTCATGCCGTCCCCGTCACTGTCAGGGTCGCTCATGACGACGTTCACACCGTTTGTTGAGGAAGAACTCAAATACAGCGAGAGCGGTACGGAATCGCCACAAGGTTCCCAGGAATCGCGGACGCCATCGCCATCCACATCGCGCCAGGCCTTAACGTAATAGGTTCGCCGCAAGGGTGCCGCCGCAATCTGGTAACTTCCCGGAGTGGAGAGGGTTGTAAATGCAGTATACGGCGACCCGGAAGCATCTTGAGAGGCCTGCACATGGATTAAACCTGGCAGTACTCCGGAATAGGAGACCTGTCCGGATATTCCACCCAGTGGCAGGGAGGTTGCGGAAGCGGGATCGGTCCCGAAGATGAACACCTCCTCATGATCCGTGAATCCGTCGCCATCGCTGTCGAGCGAGGCGTCGGACGTGCCGAGTTGCTGTTCCTGAGAGGCATCGAGACCGTCGCCGTCCTTATCCACATAGAGAAGACTGCTGGACACGGTCACGTCGCCCGTGCCGCGCCGTAACCACAAACCTACCGCCGCCGAATGGGCCTCCAGAGGAATGGAAAAGGTTCTGACCGCCCCTGTCCCGATGCCGGAAAGCAGGTTATCGCCGATATTGGTGGCGAGTATGACGCCGTTGGTGTCGTAAAGATCAAGATAGAGTGTCGCCTCGGGACTGGCGGAAAGTTCCATCCTGACCCGGAGGTCGTTGGTAAGCAGGGCACGATCCACCTCGATATTGAGACCGGCCGGATTGGTGTCGGCCACGTCCGCATGCCAGGCGGGCAGGTTCGTATCCCAACCGCCACCGACCCTGTACGCCGCCACCATCCAGTCGGGCCATGTATAGACAACGTCGTTGGTGCGGGTGAAGGCGGGGTTGCCCCATGGAATACTGGCGCGACTGACAGGATTGCTGTCGCTGTTATCACTGAACCCATCAAGGTCCGTGTCGGTTTTGAAAGGGTCGGAAAACAGAAGCGCCTCGGCGAGATTGTTCAGTGTGTCGCCGTCCGGATCTTGGGCGGCGTCGTTGACAAAGGGGTTGAGGCCGAAAAACGCCTCGAAATCGTCGCTCATCCCGTCATTGTCGGTGTCGATGGCCAGAGCAACACCGACGCCAAGGCCGATAATCGCAGCCAAAACCACAAAACCCTTCATCCATGACGGCAAATGCCGCCATGTCTTCCGAAGCCGCTTCGTCATGCCAAACCAAACCTTTCAACCGCACGATTCGAAGCGCCTCCGCAAAGCGTCGAACGTCATCTATCCCCTGTTAGAGGTCGAACTTGTTAGTGCAGTACTCCGCAGATAACAAGAGGTTTTTGCGCCAACTGAAACCGGCACATAAACCTTTTTCCTGAGTTCAACACTTTATTGGAGCCAGTTTATACTCTCCCTTTGCAGGAAAGAGGGTGTTTTCCGATACCTGATATCGAAAAACCACCTTAAACCGCCTTCAACAACAGCGAGCAGTTGTGTCCGCCAAACCCCAGCGAGTTGTTCAGACACGCCCGAACCTTGAACTCACGCGCCGCGTTCGGCACGTAGTCCAGATCGCAGTCCGGATCCGGCGTCGTGTAGTTCATCGTCCCCGGCACCACGCCTGTCTTGATCGCCAGCGCACAAATCACCGTCTCAAGACCACCCGCCGCACCCAGCAAATGGCCCGTCATCGACTTGGTCGAACTGACCATGACCTTCTTCGACTGCTCACCCAGGGCCGCCTTGATGGCCGCCGTCTCGTTCTTGTCGTTGAGCGGCGTACTGGTGCCATGCGCATTGACATAATCAATCATGTCCGGCGTCAGCCCGGCATCACGAATCGCGTTGGACATCGCCCGCGCCGCCCCCTCACCACCCGGCGCCGGCGCCGTGATGTGATTGGCATCGCAAGTCGCGCCATACCCGGCCAACTCACAGTATATCTTCGCACCCCGTTTGACCGCGTGCTCGTACTCTTCCATGATCACAATGCCCGCGCCCTCACCCATAATGAACCCATCGCGATCCTTGTCAAACGGACGACTCGCCTTCGTGGGGTCGTCGTTGCGCGTACTCATGGCCCGCATCGCGGAAAAACCCGCAATGCCCAGAGGGCAGATCACCGCCTCGGTCCCGCCGGCCAACATCACATCGGCATCACCATGCTGAATCTTCCGCACCGCCTCACCAATCGAGTGCGCACCGCTGGCACAAGCCGAGACCACACAGAAGTTCGGCCCCTTCATCCCATGCTCGATGGCAATCAGGCCGGACGCCATGTTCACAATCATCTGGGGAATCATAAAGGGCGAACACCGGTCCGGCCCCTTCTGCAACAACACCGAATGCTGATCCTCCATCGTGATCAGCCCCCCCACTCCCGACCCCACCATGCACCCCACACGATGGGGGTCTTCCGCGCTCATCTGGATCCCGGAATCCACCATCGCCAACTTGCCCGCCGCCACCGCGTAGTGACAGAACGGATCCATCCGGCGCTGTTCCTTCTTCGGAATATACTTGTCGATCTCGAATTCCTTGACTTCGGCCGCAATCTGCGTCGCCATGGCCGAGGCGTCGAACCGGGTGATCTTGCCAATCCCCGAGGTTCCGGCGCAAAGCCTCTGCCAGAAAACGTTGACATCGCACCCCAGGGGCGAAACCACCCCTAAACCCGTGACAACCACTCTGCGTGTACTCATGCTCTTTTCCTCGTTCTCAGGATTACAGGCCAAGTCAAGAAAAGACGGGGAGATGTTGCCATCTCCCCGGTTTCCTTCAATCACAGAACTCAGGCGCCAAGGCCCTTGCTCTTCAGGTAATCAATCACCGCGCCGACGTTCGTCAGCTTCTCGGCGTCTTCATCCGGGATTTCAGCGCCGAATTCCTCTTCGAACGCCATCACCAGTTCAACCGTGTCAAGCGAGTCCGCACCCAGATCCTCGATGAACGACGCTTCACGGGTCACCTGCTCCGCGTTCACGCCCAACTGCTCGACAATAATATCCCTGACTTTATCTTCAAGTGCCATGTTCTTTCTCCTTACTTTACGTTTTCCTACTGCATCACCATTCCGCCGCAAACCGTCAGCACCTGCCCTGTCATGTACGAGGAAGCATTGCCCGCCAGGAACAACACCACATCGGCCACATCGTCAGGCTGACCAAACCGTCCCATTGGAATGGCATCCAACATCTTCTTGCGCACTTCCTCGGGCAACGCCTCAGTCATCTTGGTCTGGATAAATCCAGGCGCCACCGCGTTTACCCGCACATTGCGCGAGGCCAGTTCCTTCGCCGCTGACTTCGTCAGGGCAATCACCCCGGCCTTTGAGGCAGCGTAATTACACTGCCCGGCATTTCCGATCAAGCCAATAATTGAGGCCACATTCACGATCGCACCCGACCGCTGCTTCATCATCGGCCGCGCCACCGCCTTCGTAAACAGGAATGTCCCCTTCAGGTTCACGCTCAACACCGCGTCCCAGTCCTGCTCGGACATCCGGATCATCAGCGTATCCTTCGTAATCCCGGCATTGTTGACCAGAATGTCCAGCCTGCCAAACGCCTCAACCACCCCGCCAACCACGGTATCCACCGCCGCCGCGTTGCTGACATCCGCCTCGAAACATTTGACCTTCCGGCCAGCCGCCTCCACCAACCCCGCCGTCTCACTCAGCCATTCGGCCTTGAGATCGCATAGGGCCACATCGGCGCCTTCCGCCGCCAGTTTCTTCGCAATCGCCTGCCCAATCCCGCGCGCCGCACCGGTAATCAGGGCCACTTTTCCATCAAACTGTCCCATTTTCTCCTCCTTACGCCTTGAATCCCACCACAGCCTTGTCCAACGTCGGAACATCCGAGATGCTCACGGCGGAGGCCTCCTTGTCTATCCGCTTGATCAACCCCGACAAAACCTTGCCGGGCCCGCACTCAATGTACTCCGTCACTCCCGCCTGCTTGAACCACTCAATACTGCCCACCCACTGGACCGACGACGTTACCTGCCGGACCATCAGGGCCTTGATTTCCGCCGGGGACCCATGCGGACGACCCGTCACATTGGAAACCACCGGAACCACCGGCGCCTGCAGGGTCATCCCCGCCAACACCTGCTCCAACTTGACCGCCGCCGAACCCATCAGCGGCGAATGGAACGCTCCCGCCACCGGCAACACCACTGTCTTCTTGGCTCCCGCCGCCTGCGCCAGCTTCTCCGCCTCCAAAATCTTGTCCTTCGCCCCCGACAACACAATCTGCTCCGGGCTATTAATGTTCGCCATCTGAACCCCGGTCGCCGCGCAAATCTTCTCCAACTCGGCCACAGCCAACCCCATCACACTGACCATGCCACCCGCCCGCTCTTCGCAGGCCTCCTGCATCGCCTTGCCGCGAACCTTTAACACTTTGACGACATCCTCAAACGACAACACACCGCCCGCGTAAAGCGCCGTCCACTCACCCAGACTCAGCCCCGCCACCCCGGCCAGTTGCAGGCCCGGATGCAGTTTCTTGAGCGCCGCATGGCAAGCCGCACTGGTCACAAATATCGCCGGCTGGCAGTTGTCCGATCGGGTGATCTCCTCAATCGGCCCCTCGGCACACAACCGCGCCAGATCAAACCCCAATACCGCACTCGCACGGTCAAACAAATCCTTGCACTCCGGATGGGCCGCCGCCAGATCCTTCCCCATCCCCACCGCCTGGGCACCCTGCCCCGCAAATACCATGGCTGTCTTCTTCATTTCCATCCTCCTATAGATTCACTCTGTAATCTGAAATCGCCGATCTCAAATCCCATTACCACCGCACCACCGTGGCTCCCCAGGTAAATCCACCCCCAAAGGCCACCAACACCACCACATCGCCCCGCTTGACCTTCCCTCCCCGTACCGCCTCGTCCAGCGCCACCGGTATCGAGGCCGCCGACATGTTCCCCATGCGGTCAAGATTGACATAAAACTTCTCCGGCCCCACTCCCAACCGCTCGCGGATGGCCTCCACAATGCGCATATTGGCCTGATGCGGCACGACCAGGGCGACGTCATCCATCGTTAACCCGCTCTGCTCCAAGGCATTGCGCGCCGCCTCGCCCATATTGCGCACCGCATTCTTGAAGACTTCCTTGCCCACCATCTGCATGTAGTGCATCCGCTTCTCAATCGTCTCCAGCGAGGCCGGATGCCGACTCCCACCACCCGGTATCTTCAACAGATCCGCCAACGAACCGTCCGATCCCGTCACCGTCGCCAGAAACCCCTGCGACCCCTCACAGGCGCGCAGAACCACCGCCCCGGCCCCGTCGCCAAACAATACGCAGGTCGCCCGATCCTGCCAGTCCGTTACCGTACTCAACTTTTCCGCACCAATCACCAGCGCCGTCTTCGCCGCACCCGTCTTGATAAATTGGGTCGCCACGTGCATCGCATACAGGAAACCCGAACAGGCCGCCTCCAAATCAAAACATGTCGCCTTCCTGGCCCCAATCAGGTCTTGCACAAAACAGGCCGTGCTCGGAAACACCATGTCCGGCGTAATGGTGGCCACAATGATCAGGTCCACCTCCTCCGCCGCCACCCCCGCCTGCGCCAACGCCCGGCGCGAAGCCTCCGCCGCCATGTCCGACGTCACCTCGTCCGCTCGCGCAATGTGCCGCTCCCGTATGCCGCTCCGCGACACAATCCACTCATCGGTGGTATCCACCATCTTCTCAAGGTCGGCATTCGTCAGAATCCGCTCCGGCACATACGAGCCGGTGCCGATAATGGTCACAGAACGCTTCGAAACGGAAGAACCCTCCGTCAGGGGATCGGTTTTGGTATTCATGCGGTCTTGGCCAACTTCCTGGCTTCCTCAACGATGTGTTCGTTGACGTGATGGCCCACCGCTTCGCAGGCCACCCGGACGGCATTGAAAATGGCCTTCCGGCTTGACGACCCATGCGAAATGATGCACACGCCATTGGCGCCCAACAACGGGGCCCCTCCAAATAACTCGGGATCCATCCGGTTCTTCAACGACTTGATGGCCCCCTTCAACAACAAGGCGCCCATCAACCGGATCGGGTTCGCCTTGAATTCCTTCTTCAGCCAGGAACCGATGGCGTGCGCCACGCTTTCACTGGTCTTCAACACCACGTTCCCCACAAATCCATCGCACACAATGACATCCGTTTCGCCAACAAAGATGTCATGCCCTTCCACATTACCGCGAAAATTCACGGGCGCAGCACTCAACAACCGGAATGCCTCCTTGGTAATCTCGTTGCCTTTCGATTCCTCGCCCCCGATGCTCAACAGTCCAACCACCGGATGCCGGGTTCCAAGTATTTCACGGGCATACACACTGCCCATCAGGGCAAATTCCACCAGCAGCCCCGGCGTGCAATCCGTATTGGCTCCCGCATCAATCAATACCACCGGGCGCCCCATCGTCGGAATCACCGTGGCAATCGCCGGCCGCTGAATGCCTTCCAGCGTCCGCAATTTCAACGTCGCCGCCACCACCATCGCCCCGGTGTTCCCCGCCGATACCGCCGCATCCGCCTCGCCGGCCTTGACCATGTCCATACAACGACTGATCGAGTTGTCCTTCTTCTTGCGAATCGCAAGCGCCGGGGCCTCATCCATCCCAATCGTCTCCGCCGCATGCCGGATCACAATCTTCGACGGAATCTCCCCGTACTTGGCCAGTTCTTCCCGAATCACAGCCTCCTGCCCGACAAGGAACAGGGTGGTTAATCCCGGAATCCCCTGGGCAGCCTGCACGGCTCCGGCCACTATTTCCAGAGGGGCGTGGTCTCCCCCCATCGCATCAACAGCGATTCGCATGGCAACTCGCGGCTCAGTCGACACGAACAGTCAACACCTGACGGCCCTTGTAGTAGCCGCAGGAGGGACAGATCCGATGCGACTTCTGTGGCGCGCCGCACTGGGGACAGGCTTTCACCGTCGTCAGCCGCGTCTTCGTATTACTTTTCCGACGCATCCTGGTTCGACTCTTGGACTTCTTCCGTTTGGGTACTGCCATTTTTCACCTCAATATTCCCCAGTCCGCCAAAAGCAGACCAGCTTTCTTCCTCCGGCTCCTTACAGCCGCACTTCTTCTTATTCCTATTTGCCCCGCAATGGGGGCACAACCCCAGGCAGGATTCCCGACAAACCGGGAAGTTCGAAAAGGCGAGGATCATAGATTCACGGAGTTCATCCGTCAAGTCCACGGTGGAATGAAGATTTTCCACCGCCCGCTCACAGAAAAATTCGTCGTCCCGAACTTCGCGGACGAATGAGTCCGCACACCTCGAACAGCGATACCGGACTTCCGCGCTCACACTGCCCTGAACCAGCAATTCGCCGGTCACATAGTGGACATGTAGCGAATAAACCACCGGACCGGCCGGAGCAACCTCCCCGGATTCACCCAAATCAAGAATCTCTCCCGGCTCCTCGCCTTCAATCTGCCCACCGTCCGGAGGAATCCGCCAAAGTTCAATAGTTAAAGCCATTTTTCCCTCCCTTCCCCTTTACCCTCTTCGCGGGTTTCGTCGTTCCTCTTCCCGTAACCAGTCCCCTCAACCCTTCTTCAACCTGTTCTTGATAAACCGATGCACCGCCGGTGGCACAAACCCGCTGCTGTCGCCCCCGCGATCCACCACCTCCCGGACCGTGCTCGAACTGATGTAACTGTACGACTCCTTGGGCATCAGGAACATCGTCTCGATATCCGGCGCCAGTTTGCGATTGGTCAACGCCATCTGGAACTCATATTCAAAGTCAGAGAAAGCCCTCAACCCCCGTAACAACACATGAATGCCCTTCTGCCGTGCATAGGACACCAGCAACCCGTCAAACGAGTCCACCTTCACGTTCTTCAAACCTTTCACGGAGGCCTGCACCATGGCCACCCGTTCCTCCGGCGAAAAAAACGTCTTCTTCCGCGAGTTGACCACCACCGCCACGATCACACGGTCAAAAATGTGCGCCGCCCGCTCAATGAGGTCAAGATGCCCCAATGTCAACGGATCAAAGGTCCCAGGATATATCGCCGAATGTCTCATAACATTTCCCTCCTTCAATCTGTCTGTAGTCTGTAGTCTGAAGTCTGTTGTCTGAAGTCTGTGGTCTGAAGTCCGTCTCATCCCCCCTGCCTCCCCCGATACCCCCGCAGCCGCGTACCGCCATATTCCTTATCCATCACCAGTTCCCAAGCCGGATGCCTCGCCTCCGCCTCATCCGAAGCCTGTTCCACCACCAAAATCCCCCCATCCGCCAGTAACCCGCCTTTCCCCCTCTTTCCAAGGTCTGCGGTCTGTGGTCCAAGGTCTATGGTCTTTCCATCCCCCACCAACGCATCCAGCAACTTCCCCGCCCACCCCATCACCCCGGTCCGGTCATAAGGCGGATCCGCAAATATCACATCAAAGGCTGCCCCCCGCCAGGGACTCCCCGCAAACCGCACCGCATCGCTGCGCACCGCCCGCCACCCCTGCTCCTCCGTCCCGCCCTGAACCCCTCCGCAAAGCGCCTGGAGGTTCTCTCCCAGCACCTTGAACGTCCGCGCCTCCGCCTCCACCCAGCACACATACGCCGCCCCACGACTCCAGGCCTCCAATCCCACTGCCCCCGACCCCGCAAATAAATCCAGAAACCTGCTCCCGGGAATCCGGCTCGCCAGCGACGAAAACAACGCCTGCCGCACCTTGTCCTGGGTCGGCCGCACCGAATCCCCCTTGGGAACCTTCACCAGCCGCCCCCTCAATGTGCCTCCCGTGACTCGCATGCCCGGCACTATACCGACTCCCACCCAAGGATGCAAATACACGTACACCATTCAATTGAAGGCAATAGCCTTCCACAGAAATCCTAATCGCAACCTCGATCGCAATCGTAATCCGCGGCACCCCAGAAAGGATTTTGATGCAAGGCAAGTTAAATTCGACACGTCACCCCCCCTCTGCCCACCTCTTCATCCTCATCCTATCCAAAGGACTTATCGCTGGACTGCGCATATCCTTAACCACATGCGTATAGATCATGGTTGTCTCCACATGCGAGTGCCCGAGATACTCCTGTATCTGGCGGATATCCACCCCCGCCAGTAGTAGGTGTGTCGCAAACGAGTGCCTCAATGTATGAACCGACGCTGGCTTCACAATCCCCGCCGCCTGAACCGCCGCCCGCACTGCCGTTTGAATAAAACCGTCACTTGCATGATAACGCCGGATTTTTCCTCCACGCGGATCGGGCGACAACTTGGACGATGGGAACACATATTGCCACCCCCAGGCAATGCCGGCCTTTGGATATTTGAGAGCCAAGGCATGCGGCAACCAGACCTCGCCGGCGCCTGCCGCCAAGTCCTCGTCATGGAGCTTCTTCACTCGTTCCAAATGCTTTTTCAAAGGTTCTTTGACAGATTCCGCCATCAAGGTACTCCGGTCCTTGTCACCTTTCCCTTCCCGGACAAAAACAAGATTATTGTCAAAATCCAAATCTTTTACCCTCAGGCGGCAACACTCCATTACACGCAGTCCGCCACCATAGATTATCTCGGCCATAAGACGCGCCGTCCCCTGTATGGTTTCAAGAAGGGCCTGGGTCTCCGTTACCGACAATACAACCGGCAATTTCGGCCCCCGCTTGGCCCGGACTGCATGCGCCAAATCGCCAACTTCGATATGCAGGACTTCGCGACAAAGAAACAACAATGCCCCGAATGCCTGATTTTGAGTTGAGGCGGCAACATTCCGGCGAGTCGCCATATAGGCAAGGAAATCCTTGATTCGATCTCCGGTAATGGCATACCCGCCCGCCGCCGATTTGTTGTGGCCTGTTTCGTCAAGGTAGCAAAACAACCTTTTAGACCAGTCCATGTAAGTTCGTTCGGTTGTATAGGAGTAATGTTTCATTTGGAGAACGGTTCGCAGTGTGGCCAACGTTGCATCAGACGGGAATGTCCCATCGGAAAGTGGTGTTACGGACGACACCACAGGATTGGAGGTCGGTGTAATCTTTGAGAAATTAACGAAATAGAGTCGAATGGCCCGTTCCGCCTGAGCAATTTGCCAATCCGCATACGACCCGCACGCCTGTAGTTCTTCCAAAAATCCAGTTATCCTGTTTTCGAGCGGCAGGATGGGCGTCTCAATTTTGCGAGCCAGAAACTTTCTGACCCAAAACACGAGGTAACGCTCATTACCTTCCTTTACGAACCGCTGTTTTAACAGGAAAGCGCCAAAATTGGAAAGTTGTAACTCTTGATTTGCCAACAAGATATCCATACTGAACCTCTCATTATCATGCTATGTGACTCATCACCTATCACTGATAAAACCCGCCAAAGGTGAACAGAAACACCGATTATTTTACCCACCGGCACCACATGATCTCCATGCTATGTGAACGAGCACATAGTATAGTTTATTTTACCTAATTGCTAATTGGCTCCCTTATTAGGCTATTACGAACAAACAGGTGCCGTCAAACAAGGAAGAGTCCCGCCCACCATGAATAGCGCCCAACATAAAGCAGGCGAACAGGTTGCACTGGAACCCATAAGAGGGCTTGCTCGGTATGTCCAATCTCTGATTATTGTGCCTCACAAAAGGCTTGCTCGAGTTAAACCACTTAGATACTCTCCCAGATAGGAAATGTGATTGAGAACATATAGAACGTTCGACTCTGTAGGAAGACATGGAGAGAAGATGAAACCGAACCAAACCTCGGAGGCGACTTCGAAACCCGCGCCGGGCACGGTTTCCTCATCGCATGAGGGTTGACGTTCGGAGAGACGAGAATGAAGAACAGTAACACCTTTGTATGGCTGATACTGTTGGCGGCGACGCTGTCGAGTGCCCGCCCAGTTTGGTCTGAACTGCCCGCGTCCGAGCGCATAACCGCACTTGACTCGTGTGAGTACACCTCGGTGGAGTCCGCGCGAGAGGCATGGATGCCAGCCGAACGCGACACGCCCCCGGTGGAACGGATCGTCCAAGGCGGTCGGACGCGACTGGCCTTTCCTCTCAACTTCAGTAGCAACAGTTCATGGCGGGTCGCCTGGGACCGTGCCGGGAACTGGGATCTGTCGGCCTGCCAGACCGTCCGTGTCCGCGTCCGGGTCGATGGCGACCGCCCCGCAGGAATGATTCTTTACCTCCACTCCGGCGACGGGTGGTACGCGGGCAGTTTCGCCGCCGTCCCAGGCGAGGACTCTGTCGATCTCTCGCGCAAGAAGTTCGGAATCGAGGACCAGCCTGGCGGGTGGGACCGCGTCGACCGCGTGCGCGTGTCAGTCCTGCGCGAGGACGGCGCTGAACGCACCGTGGTGGTGTCGGGGTTTGATGCGATAACTCGGTCAACCCGTGTGGCCGTGTATCTTAACGACTCCGGCGTGAAGGCCGAACCGAGTGTGCCCGAGTACGTTCGTCTGACCGGCGACGCACTCGACCGGTTGTCAATCGCATACGAGATCGTGGGAGACGAGGAGGTTCGCACTGGGCGGCTCGCGGGCAAACAAATCGCCATTCTGCCATTGAACCCGGTCCTGCCGAAGGCGTCGGCGGCGGGGATTGAGAAGTTCGTGGCAGGCGGCGGCCGGTTGATCGTGTGCTACTGCGTCCCGGCCCCACTGGACGAATTGCTGGGCGTTCGCGCGGTCGGCGCGCTGTCGGACGAAAGCAAGTTACGGTCGTTCACCTTTGAGTCGGCGGGCGGGCGGGCGGCAGTCACCGCAATACAGGATAGTTGGATCGCGCATCGTGTGGAGGTGGGACCGGAGACGAAGGTCCGGGCGGTCTGGATCGGCAGTGCTGGGGCACCGTCGGCTGAGCCGGCTGTCACCTCCACCTCAAACGGGTTCTTCGTCGGCCACGTGCTGACGCCGGAGGACCAACCGCACAAGGACCTGCTCCTTCAGGAAATGATCGGCGAACTTTGGCCCGGGATGTGGGAGAACGTCTGCAAGGCGCGCGCGGCGGATTCCGGCAAGGTCGCCGGTTTCAAAAACGAGATGGAAGTTCGCAAGGCGATCCTGGCCAATCGCGCCGCTGCCGAAGACAAGAGGGCAATAGACGAGCAACTTCACGAGGTCGACCGTCTGGCGGCCGAGGCGAAGGCGGCGTTGTCCGACAAGACGAATGCGGCGCGGACGGCGGACTGCCTGGCTAGAGCGCAGGATGCATTGGCGCGAACCTATGCGGCGAGCGTGCCGCCAAAAGCCGGCGAGTTCCGAGCTGTCTGGTGCCACAGCCACACCGGCGTGGCGGACATGACCTGGGACGAGGCGATCAAACGCCTGGCGGATTCTGGTTTCAATGCGATCATTCCTAACATGAGTTGGGGCTACTCGGCGGCATACGTGAGCAAGATTCTGCCACGGGCGCCGGGCGCCGCGCACGACCAGTTGGCCGAGTGCCTGGCCGCCGCCAAGAAATACGGCGTGGCCGTGCACGTCTGGCGGGTCAACTGGAACCTCTTCCAGCAGACAGGCACGAAGCGAATGGCCGAACTTCGCGCTGCCGGCCGACTCCAGACCGACTGGGCCGGCAAGCCGATTGACTGGCTCTGCCCCTCCAATCCGGAGAACCAGAAGTTGGAGTTGGACTCGATGCTGGAGGTCGCCAGGAACTACGATGTGGCTGGCCTGCACTTCGACTACATCCGCTACCCGGACCAAAGTGGGTGCTTCTGTCCGGTTTGCCGGAAGCAGTTCGAGACGCGTACGGGGGCCGCGGTGAACAACTGGCCGACCGTTGTGACGACCGGGCCTCTGCGGCAGGCGTATCTCCAGTTCCGCCGCGACAACATCACGCAACTCGTGGCTGCCGTGAGTGAGCAGGCCCGCAAAGTGCGCCCCGGAATCCGGATTTCGGCAGCCGTCTTCCCGGACTGGAACAGAGCGCGGGACGACGTGGGGCAGGACTGGAAGTTGTGGGTCGAAAAGGGCTATCTCGATTTCGTATGCCCTATGCAGTACACGGACAATGGAGCACTGTTTGAGGCTAAAACCAAACAGAGTGCCGGGTGGGTCGGAGGAAGCGTGCCGCTGATGCCCGGCATCGGCGCGACCTTGGGCCTCGCCCCCGACGGCACGCTCCAGCAAGTCCTGATCGCCCGCAAGCAGGCCGCCGGATTTGTTCTCTTCAACTATGACCGGACGCTCCTCGATCACCTCGATTTCCTTCGACTCGGGGCGACGAGAAAGGAGAAGTGACCGGAATGGCTTGGTACTCGCAGGACACAGGGAGGAAGGCGTCGAACACAGTGCATGGAACACTACGGCGCGTGGCCGCGCCAAGGTTCATGCGCAACGTTGAACGGAACCGCTACGCGGAGTGAAGACTGCGAAGCGGTTTTTTGCTT
>CAZHRU010000030.1:0-29401 GCA_964535015.1 uncultured Verrucomicrobiota bacterium | reverse complement strand
ATCCGGACGATGCCATGAGTAAGAGTAATTACTATTTACGGTCTGACCCCGTCGGGGGGGTGACCTGACCCCGTCGGGGGGGTGACCCCGTCGGGGGGGTACCCCGTCGGGGGGGCGGGGCGACCCGCGGTTCACCGACGGGAACACCAACTACTTTCCCCGCCCGGCATGGGCGTTGAGCGGGCGCATGAATGGGGGACTATGGATCACCAACGACGCTTGGTGCGGCTGGCAACCTGGCCTGGGTGGTGAATCGATGGAATTGGGTACGAACCGCCTGCTGATCTCTGTCAATCGCAAGGCGATCCCGGGCGACCTTGGATTGGCGGTATCGGCGTCGGTGGAGCCGAACGCGCAACTGGTGATGGAAGTCTGCGATGCGACTTTTCGGTCGGTGTGTGCCCCGGTGGCGTTGTATCCCTCCGGAGTGACGCCGTGGTTCACGAACACGGTACCGTTGGCGGGGAATCCGGCAGGGAGCGTGATCGCGGTGTCGGTCACCAACGGGCTGGCGCGTATATTTCAGTCGGTACTGTTCGGGGCGGGTGATGGGGCCGAGGTCGCCGAATCTGCCGTCGCCACGGTTTCCGAGGTCGGGCAGGAGCCGACTCCTGCCATGGCGAACGCTCCGGCGGCGGACACGAATCGTGCGGCGGCCAAGGCGGGACTGACTTCGTCTACGATCAGTTTGGATTCCTCCAAACCGATCTGGGAACTCGATCCTGAATGCTACACCATTGACATTGTGACGGGGCAACGATTGGTTGACGTGCAGGCGGGGGATGGTTTCTACTTGGGGGTGTCAGGCCCCGAGGGGGTCAAGGGAGTCACCGTGAATTTGGGCGACGGCGCAGGCAGGAAGATCCTCAGGACGGGCAACCGTCTGCTGGCGTGTTACCAGACTGCCGGGACGTATCGGATCACGGCGACAGTGGTTGGTGGCAGGAGGTTGAGCCCGATCACGGTGCGCGTGTTGGCACCGCCGAAGGATTTGGCAGAACCGAAACAGCACGCGAAAACGGTGAAGGGATTGCCGAAAGACATGAGTTTGTCGGCGATGTCGCAAGTCACCAATGTGGGGGCCTCGGTGGGCAGTGTATATGCGGGGGTCTATAGTGGGGGGACGTATCCGATCCGGATTGTCGCGAAAGGCACTGGGGTATTCACGATGTACCATTACGGGGGAAATGAATCCTGGTCGTGGTATTGTGCGGGGGCAGGCACACAAATCGTGGATGTGTTGAAGGGTCCAGCGGATGGGAGTCCATGGACATTGGTCAAGTCTGGTGGCGGCACGCATGTCCTGTCCGCCAATACACCCGGCAAGTTGCTGATCAACAACATTGTGATGATATCCTCCAACAGTGTGCCACCTGAGACGCTGGTGGCGAACACGAACTTCTATCTTTCGACGAATCAGGTGGCGGTTCTGGGGGTGGTGCCGGGTCCGGGCTGGGCCTCGAACAATCCGACCGCAACCGGGTTCCTGTACGAGTGGCAGACTGGCGGGACGCCGGGGGCAACGAGTCCTACGGGTGTGACCAATGGTTTTTCCTTCGCCTCGCCCGGTGCCTATCCCATCACGGTGTCATGCCACACCCCCACAACGAATTCCACCAGCCAGACCACGACGGCGGTCGTCATTCGAGTGGAGTTGAAAGTTGCCCATACGCAGAACCCCGGACCGACCGGGAGTCCGTGGAAGTACGATCATCCGACGCCCACGACGGGTTGTGCAGACAACCTTTTCTCCACTTGGCTGAACGAACAGTTCCGAGTGGACGTCAATCTTGAACCGGCTGATCTCGCGAACAATCTTCCCGCCGGATTCATCAAGTGGACGGCGGCCGGATTCACCATTCCCGACAACGCGACAAACTACACGTTCAGTTGGAGCGCAACCGGAACCAAAGAAATAACGATTGAGTTTCCTTCTTGCGGGATGACCAAGAAGATTCGCGTGGATGTTCCTGATGTAGGGATTCTCAGCCAGACGGCAGCGGCGGCACTGGTCGGCGTTCCCTCAATCTTTGTACTCGCTTACGCACAAGAGGCAATTGACTACTGCAACACCAATTTCCCTGTCGGCCCTCAACGTGATGCGTTCCGCCACGCCTATTGGATGTCCCTGTCTGTTTCCCAACTGGGCGTTGCTCAATGGGAGGCATTGCTCATTTCAACAGGACATGAACACGACAATCGAGATGACGAGCCTCACCAGCAAGCCTTCAACTCGACGATGGACCTGCACAACAACGCGGTCGGATCAACGATCAGCCGCACCACCTTGCTGGGGACCCCAGACAGAACGCCAATCCGAAACGACATCACCTCGCAGTACACAAGTGGTGGTCTTTGGATTTGGGCAGGCGGTGGACCACAGGAAGACAGTGAAGGTATCTTGGTGAAGTCAAACGGATCGAAAATCTATTCCGATTAGCGAGGGGAATCCGATGAAAAGAATGCTCTTTCTTGTGTGGTGTGTCTGCGGCGTCACCTTCGCAAGTGCGGCCGATCAACCGGAGAAGTACGCAGCACTGATTCTGCCGGATAACGTGATCTTGGGAATGACTCGCGACGCGATCATGCCAGCCCGGCCGGAGGCAAAGAAACTGGATGCCTCGCTTGGATCGAGGCGAACCAATGCCGTTGTCCTGACGGAATTGAAGAAGGATGCTTTGCCCGCCACGTGCTACCAATATCATTTCGTGGACAATCAACTTCGCGCAGTAACGAAGGGTATCCTTCATGCAGGGAAACGGGACGAGCAAATGGTGAAACATCTCCACGAGGCGTTTGCGAAAGACCTGGTGAAGCAGGCTGATGAACAGATAAGCCGACTCGACGAGAAGATGCAGCAGGTTCCCGTGACTGCCGAGTTGTGGAAGGATGAGAAGAACGGGACGTGTGTCTATTTCGTGGATACCTCAAAGGACACCACGATCATTGCCTTCGATCCGGCATACTTCGGGAAGAAGGACTTCTTCGTCACTGCGGATGAGATGCCCAATATTGCGCCCGCTCTTGAGACTGTGCGGAAGACGATCGAGGAATCGAAGAAGTTGAAGAAGTAGCCTTCCTCCGGCACTACGCCTGCTTGCGCAGGCTCGTGCCGTCGTACCACGCTCGCGCTGGTCGCTCGTTACGCTCCTGGACTGACACGCGCTGTGCTACGGAAGGCCACGGCGCGCGCCAGCCCCTACGTTTATGCGGTGCGCCGCCGGTTACGGTGAACGACTACGAATGGCGGTGATGACCGGCGGCGCTTCATGTTCGTAGTGTCGCCTACGCGATATGTCCCGGCATCTGCTTACGCACATGCCGGTCCAATCGCTCCGGCTCCCGCTCCGTTCCGCGCATCGAGTGCCGTCGCATCCTGGCCACTACGGAACCAGGCAATTAGTACATTTCGTGACGGGGCAACGATTGGTTGACGTGCAGGCGGGGGATGGTTTCTACTTGGGGGTGTCAGGCCCCGAGGGGGTCAAGGGAGTCACCGTGAATTTGGGCGACGGCGCAGGCAGGAAGATCCTCAGGACGGGCAACCGTCTGCTGGCGTGTTACCAGACTGCCGGGACGTATCGGATCACGGCGACAGTGGTTGGTGGCAGGAGGTTGAGCCCGATCACGGTGCGCGTGTTGGCACCGCCGAAGGATTTAGCGGAGCCAAAGCAGCGTGCGAAGACGGTGAAGGGATTGCCGAAAGACATGAGTTTGTCGGCGATGTCGGAAGTCACCGATGTTGGGGCCTCGGTGGGGAGTGTGTATGCGGGGGTGTATGAGGGGACGAACTGGGGGGCCTATGGAGGGACGAATGTGGTGGCGAATGGTGGGGCGTATCCGATCCGGATTGTCGCGAAAGGCGCCGGGATTTTCACGATGTACCATTATAGGGGGACTGAATCCTGGTCATGGTATTGTGCGGGGGCAGGTGCAGAAATCGTGGATGTGTTGAATGGTCCTACGAACGGGAGTCAGTGGACACTGGTCAAGTCTGGTGGTGGCACACATGTGCTGTCCACCAATACACCCGGCAAACTGCTGATCAACAACATTGTGATGATAAAAGACCGGATGCTGGGTTTTACCTGAACCCTGTGTATCAGGGGATGGTGGTGGTGTCCTTGCGGACTTCGGTGAGGCACTGGCCGCGTTCGAAACTTGAGCCTTGGAGGATTTCGGCGAAAGCGACTTTTTCATCGACGCGGGTGATGCGGATGGTGCCGACTTTGGCGCCGGGGAGGAAGGTTAGGATATCGCCGGTGGCGGGATCGGTGACGGGTTCGGCGGGTGCCCGTACTACGTAGACTGTGTTTTCGCGGAACTCGCGGTCTTTGCCGCCGTTGAGGATGACGACGCCGTTCTTCAGGCAACTGATCATGGGGCGCCAGGGGTTCTTCGGCATTTCCCTGGTGATTTCGCGGACGCCGCCGCGGATGGCGCGGGCGGTGGCTTTGCCGAGTGGGGTGGCAAAGAATATGTCGCCGCCGAAGGAGACGCCCTTGTAGTTGGTGTCGACGTAGGCTTCGCGGGTGCGGACGAGGCCGGTGCTTTGGACAGCGGCAATGATCTGGCCGGTTTCGATATCAACAATGGTGAGGGTGAGGGCAACGCGGGCGTTATGGCCGCGGCCGAGGAAGAACAGACTGCGGAAGGCGAAGGAGAGACTGCTGCCACTGGTCTGGGAGAAGTCGTTGATGACGCCGCGCAGGAGGTATTGTGCGTTCTTCATGCGGCCGATGGCGGTCTTGCCTTCGCCGCGGAAGAGGCGGGAACGTTGACGTTCGATTTCATCGACCAGGCCCTCGAAATGCTGGCGTTCGACAACGGTGAAGTTGCGGGAGTGAACGAGTTCTGAGACGAGGAGGTCGGCCATGCCGCTGCCGAGTTGCCATTGGCCGGCGAATCCGGAGCGATTTTCGAACGAGGTGACGGCGACGACGGGCGCGTGGAGGTCTTCGGGGAGGGCGGAGATGGAATCGGTCATGGTCATGACGCAACCGCAAAGCGAAAGGATGGCGGTGGCGGTGAGGAGGCGGGAGAGCAGGCGTTGGAGAGAGAGTTTTCGTACAATAGGCGTACTCATATTGGGGGGGAGTGTAGCGCAGGGGCTTTTGGAAAAGCAAACGGGAAAGAGGGAAAGAGGGGGGGCATCTCTGAGTTCTGACGATCCCCGCGGCCTCTTGTCCTCCATACCTGTAGTGAAGGAGGATGTGTCGCGGGTGAAGAAAGTTGGAGTGATGGGCAGGCCGGCCGCGAACGTTCAACGTTTGCCTCCACCGGGACGAGCCCGGTGGGCGGCTGACGTCATGTCGCCAAAAAGAAAAAGGTAAAATTTTCGGCTTTGAATTGACATTTACAAACGAAGATGATCTTATTAGTCATGTTTCGAGGCGAAGTCTATGCAGTTGTCGACAAAAACACGATATGCGGTTAGGTTGCTGGTCAGAATGGCCAGGGAGGAATCCGGGCGGGTTTGGCGTAAGCAGGATCTGGCCAAATTGGAAGACATACCGGTGGACTATGTGGCGCAGATTTTGTTGGTGTTGAAGCGGGCCGGGATGGTGGGGAGTCAGCGTGGGATGATGGGGGGATTTGTGCTGGGGGTTGATCCGGCGGTGCTGACGGTGGCGGAGGTGGTGGAGGCGACGGATGGGGCGATTACGCTGGCGCCGTGTTCGAAGCCGGGAGAGTCCTGTCGCCGGAGCGATGCTTGTGTGGTGCAGGAGGTTTGGGCGGGGGCGGGTCGAGCGATGCGGGATTACCTGCAGGGGATTACGATTCTTGGACTGGCGAAGGATACGGAGGGGCGGAGTAAAGATTTTGCCCTTTCGTTTGAGATTTGAAGATGGGCATTGGTATGTGAGATCAAACCAGGAGATGGAACGAAAGGTCGAAACCACGCGAAGCAGAACAAGGTGAACCTATGAATATCTATGAGGACATTACCAAGACCGTCGGGCGCACGCCCTTGGTGCGGCTGAATAAACTAACGAAGGGCCTTGGGGCCACGGTGCTGGTCAAGTTGGAGTCGCGCAATCCCCTTGGCAGTGTGAAGGATCGTATCGGGGTGGCGATGATTGACGCGGCGGAGAAGGCCGGGTTGATCAAGCCGGAAACGGTCATCATTGAGCCGACCAGCGGGAACACGGGTATTGCGCTGGCCTTTGTGGCGGCGGCTCGCGGCTACAAGTTGGTGTTGGTCATGCCGGAGACCATGAGCATTGAGCGGCGCAAACTGTTCAAGATTCTCGGTGCGGAGGTGGTATTGACGCCGGGCGAGAAGGGGATGCGCGGGGCAGTGGACCATGCGGAGGCGTTGGCGAAGGAGACGCCCAATTCGTTTGTACCCCAGCAGTTCAAGAACGCCGCCAATCCCGATGCGCACCGGCGGACGACGGCCGAGGAAATCTGGAGTGATACGGATGGCAAGGTGGACTTCCTGGTGGCGGGAGTGGGAACGGGGGGTACGATTACGGGTGTTGCCGAGGTGATCAAGGCGCGGAAGCCTTCGTTCAAGGCGGTGGCGGTGGAGCCGGTGGATTCGCCGGTTCTTTCGGGGGGTAAACCGGGGCCCCACAAGATTCAGGGCATTGGCGCCGGATTTGTGCCGGACGTGTTGAGGAAGGACCTGCTGGATGAGGTGATTAAGATTGAGTCGCCGGAAGCAGGGGCGATGGCCAGGCGATTGGCGAAAGAAGAGGGGATTCTTGCCGGGATTTCCTCGGGCGCCAATGTGGCGGCGGCGTTGAAGGTGGCGGCGCGCCCGGAAAACGCCGGGAAACTGATCGTCACCGTGGTCTGCGATACCGGGGAGCGGTATCTTTCGACCTGGTTGTTTGACGATATAAAGGCGTGAGGGGGAGAGTGGGGAATCCAGAAGTCAGAATTCAGAATAAAAGCGAGGAGTTTAACATGAGTATTGAGACGAAGAAGATTGAGACGTTGGCGTTACATGCGGGACAGGAACCGGATCCCTCGACCTTGGCGCGGGCGGTGCCTGTGTATCGGACGAGTTCCTATGTGTTCAAGAGCACGGAACATGCGGCGAACCTGTTCGGGTTGAAGGAACTGGGCAACATTTACACACGGTTGATGAATCCCACACAGGATGTGCTGGAGAAGCGTGTGGCGGCCCTTGAAGGCGGAGCGGCGGCGCTGGCCCTTTCCTCGGGAACGAGTGCGATTTTCTATTCCATCATCAATCTTTGCCAGGCGGGCGATGAGTTTGTCTCGGCCAACAATCTGTACGGCGGAACCTACACGCAGTTCCACGACATCCTTCCGCAGTTGGGGATCAAGTGCATTTTTGCGGATCCGACAGCGCAGGCCATTGCCAAGGCGATTACCCCGAAGACCAAGTTGGTGTTTGTGGAGACGATTGGCAATCCGGTGCTGGATGTGGCGGATATTCCCGCCATTGCCAAGGTGGCGCACGCGGCGGGTTTGCCGCTGGTGGTGGACAGCACCTTCAGTACGCCGTATTTGCAGCGTCCGATTGAGCAGGGTGCGGATATTGTGGTGCATTCCCTGACGAAGTGGATGGGTGGGCATGGGGCGGGGATTGGCGGCATTGTGGTGGATTCCGGGACGTTCGACTGGAAGAGCGGCAAGTTTCCGTTATTGTCCGATCCGGACCCCAGTTACCACAACATCCGGTACGCGCACGATTTGGGGCCCCTGGCGCCGTTGGCGTTCATTCTGAGGATGCGGTTGGTTCCACTGCGCAATCTCGGGGCGTGCATCTCGCCCGACAATTCGTGGCAGTTCCTGCAGGGGATTGAGACGCTGGCCTTGCGGATGGAGCGGCATTCGTCCAATGCGTTGGCGGTGGCGCGGCATCTCAAGAAGCATCCGGCGGTGACCTGGGTTCGGTATCCGGGTTTGGAGGGTGATCCGGCGAATGCGACGGCGAAGAAACTGTTGAGCGGCGGGTTTGGCGGGATGGTGGTATTCGGGATCAAGGGTGGTGCGGTGGCGGGCAGGAAGTTCATTGAGTCCCTGAGTCTCTTCTCGCACCTGGCCAATGTGGGTGACGCCAAGAGTCTGGCGATTCACCCGGCGACGACGACGCACTCGCAGTTGACCGAGGCGCAGCAGAAGGAAGGCGGGATTACGCCGGACCTGGTGCGGCTCTCGATCGGCATCGAGCACATTGACGACATCCTGGCGGATCTGGACCGGGCGCTCAAGGCGGCGGGCTGATCCAATTCGTGACGGTGAATTGACAGAGACCTGCGCCAGCCGTGTCTGGCGCCGGTTACGGCTTCTCCGCGGCGAGAACCGCCAGTATCGTTTTTGCCTTCGCGATGTGCGCGGGTTTGGTGGCGTAGGTGGAAATCCGTTCGAGTTCGGGACGGGAGGCGCGCAACATCTCCAGCCACGCTTGGCGTTCATCGGCCACACGGGTTGAGTCATCCAGGCGGAAGTAGAAACCGGGTGCGACGGGCCATTCGTCGGTGTGGTAGGCGCGTGCGACCAATGGGTATGTGCCGGGTTTGAGCCGGACACGGGAGCCTTCGGGAATCTTCTGGCCGGCAATCCAGACATCGGCGGGTTCCTGCGGCGCCCAGACGCGGACGATGCGTTCGCGGTCGTTGTTCAGGTATGCGCGGAAGTACGCGCCCTTACCGGTCGGGATGTCGCGGACGTGAAGGTCGGCGACAAGGGCGGGACGTCCGTACATGCCACAGTTGCCAATGGTTTGGCGGGTGATGGTCTCACCGGCGACATCCCATGCGTTCGTCTCGGGTTTGGCGCGCGGCTCCGGTAACGTGCTGAGACCGCCGAGTTTGGTCAGAACGGCGTCGGCATTGGTGAGGCTGAAGTAGCCGTACACCTCGATCGGGAACGAGATGAAGTTGGCGAACGGTGAGGAGTTGCCGGGGGCGACGGTTCCTGACGGTGCAATCTCCACCGGAGGTGTGTCGGCCGGGGCCTGCACCTCCAAGTCGCCCAGCATCCACCGGGCGTTGGTATCAGCCTCGTAAGCGCGGCCTTCGTTGCCGGTATGGCCAAGGCAGACGATGGACGGGTCGGTGCGGACGTAGATCTTGTCGCCGTCGAAGACCGGCGGCGCGGTCCACGCCTTCTCGACCAGACTCTTGCCGAGCAACAGGCCGTCGGGTTTGCGTTGCATGACGCCGCAGATGGCGCCGCGCGCGACGGGGCCGTGGAACACACTGCCATGTTCGCCGATGAACACGTAATCGCCCGCGACGGTAATCGGGACGTATTGTCGGCCGTTGGACTGCGGCGGCATGCCGCGCCAGACGGTGCAACGGTCGCCGTGGCCGGCCCATTCGTAACGGAGCAGGTTGCGCTGCCGCGGGTCGAAGACGACGTAACCGCCCATCCCCTGTCCACCGCCGGAGCCGTAGAGCAAGCCGTTGGCGAACGCCATTCCGCCATCAAAGCCGGTCGGCAGTTTCTGCATCCACAACCGTTTCAGGCCGGCGCTGTCGCGGTCGACCATGACCGGGCGCGAGGCGGTTAGCAGGCCAGACTCGCTGACGTGATACACCGCTGTGCCGCCGACAGTCGGGGTGCCCTGCCCGGCATCCACAAGCCACGTCTGTGATAGAATGTTGCCGTCCTCGGCGCGGATCATTGTGGCGCCATCGCTGATGATGACCTCCATCTCCCCGCGGCCATTGGTGATCTTCATTCCGACCGGCGAACTGGTCGCGGTCGGGTGGAACAGCGGTTCCGTGCGCCACACTTCCTTGCCGGTCGCCGCATCGAGACCGATGAACCGGGTCCACTCCCAGCCGATCCGATCCTGACCGGGCCGTTCGGACTTCGCGCCGACCTCGACGATGAACCGGCCGGTCGCCAGAATCGGCGACGGACAAACCGAGAAGTCACCCTCCGCCGGTAGTTGCGTCATCCAGAGGCGTTCGCCGTCGCGGTCGAAACACGCGGCCACGCCGGTGCCGAACTTCACCCAGACCTTTACACCATCGGTGACCGGCGTAGCGAAACTGTAGCCTGTCCAACCGCCGTAGCCGGAGTGGCCGAACTTGCCGTTCTCGGTGAAGAATCCCCAGAACGTCTCGGCGCCCGGTCGTTTGCCGCCGCCGCCTTTTTCGCCGACGATGCCGGTTACCCGTTTGATCTCCTCCTTGGCCTGCTCCTTTGTCATGCCTCGCTTCATCAAGGTTGTCTCGCGTTCGGTGTAATCGCGACCGAGTTTCTGGAGGTCCGTGCGTGCCTTGACGTACTCGGTCCAGAGTTTACGGCACTCGTCGAGTTTATCCGGGGCGGTGAACTCCAGCACGTTGCACTCGCGTTCCCAGAGTACCTTGCCGGTCGCCTTGTCGAGGCAATAGACGAAGTGCGGCTCGCCCAACACGATCAACCGGTCGCCCATGACGATCGGCGGGGCCTTGCTGCTGTTGGCGTTCGAGCCGTAGCCCCCGCCCGATTCCAATTCGAGGTGCGTGCGCCAGAGGACGTTCTGGCCGGTCTCCAGATCCCACGCGGTGACCGGTTTCGCGTCGGGGTAGTTGGCGTTGTTGTTACTCCGGTAGCCCTGCACATTGGCGGGGAAGTGCCGCAACGTCGCTTCCTTCGCCGCGATGGCCGTCTGCCGGGCCTGCGCCGACGCCGCATCGAGCGGTTTGCCGTGCACGGCGACCTTCACCCAGAAATGACTCTCCAATCCGCCGCGTTCCAGCCGCCGTTTGGCGCCCGAACCGACCCATCGGTTCGCGTTGTCCAACCGCACCACCACGCTGTTCAGCCCCTTGCGAAACGACGCCTTGCCCCACGCGATGCGTTCCTCGGCATCGGGGCCCTCCACTGCCGCCGCGACGAGCCGGTCATTCACCCACAACCGTCCGTAGTCCGTTGCGCCGATGCCGACCCACAACTCCACGTCCTTGGGTGCGCGGATTTCCGTGCAGGCGTAGGTGGTGCCGTTGCCGGGTCCCGTATACTCCAAGGTGCTCCCGTGCCTGCCCGGCTTGCGTTTCGTCCACGGCCGCTGCAGTCCCTCCTCGATCTGGTTCTCAATACGTTGCCAGTTCATCAACCGGGTCGTCGGCAGACACGTCTCGCCGTCGCGCTTCAACGCCTCGATGTCCGTTGCATACCGGGCGCAGTCGTTGTCGAAGAACTCCGGCAAGCCCCAACTCGCCACCGTTGGCGAATTCGTCGGGAACGGTCCGACAAAGCGCCAGTCGCGCACGAACAACCACCGCTGACTCCCGCTCGCGTCCGCGTCTTCTGGCAATGCGTTATTGAGCCGGCACCACGCGTTGCTTGTGAGACATCCCTGCCCATACCACGGCCCGAAGTCCGGGTCCGCCGACGTATTGTTCGCGCCGCGCGTTGCCGGCAACCCCGCGGCCCACTCCTTTGCCGCCGCGCTGATCCGTTCCAACGTCTTGTGGGCAATCACCCGTTGAGCCTCATCCATCAGCGAGGAATCCGTTTTCGCTGGTGCGGTCGGCTTGACCTCCATGTCGTCCAACGTCGGCAACTGCGTGGTCTTGGCCGGGGCCGTCTTCTGCGTCTGGCAATCCGGCACCACGACGCGCCCCGCCCGCCACGCCTCCGCCGGCGCGACGCCTTGCGATACCACCAAGTCCAATGCCCGGTACAGACGTAGCAGTCCCTCCGCACCCGGCAGGACTTCGATCTCGTTGCCCGCCCGCAGTTGTGGTGTCGGCAAGTTCCCGCCGCGCGAACCGGTCACTCCGCCCGTCGCCGCCGGAACCGGCAACGAATCCGTCTCCACCCCACCCGTCTTGTAGTTGCCGGTCACCTTGCCGGCGGATTCCGTCAGTGTCAGGTCAAAGATGCAACCATCACAAGGCGCGCCTTTCGGCGTGAACTCGCCGGGCACGCCGACGGTGACGCGCACCACCGTGCCGGTATTCTCGACCACCCACACTGCCCGTGGCACGCAATCCTGGCCGTCAATCCACGCACGGCCACCGAGATACCGACCCTTCCAGGACAGCAACTGCAAGCGCAGGTCGGCCCCGGCAATCCCTTTGGTCAGCGTGGCATCCAGAACCGTTGCGCCCGGCAACAGGCGTGCCGCCTGGTCCCAAGCGCCGGCAATCGCCCCGACCGGTGAAGGGGCGGCCGCGAAAGCGGGTGGCATGGGGAGTAAAGCGTGCAGGGTGAAAGCGAGGAGACCCGCATGCCGGTAAACGGATGGTTGGCGACCTCTTTGGATTCCTATCATTGCGGCTTTCCTGCAAAGATCCATGTCTTAGTTGCGACTCCTGGCGCCGGTCAGTTTCTTGCGCAGGTACCAGACGATTGATGAGAAGGCGCCGAGGCCGAGCATGGAGAGGGTTACCTGCCACATGGCCTGACCCAGCGACTGTTTTCCGAGACCGCTTCCGATCAGGGCGACCATGAAAGAACTCGGCAGATATCCAAGGAAAGATCCCCATAGAAAGACGCGATGACGGACGGGGGTGACTCCCAGGATCAGGTTGGGGACGACTCCGGCGATAGGGAGTTGGCGGGTGAGGAAGATCGTGAAGGTGGAAGGGTGACGCAGGAGTTTGCGTAGATGCCGGCGGTTTTCGATACGGCGGACCACCCATTCGCGTCCGCCCCAGCGTGCAAAGACGAATGTGGCGTAAGAACCCAGGAGGGCGGAGGTCTGGCCGATGAAGAATCCCTCCCAGAACCCGAAGAGCATGCCGGCGACCATGCAGAACAGGAGGCGGGGGACTCCCATGGCGATGAGGATCGTGCAGGCCAGGCCGAATACGGCCGACGCGAAATAACCCAGACGGTCGAGTTGGCCTTTCCATTCCTGAACATTGGTCACGTAGTGTGTGAGGTCGAAGAAGTGTACGATGGCGATACAGGTGGCCACCACAAGGGCCATGATCAGGAACTTGCGTTCGGAGGCGCCGGCGGATTCCGCCGCCTCGATCTCCAGTTCAACGGGCGGTTGTTCCTCCAGCAACGGGTCTTCGGGAATAGCGATCTTGTTTTCGTCAGAGGACTCGTCAATCATGTCGTTGCTCCCGTGTGACCAAGACGACGGTCACCCATTTTCCCTGGGAATAGTTGAATCCGCGCAATCGTTCCACTTCGTGCAGGTAGTTCCGTTGGAAGAGGCGGTGGTATTTTCTGAGTTTGGGGCGGGTGATGACGAGGATGCCCGGGCCGCGGCGGGCCGCCCAGTGGGCCAGTTGGCTTTCGTCCAAGGCCTCGACGGGGCCCCGGTTCAGGTAGAAGTTCAGACTGGGTTCGCCGTAGCCGCAGGTGGCCACCGGGACGGAAGGCGGGGTCAGGGTTTCGATGCAATCTGCGACGCGCGGGGAGAGTTTGAATTGCTCCATGGCAGGGAGCAGGAAAAGGGCGGCGGACAGGAGGACGAGGGTCATGCCGGTGATCAAGACGGCGACGGTGTCGTTGTGGCGGCCTTTGAGGAAATAATGGGTGCCGGCCAGGGTGATGGCGAGGAAGAGGAGTCCGAGTCCGGTGGCGGGAACGCGGAGTCCGAAAACGGGCAGGAACCATGGGGCCAGGGTCAGGGCCAGGCCCAGGGCGGCGCCGACGATGACAAACAGGACGAGGCCAGTCCAGGCGGCGGGTCCGGTGGGGCGTTGGGGCGGGCCGTTCTGGCGGAGGCGGATGGCGCCGATGGCGGCGGCGATGGCGAGGGCGGGGAAGGCGGGGAGGATGTAATGCGGCAACTTGGTGGCCACGGCGCTCATGAGAAGGATGACCGGGAGTGCCCAAGCGAGGAAGAGGCGGCGGGCCGGGATGTTGGTTGAAGCCTCGTCGGGTGAACGGGTTTTTGTGAAGGCCATGGGGAGGTACAACGTCCACGGGAAGAAGGCGAACACGATGACCGGCAGGTAGGAGAAGAAGAACAGGAACGACTTGCCGCCATGGCTTTCCAGCGGGTTGAGGGAGCGGGCGACGACGTGATGGCCGATACCCTTGGCGATATATTCGCCGTTGGTGGCAATATTGGCGGGGATGCCCCAGGCGAGGAAGAGGCCGGTGGCGACGAGGACGGACCCCAGCAGCCAACCCAGGTAGGGGAGTGGACGCAAGGCGCCGCGGCCCAGCGCGATCAGGGCGACGGGAATGACCAGTAGCGGGACGGCCAGTCCGACCGGGCCTTTGGTCAGCAGGGCGGCGGCGAGGGCCAGCGTCATGAGGAGGGCGTGGACGGGGTGGAAGCCGCGTCGCCAGGAGAGCAGGAAGGAGCAGATGGCGGCGGTGATACTCATGAGTAACAGGGCGTCGGTGGTGGCTGCGGTTCCGCTGACGGTCATCAGGGGAGAGAGGGCGAGGAACGCGAATGCCAGGAGGCCGGCGGCGGGTCCGGCGAGCAAGGTGGCGGCCCAGGCGGTCATGAGACCGGTGGCGGCCGTGGCGAGGGGGGCGACCATGCGGCAGGAGAACTCGGAGGGACCGAACAGGCGCACGGGGCCGGACATGAGCCAGTAGATCAGGATGGGTTTATCCGGGCGCAGTTGGCCGTTGAAGGTTGGATAGAGATAGTTGCCTGATTGCACCATTTCCACGGTGGCGCGGGAGAATCGCGGTTCATCGCGATCCCAGAGGGTCGAGGAGACAGTCAGGGGAAAGTAGATCCAAAGGAGGATCGCGACGAGCGAGGCCAGAATGGCCGGATGAGGCAGGGAGCGGCACCGGCGGTGTTGGAGCCGGGACCAGGCCGGCCACAGGCGTGCGAAGCACAGGAAGAGGAAGAGGGGGCCCCAGATGGAGAGGTAATCCAGGGCATAGGGAAGCGCCCTGGCCCAGGGGAGTTTGATGAGGTCAATGGCGAGGATGGCGGGGATGGCGATCAGGAACCATTTACGCCGCAAGCGCAGGGGGCGGCGGCGGAGCAGGGCGATGGCGATGCCGCCGGCGAGCACGCCGCAGGCGGCGCCGGTGAGGACATCGGAGGGGAAATGCTTGCCGTCATAGATCCGTCCGGCGGCGACACTGCCGGTGGCGGCGACGCCAAGGAGGGCGCCCCAGGGGGAGGTGACGGCCAGCGGGGTACAAAGCGCGGCGATGGTGGCGGTATCGCCACTGGGAAAGGATTCGGTGTTGGAGCGGTTGGGGCGCTCACGGCCGACGGTCAGTTTGATCGGCCAGACGAGGATGCTGACCAGGAGCAGGGCCAGGATCATTTGTCCGGCGCGTTGGCGGCGGCCGCACACGCCAATGGCGAGGGCGATCAGCAGGGCGACCTCGCCCTTGCCGAAGGGGCGGATGAAATCGAGGATTTCCTGGGTGAAATAGCGTGCGCCCACGTGATGGGAGAAGATGCGCACGGCGGAGACGACGGTGCCATCCCAAGGGAAGACGGCGGCCGCGACGGCCATTAATGCCGCGGCGACCAGCAGGTATGGGAGGTGGGTATGCCGTGTTGGTGTTGCCATTGGCGCGTATCAAACCATGACGTACGGGGTTGTCAATCCAATCCGGACGATTCGGCGAGGGTTGAGGGAGTGGCGATTTCGTGGAGTTGCCGGTCCAGGGCGGCGATTTCCTGCCGCCAGAATTCCTGGCTACCCCAGTCCGGGGAGAGGCGGGCGAACCCGCCGTCGGCCTTCTGGCGGGCGCACCAGGCGGTGAAGTGGATGAAGCGCATGGCGCGCAGGGGTTCGATCAGGGCGAGGGAGGGGTAGGGGAACTCCATGAAGGTTTCGTAGCCGTCGAGGAGCAGATCCAATTCCGGGCGGGCGTTGGGGAGGCGGTCCGGCAGCATCAACCATAGATCCTGGACGGCGGGGCCGACGGCCATGTCGTCGAAATCCAGCAGGTGATAACCCTCGCCGGGGCGGAAGAGGATGTTGCCCCGGTGGCAGTCGGCGTGGATGCGGAGGGTTGGGGCATCGTTGAAGAGGGGCGTGATCTGGCGGATCAGGTTAAGGACGGTTGCCTCATAGGAGCGTTTCAGGCGGTCGGGGAGGGTGCCGGAGCGGAGGATGAAATCGAGGTGGGTCAGCGTGGAGGTTTGCGGATGGAGGTGGAGACGGGCGCGGGGGAGGTGGGTGGCGCCGACGGCGTGCATGCGGGCGATGAGGCGGCCGAGTTGCCGCCAGTCTTCAGGGGTGGGTTCATCGAGTGGGCGGCCTCCCTTTTTTGGGAAGATGGAAAACCAGGTTCCGCCCAACTGATGGAGGAGGGTCCCGTCCGGGGCGGGACACGGGGGAACGACGGGCACTTCGGCGGCGTGCAGTTCCCGGAGGAAGTCGAGTTCATCCTGCAGGGCGTCGCGGCTCCATCGGCCGGGTCGGTAGAACTTGGCGATGAGATGGCCGCCGGCGTCGAGACCAACCTCGTAGACGCGGTTGATGTAACTGTTGAGGGGGCGGCAGAGATTGGAACAACGCAGGCCGAGGGACTCCTCGACGGCGTTGATGACGGCATCGGGTGTCAGGTGGGTGAAATCAGATTCCTGGGCATGAGTGTGAATGGACATGCCGGGCATCCTAGCGAAGCGTTGCCGCGCTGGCGAGTACAGGAATGGCGTCCGGGTGACCAAACCCCGGAACAACGATTGCGCTTTTCGGTCGCGGATGGATCAATACCGGAACTTTTTCGGCTTCCTGGTCTTCCTGGGTGTGGGGGTGGAAGGGGGGGCGTCGCCCTTGATGGCGGAGGCCAGGCGGAGTTCCTTGATCTGGTCGCGGAGCAGGGCGGCGCGTTCGAATTCCAGCGAGTCGGCGGCCTCCACCATCTCGGTCTCCATTTCCCGCAAGGTGGCGTGGACATCGTAATCGGCGCCGCTCTCCCGGGCGACGCGGTCTTCGATCTCGTGGCCCTTGACTTCGGTGACCAGGCTTTCCTGGATACTCTTCTGGATACCCGTTGGGGTGATGTGGTGTTGCTTGTTGTACTCCAGTTGTTTTATCCGGCGTTGACGGGTGACGGCGATCATGCGGCGCATGGAGTCGGTGATCTGGTCGGCATAGAGGATGACCTTGCCGTCCAGGTGCCGGGCGGCGCGGCCGGCGGTCTGGATGAGCGAGGTTTCGGAGCGGAGGAATCCCTCCTTATCGGCGTCGAGCACGGCCACGAGGGAGACTTCGGGGAGGTCGAGTCCCTCGCGGAGGAGGTTGATGCCGATCAGGCAGTCGAAGTCGGCCTTGCGGAGGCTCCTGAGGATTTCCACGCGCTGGATGGCGTCGATGTCGGCGTGCAGATAGCGGGCCTTCAGGCCGAGAGACTTGAGGTAGTCGGCGAGATCCTCGGCGGTGCGTTTGGTGAGGGTGGTGACCAGGACCCGTTCGCCGCGTTCGGCATGGGATCGGATTTCCTCCATGACGTCGTCCACCTGGTTTTTCAGGGGGCGGACATGGACGGGTGGATCCGCGATGCCGGTTGGGCGGATGAGTTGGGGGATGGGAGGCGGGGCGATCTGGCGTTCATAGGGGCCCGGGGTGGCCGAGGTGAAGATCACGCGGCCGACGGTGTTCATGAACTCGTCGAAATTCAGGGGGCGGTTGTCGCGGGCGGAGGGGAGGCGGAAGCCGTGTTCCACGAGGACCGACTTGCGGGCCTGGTCGCCGTTATACATGGCGCGGAGTTGGGGAATGGTGACGTGGGATTCGTCGATGATGGTCAGGAATTCGCCGGGGAAGTAACTCAGGAGGGTCGCCGGCTGGGCGCCCGGGGGGCGTCCGCCCAGGTGGCGCGAGTAGTTTTCGATGCCGGAGCAGTAGCCGATTTCCTTGAGCATTTCCATGTCGTACATGGTTCGCATCTTGATGCGTTGGGCTTCCAGGAGTTTGCCGTTGGTCTCGAACCAGCGGACACGTTCCTCCATCTCGGCGAGGATGGCGGCGATGGCGCCCTCGATTTTCTCGTAAGGCATGACGAAGTGGGTGGCGGGCGAGATGACGACGCGGTCGAGCCGGGGTCCGGCGTGGCCGCTGACGACGTCGAAGGTCAGGGCCCGGTCGAGCTGGTCGCCGAAGAACTCCAGGCGGACCCCCTGGGTGGTGTAGGAGGGAAAGACATCGACGGTATCGCCGCGGACACGGAAGGTTCCGGGTTCCGGCGAGTAGTCGTTGCGGGTGTACTGGATGGTCACCAGTTTATTCAGCAATTCGTCGCGGTCGACGGTATCGCCGGGGTTGATGGCCACGACCATGTTGCGGTAGTCCTCGGGGGAGCCGAGGCCGTAGATGCAGGAGACGGAGGCGACGATGATGACGTCGTTTCTGGAGAGGAGCGAGTTGGTGGCGGAGAGGCGCAGGCGTTCGATCTCCTTGTTGATGGAGGCGTCCTTCTCGATATAGGTGTCCGTTTGCGGGATATAGGCCTCGGGTTGGTAGTAGTCGTAATAACTGACGAAATACTCCACGGCGTTGTCGGGGAAAAAGGTTTTCAGTTCCGAGTAGAGTTGGGCGGCGAGGGTTTTGTTGTGTGAGACGACCAAGGCGGGTTTGCCATGGCGGGCGATGACATTGGCGATGGTGAAGGTTTTGCCGGAGCCGGTGACGCCTTCCAGAATCTGGAAGCGGTTATCCGGTGCCGGGGAGGCCAGGCCGCGGCAGAGGGCCGCGATGGCCTCCGGTTGGTCGCCGGTGGGTTGATAGGGGGAGTGGAGTTTGAAGTTCACAGCGCCAGCATTCTCTCCAGGCAGAGGCGTGCTTCGGTTGCCAGGGCGGGGGGTACGGTGATGCGGTTCTTGTCAGGCCAATTCTGGAGGACCTTCAGGAGGTTCTGTTCGTTGGTCTTGGCCATATTCGGGCAGAACGAGCCGCGCAGCATTCTGATGGTCAGGCGGTCCTTGTGTTCTAGGGCAAGGCGTTTGACGAGTTGGGATTCCGTGCCGATGACGATGATGGATCCGTCCGGGGCGTTACGGACGTAGTTGATAATCTGGGCGGTGGAACCGTGGGCGTCGGCGAGGTGGACGACTTCCTTGGGGGCTTCCGGGTGGACGATGATCCTGGCGGCGGGCAGGGTGGTGCGGATGGTCTGGACATCGGCGACGGTGAAGTTGACGTGAATGGGACAGAACCCGCCCCAGACGATGACGCGGGCGCGGTCGAGATCAGCGGGGGTCAGTCCGCCGTTGGGTTGGCGGTAATCATAGATGATGACTTGTTCGTCAGGGATACCGAGGTCGTGGGCGCTATTGGCGCCGAGGTGGATGTCGGGCAGGAAAAAGATTTTCTTCTGTTGGTTCAGTGCCCATTGAAAGACCTTGGGTGCGTTACTGGAGGTGCAGGCGCTGCCCCCGTTGCGGCCGCAGAAGGCCTTGACGCGGGCGGTGCTGTTGACGTAGACGACCGGGAGCCATCCGCCCCCGTGCTGTTGGAGGAATGACCAGGCCTTATCGACGGTATAGGAGTCGGCCATGTCGGCCATGGGGCAACCGGCGGCGGTTTCCGGCATAAAGACAGACTGGCGCGGGCCGGTGAGGATGTCGGCGGATTCCGCCATGAAATGGACGCCGCAAAACACAATACGTTCGGCGGTGCTGGCGGCGGCTTTGCGGGCCAATTCCAGCGAATCGCCGATTACGTCCACGTGCTGGAGGACGGAGGGGTTCTGGTACTGGTGGCCCAGGATCAGCAACTTGGCGCCGCAGTTCCTGCGAATGGCATCAATATCGTTTTTGATTTCCGGCATGGCGATCTCCTTTGCGGGAATCCTAGCAAAAAAATCTCGGATGGGTGTTGCAAAATACGGGCTGCCACCGTATAGTCTTCTGCCCGTTGATTTCAATGCGTACCTGTAGCTCAATTGGACAGAGCATCTGACTACGGATCAGAAGGTTGCTGGTTCAACTCCAGCCAGGTACGCCACTTTTTCCGGAGCCGTTGTTGAACGGGGGCGATGCTGCTGGGTGACTGGTGGTGACTATTTTCGAAAGGATATCAGGTTATGCATCCGAAGATTAACCACTTGATTCAGTTGCAGGAGTTGAGTCTCATTCGCATGGAGCAAAAGGCGCACCGGCATGGTCACCGGCTGGACGAGTTGGATGCGTCGATCAAGAGTCTGACTGAGCAGTTGCCGTCGGATGTCCAGGGGTTGGTGGTGCGCATGCAGAAGCGCGACGCCATCATAACGGTGCCGATGGCGAATGGAACGTGTACGGGATGCGGGATGAGGATTCCGACCAGTCTGGTCCAGTCGGTCAAGGTTTCCGATCATCTTCAGGTGTGTCCGATTTGCACGCGCATTCTCTATTTTCAGGAAGGACTTCCCCGGCATGTGGGGGCGGCGCCGCGGCGGGGAGATCCGCGCAAGGTGGGGATTGCCCGTTTTTCTGCGCCGAGTCTGATGATTCCCAAGTTGGAAGCCGGGACCCGTGAAGAAGCCATCCAGGAAATGGCCGGGAAGATGCAGGAAGAGGGATACGTGGATGATGCCGCCAAACTGGTGGAAGCGGCGTTGAAGCGGGAAGCGATTGTCAGTACGGCGGTGGACCACGGGTTGGCGTTCCCGCACGTGCGAGGGGTTGAGGGTGGGGGGTTGACGTTGGGATTGGGGCTCAGCGGTAAGGGGATCAAGTTTGACGGGCACGACAAGACGATGACGCGCATCATTTTCTTTATGGTCATTCCCACGGCGGCCAGCGCCTTCTATCTCAAGGTGTTGGCGGGGTTGGCCGAGACGTTTTCCGACGCGGAGGCGCGCAAGGCGCTGGTGGCGGAGGAGACGCCCGAGAAGTTGTGGAAGATGCTGGTCAAACTGACCAAGAAGACGATTCCGTAAGGGGAGCCGGGGTCAGCCCCGTCTACTTGTGTTTGCGGAGGCGTTCGACGAATCTTGCCATCCGGAGGGTGGCTTCCTTGATGGCTTCGATATCCGTGGCGTAGGCGCAACGGAGGAATCCCTCGCCGCACGATCCGAAGGCGCTTCCGGGGACGCAAGCCACGTTTTCCTCGTCAAGCAGGCGCAGGGCAAAATCCTTGGATGTCATACCGAGGTGGCCGACATAGGGGAAGACGTAGAATGCGCCTTTGGGGACATGACAGGGGAGCCCCATGTCGTTCAGGGCGGCACAGATGAAATTCCGGCGTATTTCGTAGGCCGCGCGCATTTCCTCGGTGTCGGTTCCGGATGACAGTGCTTCGATGGCGGCCTTCTGGCTGAGGATGGGGGCGCACATCATGATGTACTGGTGGATCTTCATCATGGCTTCGCTCAGTTCCGCCGGGGCGCAGGCGTAGCCGAGGCGGAAGCCGGTCATGGCCCAGCCCTTGGAGAAGCCGTGGAGGAAAATGGTGCGTTCCTTCATGCCTGGGATGGCGGCGATGCTGATGCGGTCGCTTCCGTAGGTGAGTTCGGAGTAGATCTCATCGGTGATGACGAGGATATCGTGGGCCTTGGCGAAGGCGGCGATGTCCTCGACGTCGGCGCGGGTGAGTGTGGCGCCGGTGGGGTTGGTCGGGAAGTTGATGATCAGGGCCTTGGTCTTCGGGGAGACCTTCTCTTCCAGCATGGCGCGGGTCAGGCGGAAATCATTTTCCTTCCGGGTGTTCACCGGGACGGGTACGCCATGGGCGAACCGGATTTCCGGGGCATAGGAGACAAAGCAGGGTTCGTGATAGAGGACTTCGTCGCCCGGTTCGATGATGGCGCGGATGGCCAGATCGAGGGCTTCGCTGACGCCGACGGTGATCAGGATTTCGGTTTCGGGATTGTAGTCGACGCCGAACGAAGGGCGCAGGTAGTCGGCGATGGCGCGGCGCAGTTCAAGCAGGCCGCGGTTGGAGGTGTAGGTGGTGGCGCCGCGGTCGAGGGCGAAAATGGCCTGTTCACGGATATGCCACGGGGTCACAAAATCGGGTTCGCCGATGCCGAGACTGATGACATCCTTGCGGGAACTGACGATGTCGAAGAAATCGCGGATGCCTGAACGGGGGATATCCCTCAGGTAACTGGCGACGAAGTTCCGGGCGGGGTGTCCGGCGGCAACGGGTTTACGGCGAGACTTTGAGACGCTCATCAACTTTCTCTCCTTCCATAAGAACGCCGTGGCTCTTATAGGTTTTCAACATGAAATGGGTGGCTGTGGAAATGATGCCATTGATGGTGGCCAGTTTATCGCTGACAAAGAACGCCACTTCCCTGAGGTCCTTGCCGACCACGACGGCCATGAGGTCGTAGGTGCCGGACATGAGGTGGAGCGATTCCACCTCGGTGAACTTGCTGATGCGTTCGGCGATCCGGTTAAACCCGCCCTCCCGTTCGGGGGTCACTTTGATTTCGATGACCGCGCGGACGATATCGGTTTTGAGTTGATCGGTGTTGACGATGGCCTGATAGCCGCGAATCACACCGGTCTTCTCGTAGTTGGTGATTTTGGCCCTGACCTGGGCCTCGGGGATATTCAGCATACGCGCGAGATTCTTTGGGGACTCCAACGCGTTATTGCGCAGTAGTTTGAGAAGTTCATCCATGGTTCTTTCTCCTTGTCTAGTACCTGACACCGGGGCCGCACCCCCGATCTTACAACGTTTGCACCGGGTCAAGCCCAGTCCCTCATTTTTCCGTTCAGTTTGCAATCGTTGATAAAAGTCGTTATGAGTATCATTTCTTGATGGAAAGTCAATCTATTGGGGTGGAGAAGCAATGTCCTTAGGGAATATCAAAGTGGTGTTGGTAGGGCCGCTCTATGGGGGCAATGTGGGGTCCATATGCCGGGCGATGGCCAACACGGGGTTGTCGAACCTGACGCTGGTGGCGCCGGCGGCGACGTTGAACTACGCCGAGGCGCGGATGATGGCGGTGGCGGCGGACTCCATTCTCGAGGCGCGCAAGGAGGTGGCCACTCTGGAGGAGGCGGTGGGCGACTGCGGGTTGGTGATGGGGACGACGGCCAGGCTGGGGTTGTACCGGCAGCATGCCAGGACACCGCGTGAGTGGGCGCCGCGGATTCTGGAGTCGGCGGCCGCGAACAAGGTGGCCTTGGTCTTCGGGCGGGAAAACTGGGGGTTGACCAACGAGGAGATTGCGATTTGCACGAACATGATCCAGATCCCTTCGTCCGAGGAGTATCCCTCGCTGAATCTGGCCCAGGCGGCGATGATCTGTTTCTATGAACTATTTGTGGCGGCGGGTGTGTATGAACCGGCAGGGGAGAAGACGCCGGAATGTCCGACGCGGACGCGCGAGCACATGTTCGCGATGTGGCGTGAGATGCTGTTGGCGATCGGATTCATGGATGAGGAGAAGGCCGACCATATGATGCTGGGGGTGCGGCGGATTTTCTGCCGGGCGCCGTTGACCGAGGATGATGTTCGGATCCTGATGGGGATTGCGCGCCAGACGATGTGGAAGGCGCGGCAGGAGTCGCCGTTATGACCCGCCTATATGGCATCCACCTGCGCAGTGCCGAGGGCCGTTACCTGTGCCCGGCCTGTCACGCCCGCCCCGACCGTCTGCCCGTCCAGAGCGTCGGTGCCCGGACCATCGCGTCGGTGTCCCTGGTTGGTCCCTACCTGGGTTGCGATCTCATCCGGTCCGAGGAGTTGCGACCGGCGGTCGAGGAACTGTTGCCGGCCCTTCTGGGCGACCCTGACCAGTGCCCCAAACTGGTCGGTTACGATGCCGGCCTGCTCCTCTTCAGTCTCGACGCCCTGATCGCTCACCATCAACGCCGCAAGTAAAGCCTGTGGATCAGATGATCCTATTTGTGGGCGGCGCAGGATTGAACGCCACCATCACCGCTGGCGCGCGCCAAGTCCGTTACGACGGGGGGGGGAAAGTGGTGTTGGAGTGATGTGCCCGGACCCTTCGTCGAACAGGAGGGGAAGCCGAACGACATGAAAACCCACCACTCAACTTTCTTCACCCGTGACACGAGGTCACGGGGATCGTGACTGCGAGGGCGGGAGAGGGCGGGAGGGGGGGGCGGTGGAATGGGGTGCACACCGCAGAACGCAGTGTGAAGGAGGTGTTTATGTACTGCACTATGCAGCGCAGGCGGTTCTTGTAGCAGGATTAATGAGTTGAGGGGGGTGGCGGTGATTTCGGGATTTGCGGGTTTGAACTGTTACTATGGCACGATGCCTGCAGTATATTTCTGGCCTCGAATTGAGGGGTTTTCCAGGGGTGGGTTGTGGTTGCCGGCAAGAACAGGATAGAGAATGCAGTGGAAGGAAGATCAAACATGACGGAATCACTAGTTCTGGCGGCCTTGACCTTCATCACCATCAACACGATGCGGGCGGAAGTGAAGCCATGAGATGGATCGCCCTCTTGGCCGCGAAGGACGAAGGCCTGCCGTCCGTTCTGCCAGCCTCTGGTCCCGGGCAGAAGTTCACCCTGCGTGATGCCCGGGAGGAACTGAAGGCTGAACTGGCCGGGCAGGAACTCATGACTAATAGCGCGAGTTGATGGAAAGATGCTTGACATAAATCGTTTTATGCGTAGACTATTTGCATGTCGAAACGCGAAGGACGTGTCACTCAGGCCAAGGTCGCCAAGGATGCTGGTGTCTCCACCGGCACCGTCTCCGCCGTTCTGAACCAGCGGACATCCGGGATCTACTTCAGCGACGCCACCCGCTTGCGCGTCCTTTCCTCGGCAAAACGGTTGGGCTACCGCGCTCACGCGGCGGCTCGCCAGTTGCGCGTCGGTCGCAGCCAAGTCATCGGCCTTGTGGTGGACGATCTCACGCTGCCCTTCCTCGCCACCGTTGTCCAGACGACCATGGCGGAATTGCGCAAGGCAGACTACGACTGCCTCCTGATCGATCTGGGACGCGACCACACTCCTGGATCGGCGGTCGACCGATGCCGCCACGTGTATCAGGACGGCAAAGTCGATGCCATACTCCTGGCCGGCGCAACCCGTCCCCTTTCTGACGAGGACATCCGCGCTCTCGCCAACGAACGCATTCCTGTCGTCCTCGTGGAGCGGCGCATGGAGGGAGGTTCCATCCTGTCGGTCGTCGTCGACAACCGTGCCGGCGGGCGCATTGCGGTGGCGCACCTGGCCGCTACCGGCCGCCGCCGCATCGCGGTAATCGGCGGCCCGGCCGACAACGCGATGTCAGCCGACCGTGTCGCCGGCGCCCGCGAGGCGGCCAGCGACGCCGGTGTTCCAATCGAACCATCGCGCATCGTCGCGGGAGACTGGGGCCTGGAGTCCGGGCGCAAGACCATGGAACTGCTGCTGCCATCTTCGCCCGACGCCGTCTTTGCCGCTAACGACATGATGGCGATCGGCGCCATGTCCGCACTGGCCGAGGCCGGACTGCGCACACCGGAGGACGTGGCCGTTATCGGCTATGACGACACGCCTCTGGCCGACTTCTGCAGGCCGCCACTCTCTTCGGTGCGTCAGTCGACTGACATTATCGGCTCCGCCGCGGTTCAACTCGTCCTCGGAACGCTTGGCCGCAGTACCGCGCAGGCGGCATTTGCGCCGCTTCAACCGGTTCTCGTCGTACGCAAATCAACCGCAGGAAGAAATGGAAAGTGACATGAATCCTATCATTCTAAAGAACAGCGCTCTGCAACTGGAGTTCGCGCCGGACACAGGCGTGCTGACGGGCTTTCGTGTAAACGAAACCAACTGGAGCATTCTCGACCGGCCGCAACTCGGCCTGTCGTTCAAACTCCTGGTCCCATCGGGCCGCCGCCGCAACAACCCCGTTGACGGCGAGAAGCAGAAACTGACGCAATGCGTCGTTGCAGCGGACGGCCGGTCCGTGCGCTTTGTATGGGATGGCGTCACCAGCCTCCACGCCGGCCGGCTCGATATCCGCGTTGAAATGAATGTGCGTCTGGAATCAGACCGGGCCGTCTGGACCATGACCCTCATCAACCGGTCCGACTTGGAAATCACCGCCGCCTACGTTCCCTACTTCGGCGACCTGCGGCATGCCCCGGATGCCGAGTACCTCAAACTGATGACCCCCGGCTACACCAATCCCGGCGAAGCCAAACTCTGGCCGACGTTCCGCAACCAGCATGGCTACTTCGGCTTCGATCACCCGATGATCGCCCCCGGCGGCAACAAGGGCCACACACCCATGACACCCTTCTATCTGCTGCTGGACCAGAAGCAGGGCCTCTTTATTGGTATCGACGAGCCTTCATGGGAACTTGCCGGCTGGCATGCTGAACTGCTGCCGGGATGGGACCGCTCGATCGACCAGCGCCGCCCCGCCGGTGACCACATCAGCCAGCATGAGGTATTCATCCGCGCCGGCATGATCCACATACCGTACATCCAACCCGGCGAGACGCGCCGCCTCACCCCCATCTCCATCATCCCGTTTCAGGGCGACTGGCATGCGGGACTGGATATCTACAAACGCTTGCCCATCATGCCACCGGATGCCAAGGCGCCCCACTGGATTGCCGAACCCCACAGTTGGCTCCAGATCCATGTCAACAGCCCGGAAGGCGAAGCCCGCACCCGCTATGCCGACCTGGTCCCCCTCGCGCGCCAGATGGCCAAACACGGCATCATCGGCATGCAGATCACCGGTTGGAACCTGGGTGGACAGGACCAGGACAATCCCTGCCACGACACCGACCCCCTGCTGGGAACCTGGGATGAATTTCTCGCCGCCATACGTGAAATCAAGGCCATGGGCGTGAAGGTGATCCTCTTCACCAAGTACACCTGGGCCGATCAGGGCACCGACGAGTTCCAGAACACCTACCAACGCCTGGCTGTCACCGACCCCTACGGCAACTACTCTGTGTATCCCGGTTACCGCTATCAGACGCCGATGCAGATGATGGACATCAACACCAAGCGCCTGATCCCGATGTGCTTCCTGAGCGAGGAGTACCTGAAGGTCTGCGAACGGGAGTTCCAGAAAACCCTCGATCTGGAGGCGGACGGATTCCTCTTCGACGAATGTCTGCACCACGGCCATACCAAACTCTGTTTCCATCCCGATCACGGCCACCGTCGCGGCGCACCGGTCTATTCCAATGACAACACCCTGATTGAACGCTTCGAGGCCATGTCCAAACCGGTCAACCCGGACTACTGCTATGCCGGTGAAGCGATCTATGATTGGGAGTTCGCAAAGTACCACCTGTCGTACTTCCGGTCTGAGACCACCGATCACCAGCCATGGCACCGCTATGTCCGGCCGCACGCCGCCATCGCCACCGCCGTCACCGGCTTCGACGACCGTGAAATGATTGCCCAATGCCTGCTCTACCGCTACATCATCAGTTACGAGCCATTCAACTTCAAGGGGAGCCCCGAGGACTACCCCCTCACACTCGAATACGGCAAGAAGATGGATGCCCTGCGCACCGACCTGCGCCGCTGGTTCTGGGACGGCGAATGCCGCGACACCCTCGGCGCCACCGTGACCGGCCCCGACGGCAAGCCGCACAGTCCCTACACCCTCTTCCGCCCCATGGATGGCGGAGCCCCCGGCATCGCCATCGCCAACTACTCGGCCGACACGGAGGCCGTCCTCTCCCTCGCCATCGAGGGTCAGGATGTCAACACATACAAGTATCGACTGATTGATGATCCGACCTGGAAACCCGCCGGCAAGGGCGTCCGTATTCCCGCCCGCGGCGCGGTGGTCGTGATTCCTAGAGACAAGATGAACAGCCCATCACTCTTGCTTAACCAACCCATCGCACGGGTCGAACCATTCGGTGACCCCGAACCCTCCTTCATCGGGGGCGGCCGGGTCGGCGCCGGCGGCCGACCGGATGGCAACTGGGAGTTCCTGATCGGCCCGACGTATTCCTCACCGACCTTCCTGACGGAGGAACGCCTGTCTCTCGGCTGGCACGGTGGCCGCAACCGGCCGCTGGCACCAACCATGCACCGGGTCGCCGGTAGCGGCCTGCTAGTCGGTCGGCAACGGGTGGACGATCTGGAAATTGAACTGTGGGAATGCGCCCCCTGGGACGGGCTAGAGGCCCTGCGGATCGTGGCCGTGACAAATCGCGGCGCAACAGCAGTACCCTCGCTACGCCTGACCGCCTTCGTGCGTGCACCCGGCAACCCGCAGGTAAAGGATGGTCAACTGCACGTCGCCCTGCCAACCGGAACCAAGAGCTATGGCGGGGAATGCCCGAGTTGGGCCGACCGTACGGCCCGCCTCGCATGGAACCGGCCGCAAACCATCGAGACCGACAAACGCTACGATGTCGGCACCGGTTTCCTGCTGGTATGCCCACTGGGAGACCTGTTGCCCGGCGCGACAGCCGTGGCCGCCTTGGCGCATCGGCTCGACGAGGGTGATCTGCCGGTATGGCAGCCGGCGGAAGATCCGGCGGCCGTGATCCACCGCGAACTGGCTGGCTGGCGAACCTGGTTGTCACAAGCCGTACCCGCCGTGCGCCAGGATCCCCTGCTGGAATCACAGGCTGTCTTTATCCGCATGCAGCAATCCTACGACGGCGGTTTCATCGCCGGCGTGCGCCGTTACGCCTACAGTTACATCCGCGACATGCACGGCGCCTGCCGCGGGCTGCTGGCCGTCGGCTTCCGTGATGAAGTCGCACGCGCCCTCACATGGATCGAACGCAAAGTCGCCGGCTTCGGCACCGTGATCAACGCCAGCGAAATGGGCGCGGATGTGCGCGACTTCGTCGGCGGCCACAAAGGCACCGAACTGCCAGCCTATTACATCCTGATGGCCTGCCGCTATCTCGAGCAGGGAGGTTCGCCATCCACCATCGACGCCTGTCGCGCCGGCCTCACACTCGCCGCCAACGAGCAGATCGCGGTCAGCCGCACCGAAGGCTGGCGCTTCCACTACAACGGCGATGAAACCGAACGCTATGTTCCCCTCGTGGACGGGGCCAACTATCGTTTTGGAAAGCCCGACTGGGATCCGAAGCGGATGCAGTGGTCCATGCCCAGCCACGTCCTGGCCATGGCCTCAGTAACCGTTTTCGCTCGCGATCTGGCACCGCGCTGGGGCATGGACCCAGCGCCTTATCTGGCCGCTGTCGAAGCCTGGCGCACCAGTTTTGATCCCACCTTCCGGCCGGACGGGCGTGCCTTGCCGGCCTGGACCGTCTTCCCCGACGGCACACTGCCGGCCTACCCGGTACCCAATTATCTCCTCTTTGCCGCCTGGACCGACGCACCATTCCCCGCTCCAGACGTGCGCGCCTGGGTTGAGGCCGCCGAAGGCCATCTTGATCCGGTGCGCGGCCGGGTGCCGGTCTGCCCCGGCGCGGTGGAAGGCTCCTGCGGCCACGATCTGGCCCTGCTGCTCTACGGCCTGAAACACATCGGTGCCGAACCGGAACGCATCGCCCGGGTCGAAACCTGCATCCGCAATGGCGGCCAACTGCAGTGGTTCGGCATGGTCAATGAGTTCTACGGCCCCGACGGCACACCCAACCAACACAATCTGCGACCCTTCGAAACGGGACCGCTTCTCGAAGCGTTGATCAAGAGCGTGGAACGTGACGGGTGTCGCGTGACGGGTGTCGCGTGACGGGTGTCGCGTGACGGGTGTCGCGTG
>CAZHRU010000029.1:6702-29648 GCA_964535015.1 uncultured Verrucomicrobiota bacterium | reverse complement strand
AAGCAAAAAACCGCTTCGCAGTCTTCACTCCGCGTAGCGGTTCCGTTCAACGTTGGTCAGCAGGCTGAACGAACCCGCAGGGTGAGTTCTAGCCTGGCTGACCTGGTTGGGGTCATTCTGTTTTCCTGATGCTGATCCGTCCGGCTCAGTTTTGTTCTCTTGTGGGAGGCGCGCTATGCGCGGCGATTCTTGTCCGGTTCAGGCACCCGGTTGAGCCTGTCGCGGCGCGTAGCGCCCCTCCCACATGGAACCAATTCCCATCCATCATCATTTCCATTTCATTCCCCAACGTTGGCGCGCACCCTCCGAAGGCCCCGCAGGGGCCGGAGGTAGTGGTGCCGCGCTTTGTTGGCAGTCTTCTCTGTGACCCTTTGCTGCAGAAGATGCAATCCGTCAGGACAGATTAAGGCCGATATGGATGCTCGATCATGCCCTTGATTAAGAAAAACAAGAAAACGATTACCCCGGTAATGGCCACGTTGCGCCATTTGCGTTTTGTACGCTCCCTATCATCGTGTGTATTTGCCATTGTGGTTCTCCGAGTCTCAATTATTCGTCCGATCTACTCCTCCCTGCCCGTTGTTTGGCTGTTTCGCACATTTGGCACATTTGCAGTTCAATGGGTGTACAGATGCTGGCAAGAGTTCAAGGTGTTTGCGAAGAGTCGGTGGAAAATCACCTTTTGCTGCTTGTTCGACATTCATTATGACTTCAGTAGCAGATTCAGCATCAGATGGCACAGAGAGCAATTGGGGCATCTGTCGTCGCGTGTTGCGTTTCAACTCTGGCCATTTTGTTGCACCGTTCGGTGTCCCAGAGGTCATCGCTTTGTCAATATATGCCAGTGTCCTTGAAAACGCCGTTTGAACGCCTGATTTGGCAGCGTTTGCTCTCTCTGCAAGTGTTGGATACGCCTTTGCCACCATTTCCATTCCACACTCCAATGGTAGGTACGCGCCGTAAACGTTAACCATATCGACTTGTGCTTGTGTTTGTCCGAGGGCTAACCGTCCCCACATCATAGCAAGGAAAAGGAGAACACATGTGCTGTTCCGCCCCCGCTCCGTAGGGTTTTGTTTGTGTGCAGCCTTCATCTGCGCAAAATGAAGGTCCAGTTGCTCTTGGAGTTCTTCTTCCGATGCGGCCTCGGATGTCCAGATTGGGCGCAATCCCGGTGCGCCAGATATGGGCACCACGCCCGCAGTCCACTTCCCATCTTCTTCCGTCACATCAACGATGTATGACCGCCCCCCAGCCGTTACCTTTCTTTGTCTTTTCATGCTATCTCCTATTGCCAACGTTGCCGGTGTGGGTGCGAGACCCGCCGCGGGTCGAAGTTACCCACCACCGGCTGGTTCGCATCCTTTCTATCCACTATTGCTCCTCAGTCGGTGGCCGTTCCTCTTCAACGCGGAGCTATCAAGACCGCGCCGCTACTGGCGCTTCATGAAGAATCGGCGCGCCACTGCTGCACATGGGCGGACGATCAAGTACCGGGCACCGAGTCTCAGTACTCGCCAGCGTGCGATATGATTGGCAAGAGGTGGAGAGATCGCATCATACGCTGCCACGAGCCGGGATCCCCAAGGACTAGGGGCCAACACTTCTTCGCGTAGGCGACGAAGAACCATCACATCTGGGTGATCGACGGCGGCACACGCCGCCGTTGCGATGAAACACCCTGCCACTTTGACGCCTCGTTGGCGAAGCTCCTTCTTGGCAAGTTCGTTCACGATTTGACAACTGACTGGTGCGTCTCCCGACACAAACGAACCGTAGTCCTCGTTGGTGCCGCCGTACTCAACTATGTTCTTTCGCACGCCCGTCAACCGTGCCGTCAATTGGAGATTCTGGACAGAGATGTGCCGAGACTGAGAAGCCAAAAGTTCCTCCAAGTACCCGACGGCCTCTGCACCGTAAGACTTGTCGGTCGTGAAGCGTAACAACAGCGTGGCCGCCTCATTGGGGGCGAGATCGATGAGAACCCGCGTGACTGGATGGAACATAAGGGATGTATCGTGGTTGACCGCGGCCTGCAGCGCTGGAACTGATGCCGGATCGCGAATCTCGCCGAGTGCATATGCGGCTGCCTGGCGTGCCGCAAACCAGCGACCACCTTCGTGAACCGCTGCAAGTATCTTCTCGAGAGCTTGCCGTGCCCTCGGGTCACCGGTCTTTCCCACCGCAGCGATGGCAGGTATCTTCTCTCTGTCGAGGTCTCGATCATTCGGGTCATCTGGCAGCAACCGTGACAATGCGTCAAATATCCCCACTCCACCTTTGCCCCCGACTTCGCCCAGTGCTTCTATCGCAGTCATTCGCAACCGCTGGTCCTGCGACTGCACTGCTCGGATCAGCGCTTCGGTGCCCTCTGGTCCGACTTCCGGGCCAAGAATTCCAAGGAGTCGCGCCGCAGCATTCTGGAGGTCGTGGTCCTGGGATGCCATAGCCACAACCAAACGGGGCAGCAGGTCTTTGGCGTTTGCGGAGACCGCCAATCGTGCGTGACGTAGGTAAGCCTTGACATAACCACCAGCCGTGTGTGCAGCCAACCGTTTGATCCCGTCGGGCGAACCGCCGACTGCCGCCGTTACATCGACCTCGATTTTGGCGGCCAAATTGGCTCGATTGAACCCAGCTGACCTACTGCCCCCATGAGTCGTCAACGAAAGGGAAGCCTCACTTGGGCTGGGGATCTTGAAGGCTTTGCCACATGCGCGACACGATCCCTGTTGACCGGGGATGTAGGCATGGACAGCAATTTCAACCTCTTTCTTGCAGTTTGGACAGTCCAGTCTTACGGACTTGGGTATCTCGTACCTTTCACGGCAGAGCGGACAGCGCAGTTGCTTTCCGGGCACAAGGATTGCCTTTGGGATGGCGACCTCGCTCTCGCACTCGATACAGAAGTAGCGGGTGTCGCCTTCGGGCACGGGGGTGTCGACGAGCACGAGGACATTGCCCTGGTTGTCGACGGACTTCCCAGGCAGAAGCGCCGTTGCACCGTTCTGTACGGAACGAATGCACTCGTAGCACCAACTCTTGGACATTCCCGCGGGCGCATCGGACACGTGTGCAGTACTTGATCCGCCGCATTCTCGGCCGCATCTTCCGCATGGATATGGCATGGCGTGCCTCCTTCTCGGTTTTCAGTGCGAACATATGTTCTACCGCTAGCGGTGATTTGAGTATCCACCCTAGAAGCGCCAACGTTTCGTATATAGGTAGAAAACTACCGGCGGGGGACAGTTTCGTCAATGCAAACAATCCTCTGGTTGGGATCTTGCGTGGTAACCAGTTCGCAATCAAAGGACTGCGAATCTGACGGGCGGCGCCGTCATTCATTCCCTGGTGTCTAACCGCATCGCTCCAGACGGTCGAGATCACAACTCTCGAGCGGTATAACACCGGAATTCCCATTCTATACCGCTAGCGGCATAGAATGGAAGGTTCCATCCAAATAAGGGGCGTTTTAACTTGATATTAGCGGCAATACGTGGCTATACCTATGTTATACCGCTAGCGGCATAGTTGGATAATTAAGGAGCGATGCTGTGGAACTGATTGATTTGACTGGATTTAGCGCATTCATTCGCGAGCGCCGGTTGGTGCCGGAAAGGAACCACGCCTATTACCTGAGTTGGGTGAGGCGCTACCTGCAGTCCGAAGTGCCTGCCGTCATTACGTCGGAAACGGATCGGGTCCGGTTCTTTTGCGAGCAGTTGGAACGCGGCGGGAAGGCGCAGGATTGGCAAGTCGATCAGGCTCGCCGGGCCGTGGAGTTGTACTTGAATGTTTACCAGAAGGCGGGCCAGGTTGTCCCAGTGGTGCAGATCCCAATAGTTGCCGATGCGGAGTCGGCCCGGGAGCGGTTGCGAGAACTTCTGCGCGTTCGTCACTATTCGATTCATACGGAGCGCACCTATATGGAATGGGTGGAACGGTTCTTGGCGTACGCGCAAGACAACCGGTTGGATTGGCAGGCCGGCGGAACAGTCCGTAGTTATCTGGCGTATCTGGCGACTGTGCGGGATGTGGCGAGTTCCACGCAAAACCAGGCGTTTAACGCATTGTTGTTTCTGTTTCGAGAGGTGCTGAAACAGGATATTCCGGACATGGCGTCCGTACGGGCGCGCCGAGGGTCGAAGTTGCCGGTTGTGTTGTCGGTGGAAGAAGTGCGCGCCGTGTTGAAGGCCGCACCTGAGACGGCCCGTTTGATGTTGGAGTTGACCTACGGGGCCGGATTGCGAGTGTCGGAGACGATTCGGTTGAGGATCAAGGATTTGGATTTCGACAACCACCTGGTATTCGTCCGGGCCGGAAAAGGTGACAAGGATCGGAGCACGTTGTTGCCGAAACGATTGGATGATCCGCTAAGGGTCCAGATTGAGCGAGTGAAGGTGTTGCATGAGCGGGATGTGGTGGCCGGCCACGGGAGTGTCTACCTGCCACATGCACTTGACCGCAAATATCCGCAGGCGGAATTCGCGGTCGGTTGGCAGTACTTGTTTCCGGCGACAGAGTTGTCGGTCGACCCGCGGTCTGGCAAGGTCCGGCGTCATCATCTGATGGACGAGGTGTTGCAACGGGCGATGCGAGTGGCCGTTCAGAGGGCAGGGATTGTAAAGCCGGCAAGTGTCCATTCGTTGAGGCATTCGTTTGCGACCCATCTTTTGCTCAAGGGGGTGAATATCCGGGAGGTGCAGAAGTATCTTGGGCATCAGAGTGTGGAGACGACGATGATTTATACGCATGTGATCCGGGGGATGGATTCGACGGCGGAGAGTCCACTGGATGAGTTGTGAGGGGCCTTTGCTCTTCGGGGAAGAGGTTTTCCCCACCCACCTGGAGTAACAGGCTCAAGGCGCCTACTGTGCTTGGCGTCACGCCGTGACGCACTACAAAATTCCGACGGATGTAGGACCGCACGGTGTGCGGTTGACTTCTGAGCATGGCCGTGCTCAGTGATGCGCTTGGCAGGTTGGAAATGGCAATAATTCTATTGAATATCGCATGGGTAGGGTGGCATCCTTCCCGGACTCAGTGTTGAAGGACGGATGCTCCATGTCGGTCGAAAAAACAACCCAACTGCCGCTGTTGTACAGGGTGGATCAGAAATTCGCGAGCGGGAAGATCGGGAATGTTGCGGGCGAGACCGTGCGGCAGTTGCGCGAATCGGGTGTGACTCTTAAACCCAGAGCGACGGTTGCCGTTGCCGTGGGTAGTCGCGGGGTGGCCAACGTCGCGACGGTGGTGCGCGAGGTAGTCGCCTGGGTGCGCGGGCAGGGTGCCGAACCGTTCATCGTGCCGGCGATGGGCAGTCACGGTGGCGCGACCGACGAGGGGCAACGTGAGGTCCTGGCAGGATATGGGGTGACCGCCGCGGAGGTTGGGGCCCCAATCCGCTCGTCGATGGACGCTGTCGAGGTTGAGTATCCCGGTCTGGAGGTGAAAGGGTACTTTGACCGCTTCGCCTACCATGCCGATGCGACGATCGTGATCAACCGGATCAAGCCGCACACCGATTACCGGGGTCCTTATGAGAGCGGACTGATGAAGATGATTGCCATCGGACTCGGAAAGCAGCAGCAGGCCTTGGCGTTGCACGGGTTGGGATTACGCGGGTTGCGTGATGTCATGCCGGAGGTTGCGAAGGCACATCTGGCGCATCGGAACCTGGTCCTCGGTGTGGCGATGATTGAGAATGCGTATGACGAGACCTGTCGGATCCAGGCGATTCCGGCCCGCAGGATTCCCGAGGTGGAGCCGGGGTTGCTCGACTATGCCAAATCGTGTATGCCGCGCCTTCCGGTTGACGAGGTGGATATTCTGGTTGTTGACCGAATGGGCAAGGACATCAGTGGTACGTGCCTCGATACCAACATCATCGGGCGCCTGATGGTATTTGGGCAGGAGGAGCCGGTCTTCCCGCGGGTACACATCATTGTGGTCCGTGATCTCACACCCGGTTCGCACGGGAATGCCTTGGGGATGGGGTTGGCCGACATCATTACGCGGCGCGTGTTTGACAAGGTTGACTGGGCCGCCACCTATGAGAACCTGTATACGGCGACCTTTCTGTTGCGCGGCAAGACGCCGATTGTCGCCGCCGATGATCGGGAAGCGATGGCCTTTGCGGCGCGCGCGAACGGGTGGCGCAAGCCCGGCGAGTTAAGGATCGTGCGTATTTTGGATACCCTGCATCTCGGGCAGGTGCTTGTCTCGCCCGCCATTCTGGCCGAATTGCGGGGGCGGGAGGACAAGATTCCGGGCGGGGTGGTTCCTGAATGGTTTGATGCGGCGAACCTGATGGTTCCGTTTCCCGGCGGCGATTGAAGTGCGGCGCTGTGCGGGGGTTAGAGGGTGAGTTGATAAAACAGTCAGAGGAGAGGTTGGCATGAATCGTTTTCTGGTCTCTTTGTCAGTGATGTTGTTCCTGGCCGGTTCACTTTTCGCCGGGGACCCGACGGATAATGCCGTGGCGTCCTTTTACTCGGGTCCCGAGGGTTACCCTGCCTGGACCGAAGCGATCAAGTGGGGGAATGTGATCAATATGAAGTCATACGCCAAGGGAGCGAATGATTTCGAGAAGTTCGAGAATGCCCGGGACGAGTTGGCGGCCAAGGGAGGCGGCGTACTTTTCTACCCGGCGGGCACCTATGATTTCAAGGCGATGCCCGCCGATGGCCCTGGGGGGCGCGGGCTGATGCTCAAGAAGGGGGTTGTGATCCGTGGCGAGGCGCCTGAGGGGGCGGCCCCTGATACCGTCGCGGCGAAAATGGCCACAGGCGAAATCCAACTCAAGACGCGTTTTGTCTTTGGGTTCAAAGACCGGTCCAAGGTGGCGCTGGCGGTTGGAGAGCGTGCGCGCCTTCGCACGGACGGTTCAGTGTGGATCAGTGTGGGTGTCAAGGACGGGAAACTCAATCCGGCTGATGTTGAGGTCCTGCGTCGCAAAGGGACTACAAAGGTCACCACTACGAAGGTTGTTGAGAACGCCGACGGGTTCGAGTTGGACATTACCGGTGAGGAGACGGCGACGCCGCCGGTGCCCTGGAGTTTCAAGGCCAAGATCATGCGGAAGGATGGGGTTCTGAGCGGCGACTACACCTCCAAGACGGGGGCGCAGGATGCCACGGGGAAGGTTGTCGGGCGACAGTATACCAGTATTGCCGAGACTCCGCGTGACTGGAACATGATCGGGTTGTGTCCCGAGAAGGGGCAGACGGTCAAGGATGTAGACTATGTCGGCATTTGCTGGATTCACCTGGTTGGGGCCACGGTTTTCTTTGGTCCGGATCTGGGGTGGGGGCCGACCTGGAAAGAGGCGGGGGGGTGGAAGAGTGCCTACGCCAAGCCCGGTTGGGCCGATCGGAAGCCCGACGGGTTGCACTTCTATGACGGCTTTATGGGGGCGCCCGCGAAAGACCCCAAGTTCAACGGTGCCGCCAAGGGCCGTCTGGTCATGGGATGTGTTTTCGATCGGTCGGCGGTCACCGGCGATTTCGAGACGGCTGGGCGCGCCGAATCCAAGGGCGGGTTTGGACCTGAAGGTTTTCACATGGCCAAGTTTGGCGCACGGGTGGGTGCGTACGGATCCCGCATTTTCGTTGCTGCCAACGCCATGCCCATCTTCAAGGACGGCAATTTCCGCTACGAGCAAACCACGGTGCAAACCATTGCGGCCAAGGGGAATGATTTCAAGATAGGAACACCGCACCAGAGTTTTCAACTTTGGGATTACGGTCGTGTGATGGGTATAGACATCAACAAGGACCTTGTCGGTGCGATCAAAGATCCCAAGACGCTTGCCGAAGGGGTTGCCGTGCTTAACAACTACGTCTGTAACAATGGCCACAAGGGGTACAATCCCAGTGGGAAGTGGGTGGTGGTCAGGAAGAACCGCAATGAACGGACGGTGTTGTTGGGGGGTGATGATCCCTACTACATTGGCGGGTGGACCCTGACGTTGGATGGTTACACTGAAAGCAGTTGGGGTGGGGGCGGGATGATCAGTGACAATCTGGCCCGCGCCTTTGATATGGCAGGCGCCAATATCTGGATTGATGCGAATGAGTACAACAACACCGGTTCGCAACCGGGGAATGATGGGGAGGGGATCCTGTGCCAGGCCCATGGCGGGACCCACGTCATGTCCTGGGCGATCACCCGGAACCAAGGCGAGGGAGGCGGGGCGGGCCGGGGTTATATCGCGGCCTATCGTGTGCCCACCCATGGATTCCTGATAGCGTGGAACAAGATCAAGGCCGCTGTTGGTACGGTGGGCGGGACCTCGGAAATTGATTGCTGTTATGTGGCCAATACCTCCATCGGGGTCAATGGCAAGGGGGGGGAGGACTTGCCTGTGGGCATTCCCGCGAAACCCAAAGACGTCAAAGCCGTACCCTATGAGAATGACGCGGTTGCCATCAGTTGGGCCGATGCTTCGGATAACGAGGTTGGTTTCCGGGTGGAGCGCCAGATTGACGGCGGTCCCTGGGCCACCATTGCCTATCGTCCGCCGCGGCGGGAAGGCCACGCTGATAATCCGCAGACGTGGATTGACTTCATGGCCCCAGCCGGAAAGAAACTGCTCTACCGCGTTGTTGCGGTTAGCGCCGACGATACGTCCGATGGTGCCAGCGATCCCGGTGGCGAAGTCACTCTGCCCAGACCGTAAATGGACGGTGGACGTCTGCGGCGGACCTACCCATCATCCCGACTTTCTTCACCCGTGACACGAGGTCACGGGGATCGACGTTAGAACCCGGAGATGCGTCCTTGGGGGGTGTCCTTGGGTATTGACGCAGGCAGTGGCGCATAGGATACTTTTTCCCTTTTCACAGGGAGGAAGATCATGCAGGAAGCGCCAAAAGGGATGCGTTTACATATTGGGATTTTCGGCCGTAGAAACGTGGGGAAGTCCTCGGTTCTGAATGCCATTACGAGGCAACCGGTATCCATTGTTTCGGAGACGGCGGGGACGACGACCGATCCCGTTGAGAAGGCCATGGAATTGTTGCCGTTGGGGCCGGTGTTGTTTGTGGACACGGCTGGCGTGGATGATGTTGGTTCGCTCGGCGAATTGCGGGTGGCGAAAACCATGCGGGTGGTGGAGCGGACGGATCTGGCGATCCTGGTCACGGATGCGTGGGAGGATTACGAGCAGAGGCTCATGGAGGTGTTTGGTCGGCGCAAGACTCCGGTGTTGGTGGTGGCCAACAAGAGCGATGCGAGACCCGCCGGAGTGGTTGAGGCCAAGGCGCGGGTGGGCGGGGCGACTACGGTGGTGACCGCCAGCGCGCTCAAGGGGACCGGTCTGGAGGATATCCGGATGGCGATCATTGCCACGGCCCCCGAAGAATACCTGACGGCGCCCAGTGTGGTGTATGACCTGATTCGTCCGGGCGAGTTGGCGATTCTGGTGGTGCCGATCGACATAGAGGCGCCCAAGGGGCGGTTGATTTTGCCGCAGGTCCAGACCTTGCGCGACATTCTGGATCACGACGCCTTTGCCGTGGTGGTCAAGGAGCACCAGTTGGCCGACGCGCTGGCGGGTCTATCCAAGCCGCCTGCCATTGTCGTTACGGACAGTCAGGCCTTTGCGAAAGTGATGGCGGTGACTCCCCCTGAGATTCCTTTGACGGGGTTTTCGATCCTTTATGCGCGGTTCAAGGGGGATCTGGCGGCATTTGTCCGGGGGGCGGCGGCGATTGACCGGTTGAAGCCGGGGGACAAGGTATTGGTGGCTGAGGCGTGTACGCATCATCCGACGAAGGACGACATTGGGCGGATGAAGATTCCGCGGTGGTTGGAAAAGAAGGTTGGCGGCAAACTGGAGATCACGGTGAAGTCCGGGAACGAGTATCCGGCGGACATCAGCGGGTTCAAATTGATTGTGCACTGCGGGGCCTGCATGTGGAACCGGCGGCAGGTGGTGTCGCGGTTGGAGCAGGCGCAGGCGTGCGGGGTGCCGATCACGAACTACGGGATTGCGATTGCGCACAGTCTTGGGGTGTTGGACCGGGCGTTGAGTCCGTTCCCCGAGGCGCGGCGGTATTATAATGGTGAATGGTGAGTGAGGGTTCAGGGTTCAGGTTATGGGTGATACGGTTGAAGAAATCTTGAGGCGGGTGGAGGCGACTCATCGGGCGGGGGTTGATGAGATTCGCGAGATGCTGCTTTGGACCGGGGCGGCGGCGCAGGGGCTTTATGAGGCGGCGGACCGGGTCCGGCAGGTGAACATGGGTGACGAGGTGTTCCTGCGTGGGATCATTGAATTCTCGAACTACTGTACGCGGAGTTGCGATTACTGTGGAATCCGGGGCCCCAACCGTGATGTGCAGCGTTATCGGATGACCCCGGACGAGGTGGTGGAGGTGGCGGTAGAGGCCAAACGTCTCGGGAATACGACCGTGGTGTTGCAATCGGGCGAGGATCCCTGGTTCACGTGCGAGACGGTTTGCGGAATGCTGCGGGCGATCAAGGAGCGGGCGGGAATTGCCATCACGCTTTCGATAGGCGAGCGACCGCTGGAGGAGTTGATCCGGTTCCGGGCGGCCGGATGTGACCGGTATCTGTTGCGATTCGAGACCTCGGACCGGGCGTTGTTCGGGCGGGTGCATCCGGATGATGATTTTGACGGGCGGATCCAGTGCCTGCGGGATATCCGGCAGGCGGGGATCCAATTGGGAAGCGGGTTCATGATTGGGCTTGCCGGGGGAAGGGTGGACACGATTGTGAACGACATCCTGTTCGCCACATCGCTGGATCTGGATATGATCGGGTGCGGTCCTTACCTGGCGAGTCCGGGCACGCCGTTGGCGGCCGCCGTGGAGGCGGGGGTGGGGCGGATGTTCAAGGACACGACGATCTACTTCAATGCCATTGCCATCCTCAGGTTGCTTAATCCGAAGGCGCATATTCCGGCGACCACGGCCTTTGATGCGTTGCAGGGAGACGGGCGTGATCTGGTGTTACAGCGTGGGGCCAATGTGTTCATGCCCAATGTGACGCCTCAACGTTACCGGGTACACTACCAGTTATACGCCAATAAGCCGTGTGTGGATGAGGACAGCGGGCAGTGTTCGCAGTGTGTCCGGGGACGGGTGGTGCGGATCGGGCGCAGGGTCGGGAGTGGGCCCGGGCACAGTCGGCGGGGGTAGTGGGGGGGTGTTGGATTCAGGCGGGGAGGGTGAAACGGAACTCGGTCCAGGCGTTCGGGACGGATTCCACCGTGATGTGGCCGCCATGCGCCTCCACGATGGTCTTTGTGATGAACAGTCCCAGGCCGGTGCCTTTCTGACGCCGGGTGTTGTGGTTGTTCAACCGGGAGAACTTCCCAAAGAGTGTACCCATCTTATCCTCCGGGATGCCCTCGCCCTCGTTCCGGACGGTGAACTGGATAAACCCGTCCAAGGCGGTGCTCGTGAGGGTGATCGGGGTGTCATTGCGGCCATACTTGATGGCATTGCTGACGAGGTTCTCGAAGACTTCGCGGATCATGTTGGTGTCGCCCTTGAGTTGGAGGGCGGGAATCTGGTTGTTCAGTTGCATGCCATGGCCGGTGATTTCCGGTTCCATGTTGATCAGCAGGGGTTGGAGCACATCCTCGTGCAGGTTAATCGTGCCGATGACGGGTTGCAGGTCTCCATTCTCGATCCGGGAGAGGTTCAGGTAATGCCGCACCATTTCGACGAGTCGCTTGATGTTGGATTCGATGACCACGACGGCCTTCTGTTGTTTCTCGGTGACGGGGCCGATCAGGGACCGTTTGAGGAGATAGGTGTAGTTCAGCATGGTGGAGAGGGGGTTCTTGAGTTCGTGGGAAACGAAGCCCAGGGTTTCCATATAGGAACGGTTGGTGGCGGATAGGGCCTCGTTGGTCTTGGCCAACTGGTCGTTGGCGCTCTTGAGGCTATCCTCGCGATCGGCGAGCGTTTTCATCATTTCGTTGAAGGCGGTTACGAGACTTTCCACCTCTACGCAGGAGGAATGGGCGGGGACGGGGGCCGGGCGTTGGCCGCGATGCATGGCGGTGGTGGCCTCGACGAGTTTGTGAATGGGGGCGGAGAGGCGAGTGGCCATGATGTAGGCGGCCAGGAGGGCGGCCAGGAGGCCCAGGGCCAGGAGGCCGGCGTAGCGCAGGATCATGCTGCGTCCGACATCGGTGAATGGTTTCTCAAGGAGGCCGACATAGAGCATGCCCACGACGTTGCCGTTGATGTCGCGGATGGGGTCGTAGGCGGTCAGATACCAGTCGCTGACGACGAAGGCGCGGCCGACCCAGGGTTTGTCGTTATCCAGGACACGGTCGCTGACTTCCTTGGAGGCGCGGGTGCCTAGGGCGCGGTTGCCGTTCGGCAGGCGCACGGTGGTGGCGATACGGCAGTCATCAAGGAAGAGGGTGGCGGTCCCGGTCGGATGGTTTTGGTACTCCTCGTTACGGAAGACGATTTCCTTGATGCGATCGACCAGTTCGTGGTTGCGGTTCAAGAGGACGCCCCCGTAGATGACGCCAACGATTTGGGAGCCATCCATGACGGGGGCGGCGCAGATCATGGCCAGGCCGCGGGTTTCCTCACTCTTGGCCTTGGGTCTGGCGTAGCGTGTCTCCTCGAGGGTGAGGAGTGATTTTTCGGCGAGTCCAGCGGCTTCCCGGTTGAGTTCAGGCTGGGTGAATATCTTCATGCCGCGCACGGTCTCGCCGCGGAGGGCGCGGGAAATGGCGGGGTCTGCGGCGAGGAGTTCGCCTGTGGCGTGGGGCGGGGCGGCGCGCAGGACCACCTTGCCGGAGGTGTCTACCAGTGTCAGGAAGTCCAGTTTGAAACTGGTAAGGATGATTTCCATGCGGTTGCGGACATCCTCGTTCTCCCAGGTCTTGGTGCTACAGGCGTCGGCGAGGAGTTTCTTGCCGGCCACCATACGGAGGATGGTTTCGATCTCCGATTGCTTGAAACGGGTAACTTCCCAGGCGCTGCCGATATCCAGATCGACCCGGGTCTGTGCCTCGTGGAGAATCCGCGTGCGGATCATACGGATGCTGACGAAGGCCGACAGGCACCCTCCGATGAGGACCAGGACGGCAAAGGCCATGAATAATTTGGTGCGCAACATTGTGAAAACTCCAGTGTGGCGCTCCGCAGCCACAAGGTGATCAACGTTCGATCAAATAGTCGCGCATGGGGCGTGCAAGGTCAAGGAGAAGCGTTAATTCTTTGACGGTTTAACGGTTGCGGGTTTCTGAAATTCGGCCGCGCGGAAGCAGGCGACGGCATGGCGGTTAGATGGCTGGCCATAGGGGTCGAGTGCGGGGGAGGCGAGAGCGCATCGTTCGATGGCGTGGGGGCAGCGAGTGCGGAACCGGCAGCCGGAGGGCGGGTGGGCGGCGGAAGGGACATCGCCGGTCAGTACGATTCGCTGTTGGCGGTCACGGTAAGGCATGGGGATGGCGGAGATCAGGGCCTGAGTGTAGGGGTGGACCGGGCGGTCCAGAACGGCGGTGGTGGGGCCGGTTTCGACGAGGGTGCCGAGGTACATGACAGCCACACGATGCGCGATGTGGCGGATCACGCCCAGGTCGTGGGCAATGAACAGGTAGGCCAGTTTGTGGGAGGCGCGCAGGTCAATGAGGAGGTTCAGGACCTGGGCGCGGACCGAGACGTCGAGGGCGCTGACGGCCTCGTCGCAGATCACAAGGTCCGGGCGCAGTGCCATGGCGCGGGCGATGCTGATGCGTTGTCGCTGGCCGCCGGAGAATTCGTGGGGATACCGGAGGAGCGCGCTGGGTTCCATACCCACGTCGGCGAGGAGGCGGGTGGCGGACGCCTGTTGTTCGCGGGAGTGGATCAACCCATGTTCCAGCAGTCCTTCGGTGACGATGTCGAGGATGGTCATGCGCGGGTTGAGGGAGGCGTAGGGATCCTGAAAGACCATTTGCAGGCGACGCCGGAGCGGCAGTGTGTCGCGATGCTTAGGCGGCCAGAGCGGAATGCCATCAAGGTGGATATCGCCGGACATGGGGGATTCGAGGCCCATGACGGTGCGGACCAGCGTGGACTTGCCGCAACCTGATTCCCCGACGAGGCCGACGGTTTCTCCGGGGAAGACGTCGAGGGAGACTCCGTCGACGGCGCGGACGTGGCCGATGGTACGGGCGAGGATTCCCTGCCGGATGGGGTACCAGGTTTTCAGGTTGCTGATGCGCAGGAGGGGGTTGCTCATGGTGGAGTTGCCCTCCGGGGAGGCGGGTTTTTGGCGAGGTCGCCGGCCAGGAAACAGGCGGAGCAATGTCCCGGGGTTAGGGGGGTCAAGACGGGTTGTTCCTGGCGGCAGCGGTCGAAGGATAGCGGGCAACGCGGGGCGAAGCGGCATCCGGAGGGGTAGTCGAGAGGAGAGGGGACCTGGCCGTCGATGGAGCGGAGGCGGTTGGATGAGGACGACATGCTGACCAGTGAGTCGATGAGGCCGCGGGTATAGGGGTGGCAGGGGGAGTGGAACAGATCATCACGGGAAGCCTCTTCGACAATCCGGGAGGCGTACATGACGATGATGCGGTCGCACATCTCCCAGACGACGCCCAGGTCATGGGTGATCAGGACCAGGGCGGTATCGCGGTGTTTCATGGCGCGCAGAAGGTCAAGGAACTGGGCCTGGATGGTGACATCCAGGGCGGTTGTGGGTTCATCGGCAATGATGAGAGAGGGATTGGTCATGAGCGCCATGGCGATCATGACACGCTGGATCATGCCGCCTGAGAGTTGGTAGGGGTAGGCGAGCATGCGAGCCGCGGGGTCCGGGATGCCAACATTCTGAAGCCACTCGATGGCGGTGTCCCGCGCGGCGTTGTCCGGGATGTTGGAATGCATCTGCAGGGTCTCCACCATTTGATCGCCGATCCGCAGGAGGGGGGAAAGGGCGGAGGAGGGTTCCTGGAAGATCATGGTGATGTCGCGTCCGCGGACGTGGCGCAGGTCCTCGGGCGGCAGGGCGAGCAGGTCGCGGTTTTGAAAGCGGGCGGAGCCGGAGGTGATCCGGCCGGGGGGCGAGGGGATCAGGCGGAGGAGGCTCAGGGCGGTGACCGATTTTCCGCAGCCGGATTCGCCGACGATGCCGAGGGTTTCGCCGCGGTGTACATCCAGTGACACGTCATCCACGGCGTTGAGCAATCCTTCATCGGTGTTGAAGGTGACGGAGAGATGGCGGAGTGACAGGAGGGGTTCCTTGGAGGTATTGGACAGGGTTGTCATGGTTTTACTCAAGACGGCTGTAGCGGCGTGGATCGTAGGCGTTGCGGATGCCCTCGCCGATGAAGACGCCCAGCAGCATGACGCCGAACAGGGCGAGGGAGGGGTAGAGAATGAGCCACCAGGCCCAGCGGAACTGATGGGCTTGTTGAAGCAGTTCGCCCCAACTTGCGGTAGGCGGGGGCAGGCCGAACCCGAGGTAATCGAGGGCGGCGAGGGCGCCGATGGCGCCGACCAGTTGGAACGGGAAGAATGTGATCAGTGGCGTGAGCGCATTGGGCAGGATGTGGCGCAGGATGATCTTCCGGTGCGGGAGCCCGGTGGCGCGGGCGGCCTCGACGAACGGGAGATGCCGGAGGCGGAGGAATTCAGCGCGGACGTAGTAGGAGATGCCGATCCAGTTAAAGATGGCATAGCAAAAGAGAAGGAGGAGGAAACTTCGCCCATAGACGGCACCTAGGAGGATCATGACGTAGAGGAAAGGGAGGGCATTCCAGATTTCCGTGAGACGCTGGCCGAGGATGTCGGCACCGCCGCCGAAATAGCCTTGAATGGCGCCCAGGAGGGTTCCCAGGGTCATGGACAGGAGAACCAACAGGAGGCCGAAGGTCATGGAGGTCCGCAATCCATACAGGATGCGTGCCAGGACATCGCGTCCGGCGGTATCTATGCCCAGCCAATGGCCGCGGATCGGTCTGAAGGGCCAGGTGACCTCGGGGCGAGCGACCTGAACGTCATAAGGGGTGCCGGCGATCCTGACGGTTGTTTTTTCGGCAGGATGGGTGAGGCGGTGCGCGGCCATGTCCATGAGGCGGGTGCGGGTTTCGGGATCCAGTTGCGCCCAGCCGGGGAAGTTGATGGCGGTCAATTCCAGGCGTTCATTGAGCGAGACGGTGCCCGGTGTGGTGCCGGCTGGCAGGCGTTCGCGCAGGGTCAGGCGGATGGTGGATGGAGGGGAGGACCGGGGCGTGAATTCGGAGAGGGATATCTCCATGGGGAGGGTTGTGCCGGCGAGAGGCGGGCAGGACGTACTGAGTGCCGGACTCCCGGTGTTGCGGAAGCGCGAGTCCACGGCATCCATCAGGGCGTTATCCACCTTGCAGAAATTGGTCAGGGTGAGGTCGCGAACGTCGGGATCAGGGCGAGAGAAGAAGAGTCCGGCATTGAGAGAGGTGTCCACGGTCCAGTCGCGGCGGATATTGACTGAACCGATGCGGGGTTGCGGGTGGAAAGTGATTTCGAGGGCATTGGGAAGGGGAATGGTGGAGGGCTCGATGATTTCGCAGGGGCCGTAAGGCAGGGGCGGGAAGAGTATGAAGTTGCCCGGTTGGTTACGGAATGCGGGCGATTGACTCAGGAGTTTATAGTCCGGGCGTGTATGACGGCCACCGGGAAGGAAGGTGGATTCGGGATAGTAACGGAGGAGGGGAAAATGGGAGTGCCCGTTGAAGCGGACATAGATGGGGGTGTTACCGCACAGGAGTTCCGCGCAAAGACTGAGGGCGTACAACGCGACCAGAATGCGGAACGACCACCAGGCGCGTTTCATCTCGCGGAAACGCCGCCAGCGCTTGAGTGTTATTGGATTCCATCCGAATTGCCATTGCATGAGGAACTCGCGTTGATCTGCCGGAGTGCTTCGTATAGCACGATGCCGACGGCGGTGGCAAGGTTCAGCGAGCGGACGTGGTGGGTTTGCATGGGGATGGTCAGGACATGGTCGGGATAGCGGTCAAGGAGATCGTCCGGCAGTCCCTTGGATTCGGAGCCGAACACGAGGACATCGCCGGGGCGGTAGGTCGCGGCGGTGTACGCCATCTGGCCGCGTGTACTGAAGAAAAACAGGCGTTGGCCGGTGACGGCGGTTTCGAAGTCGGACAGGGTTGCGTGGCGTACGAGAGCGACAGAGTCCCAGTAATCCAGGCCGGCGCGCCGCACCTGGGAGTCGGTGAGGCGGAATCCTGTTTTGCCGACGAGATGAAGAGGGGATTGGGTGGCGGCGCACAGGCGGGCGATGTTCCCGGTGTTGGGCGGGATTTCAGGTTCCACGAGGGCGACGCTTAGGGGCGGGCTCGGCCAGTGGAAGGCGAGGGGTGACTGCCGGGTATGCGAGTGTTTCACGGGTGGCCGGACTTCTGCAGGTGCGTGAAATGCCAGTCTTGGAGGGGTGCCGGGATGGGGGGTTGCGACGGGTTCAGTTGCAGGGTGCCGAAGGCCAGTGTGGCCACTTCTTCGAGGGCGATGCTGTTCGCGGCGGCGGCGGTTGCCGAGGGGCCCCAGGTAAAGGGGCCGTGATGCATCAGAAGGACGGCGGGAGTTTCGTCGGGGTTCAGGCGGGAGAACCGTTCACGGATGACCATTGCGATGCCGTGTCCGTAGTTGCCTTCCATCTCCGGTTTTCGCAAGGCGCGGGTGACCGGGATTTCGCCACGGAACCGGTCGGCGTGCGTGACGCCAAGGCAGGGGATGGGGCGGCCGGCTTGGGCGAACATGGTGGCGTAGGGGCTGTGGGCATGGGCAACGCCGCCGATGTCAAGGAATACGCTATACAGGGCGAGATGGGTGGCGGTCTCCTGGGGCGGGAGTGGGGCGCCTTCGATGACGCGTCCGGCCAGGTCCAGTAGGGTCACCTGGGACGGATTCAACTCGGCAGGCGGGGTTGGGACGATGACCATGGCCACGAGTCCGCTGTCGCGGTCAATGCCGCTGATAGAGGCGGGGGCGCATGTCGTCAGGCGACGTTGAAGGCTGAGAGCGGCCAGACACACATCACGACGCAGGGGTTCCAGTAGCATGGGATCAATCCTTGTTATCCGCCCTGTGACTTCGGGCGTTTCCGGTCAGGCGAATCCGGTGCGTTTCAGCACCATGTGGTAGGCATCGGTATAGTAACGGCCCAGGTTATGCCAGTCGAAATGTTCGGAGACGCTTTGCACGCGGTTGCGCTGGGCAATGCGCTCGCGGCGGTCCAGGAGGAGGAAGTCGAACAGGCGGTCCGTGAGTTGGTTGGCGGACTCATCGAAGGAGGCGAATCGGCGGTTGAGGACCAGGAGACCGTTCTTGTCGTTGTCCGGGACATTGTGTTCCACATAGTTGCCGAAGCCGGCGAGGTTGCTGGTGATGGAGGGGAGGCCGAGGGCGGCGCACTCCAGAGGGGCGTAGCCCCAGGGTTCGTAGGAACTTGGGAAGATGCCGAGGTGACAGCCGCGGACAAACTGGTCGTAGTCCATGCCGAACAGGGGGTCGTTGGTGGTGACGAAATCGGCGTGATAGACCACCTTGACGGGATCACCGGGCAGGTTGATGAGGGAGGAGGACCGGATCTTGTTGAGGATTTCGTCCTGACGGTCGTCGATGAGGTCATGGGTGACGACGGTGGGCATGTTGGAGTTACGCCAGGCGTGCATCAGGCGGCGCAGGCGCAGGCGCCAGTAGTCATCCACGAGTTCATCGAGGGGTGGGAACTTGCCTTTGGCGGTGGCGACGAACAGGCGTTCGCCGATCTGTTCGCCGATGCTACGGCAGTCATGTTGCATTTCCTGCATCATGGCGCGGCGGCGCAGGGCCTCGGCGTTGATGGAGCGGATGGGTTGACGGGTGATGATGAAGAAGACGACCGTCTGGTTGGTGCCCGCCTGTTTCATGCGCCAGTTCAGCCGGGCAAGGGCTTCGAGGGTAAGGTCAAACCCCTTGTTGCGGTATTCGAAGCGTCCGGAGGTGAAGAAATACAGGGTGCGGTCCAGGTCGAACGAATAACTCGGGAAGAAGTGGGCCATGACGAATTCGTTGATCTTCTCCTTGTAGATGCGGTGCAGGTTCTGGAACTCATGGAGGGCGACAAACCGTTCGATATTCAGGCCGTTGGGCAGGAGCACGTCCGGTTTACGTCCGATCAGGTGTTCGCATTCGTAACCGGTGATTTCGCTGACGGTGGAGAAGACGTGGGCGCCATGGGCGGCGGCGCGTTCGAGGCGGACCTGGGCCTCGATGTTAAAGCGGCGGGAATCGGCCACCCAGTCCGAGAAGGGGACGTGGTCATAGAACCACGGATCGTTCATGGCGAGATAGCGGCCGAGGAGGGTGGCGTGGGTGGTGAAGACGATGGACAGGGGGATGTTGGCGCGGCGGATTTCGGGGATGGCGGTTCCGCCCATCCATTCGTGGAAGTGGGCGATGATGGGGCGGCGTGCTGTCTGGACCTTGGCGACGGCGCGGAAGAATTGTTCCACGCAGTAACCGAACGCGACCACCTGGTTGATGAGGGGATCGTCGCCGGGGATGCTGATGTCGTGGTGTTCCCAGAGGAGGTATTTGACGAGGCCGAGTTGGGAGTTGGCGGAGGAGGGATTCAGGAGGACCACGCGGGGGCGTCCGGTGATCAGCCAGTGCCCGTAGTGGGCCTCGATGCCCTGATCCCGGAGCGCGTTCAGGACATCGTGCATGAAGCCCGTGGGTTGGGCCTCCTCGAATTCCGCCTGGGAGGTTTGGGGGTTGTAGGGGCCGACGAGGCAATAGCGACTGCCCCAATGGTCAACAATGCTGGGCACTTTGGACCGGATGACGGTGTAGATGCCGCCCAATTGCTGGCAGACTTCCCAGGCAACTTCGAATAGGAGTGGTTTGGATGAAGTGGTGAGTTCGTGACGCTCGCTCTCCGCGTGTCCCTTCATGTCATTCAGCGCTACCATCGTACACCTCGTTGGTTGTGGGGATGTTTCTACACCTGCGGAGCGCATCACGCAAGTGTGAACGACAGGCAGTGTGAACGAAAGGCGCCGATGATCGTCTGTGACCGGGACGTCAGGTATCCACTCCGAACAGGGCTCCTACGCCGGAAGTCAAGGCCATGGCGAGAGCGCCCCAGAAGGTGACCCTTGCGGCGGCGGCCAGGATGGAGGCGCCGCCCGCATGGGCGGAGACGGATCCCAGCAGGGCGAGGCAGCAGAGCGAACTTCCAGCGACTGTTCCCATGATGGCCTTGGGCGGCACCAGGAGGATGAGAACGAGGGGGAAGATGGCTCCGGCGGCAAACGTGGCGGCGGAGGCGAGGGCGGCTTGTATGGGGCGTGCGGTTGTCAGTTCGGATATGCCCAATTCGTCACGACAATGGGCGCCAAGCGCGTCATGATCCATCAACTGGGTGGCGACCTTGTCGGCCAGAGGTTGATCGAGGCCCCGGGCGACGTAGATGGCGGCCAGTTCGGCATGTTCGTGGACGGGGTCGGTTGCCAGTTCCTTGCGTTCGCGTTCCAGGTCGGCGTTCTCGGTGTCGGCCTGTGAACTGACGGAAACGTACTCGCCGGCGGCCATGGACATGGCGCCTGCGACCAGGCCTGCGACGCCGGTGATGAAGATGGTTTTTGGACTCGCGCCTGCGGCGGCGACGCCCAGGATGAGGCTGGCGGTGGAGACAATGCCGTCGTTGGCGCCCATGACGGCGGCGCGCAACCATCCGACGCGGTGCATGCGGTGTCTTTCAAGGTGCGTGATCATCAGTCTTCCCTTATCACCAGTTCGGGGTGGGGGATGGCGGGATCCTCGCAGAGCCGGCGCGGAGCCCTGCCGGACAGCAACAAGATCCAGAGTCGGGCGCTGGAGGCGACGATGAGCAGTACCAGCACCATGAAAGTCGCGGTGATGGCGATATCCACCTGGTTATTGAAAATCTGGGTTGCCAGCCTGCCCGCTTCGGTGGCGGTTGGTGCGGTGGCCAACTGGGCGCGAAGCGACGCGATCGCGGGGATGAACCCGCCGGCATCCGTATAAAAGATCTTCTGCCAGCCGGCGGTCATGGTCACCACCAGCAGGAAGACCAGGGGGATGGCGGTGACCCAAACGTAGCGCTGGCGGTTCATCTTGATCAGGACCGTGGTGCCGAGGGAGAGGGCGATGACGGCCAGCAACTGATTGGCGATGCCGAAGATCGGCCAGAGACTGTTGATGCCGCCGAGCGGGTCAACGACGCCCTGATAGAGGAACCAACCCCAGGCACCGACGAAGAGAACACTGGAAACCAGGTTTGCCGGGTAGGAGGCGGTGTTGCCGAGGGGGTGCCAGACATGTTTAAGGACATCCTGCAGGAGGAACCGGCCGACCCTTGTGCCGGCATCGATGGTGGTGAGAATGAAGAGGGCCTCGAACATGATGGCGAAATGGTACCACAGTCCCATCATGGCCTTGCTGCCGAGGGCGTCGCTGAACATGCGGGCCATGCCGACGGCGAAGGTGGGGGCCCCGCCGGTCCGTCCGAAAAGCGTTTTTTCGCCGACATCGGTGGCGAGGGCGGCCATGTCGGTGACGCTGACCGGGAAGCCTGCGGCCAGCACTTTGGCCACCACGGACGCGGGTTCACCCTTCATGTTGATGGCAAAGTACTGGCCGGGTTCCAGGGCGCAGGCGGCAATCAGGGCCATGATGCCGACGGCCATTTCGGTGATCATGGCGCCGTAGGCCACGGAGCGTACGGTGGATTCATGGGTGATCAACTTCGGGGTGGTGCCGGTGGAGATCAGGGCGTGGAATCCCGAGATGGCGCCGCAGGCGACGGTGATGAAGACGAACGGGAACAGTTTTCCCGGGATGACGAGACCGTTCCCGAAGATGAAACTGGTCAGTTTGGGCATGCGGATTTGCGGGGCGACCCAGAGGATGGCGATCATGAGGATGATGACGGTTCCGATTTTCATGAAGGAACTCAGGTAGTCGCGTGGGGCGAGCAGGAGCCAGACGGGCAGGATGGACGCCAGCAGGCCGTAGCCGATGATTCCCCAGGCCAGCCAGGGACCACTCCGGGTGAACCAAGGCGACCAGAAGGGGGAGGCGTGGACGTATTGGCCGCCCCAGACGGCGAGGAGGAGCAGGATGACGCCGATCACCGAGACTTCGGCAACGCGGCCGGGGCGCAGGATACGCAGGTAGATGCCCATGAACAGGGCAATGGGGATGGTGGCGGCGACGGTAAAGAGGCCCCAGGGGCTTTCGGCGAGGGCCTTGACCACGACCAGGCCCAGAACGGCAATCAGGATCACCATGATGCAGAGGATCGCGACGAGCGAGATGCCGCCGGCAAAGGGGCCGACTTCCTCCCTGACCATTTGGCCCAGTGATTTTCCGCCCCGGCGCATGGAGCAGAACAGGGCGACGGCATCATGAACGGCGCCGCCGAGGGTTCCGCCGATCAGGATCCAGAGTGTGCCCGGCAGGTAGCCGAACTGGGAGGCGAGTACGGGGCCAACCAGGGGGCCGGGCCCGGCAATGGCCGCGAAGTGATGGCCGAAGACAATCCAGCGGTTGGTCGGGACGTAATCCTTGCCGTCCTCGCGGGTGAATGCGGGCGTGGCGCGGCGGTCATCGAGGGCGAGTACCTTGGCGGCCAGCCACTTGCTGTAGAAGCGGTAACTGATCATGAACGAGCAGACCGTGGCGGTCACGAACCACAGGGCACTGATCGTTTCGCCCCGGTGGAAGGAAATCACCGCCAGTGAGCCGGCGCCGAGGAGGGAAAAGAACAACCAGAAGAGAATTGTCCGTAACGTCTTCATTGCGCAAACGGTGCCGGAGCGGACGATAGAAGTCAAGCTTCCGGCAACAGGGGCGCATCCGCGAGTCTTGGCGCCCACGGTGTTTGGCGTCACGCCGTGACGCGCTACAAAAATACGAAGGATGTGGCGCCCACGGTGCTTGGCGTCACGCCGTGACGCG
>CAZHRU010000029.1:0-6602 GCA_964535015.1 uncultured Verrucomicrobiota bacterium | reverse complement strand
TACAAAAATACGAAGGATGTGGCGCCCACGGTGCTTGGCGTCACGCCGTGACGCGCTACAAAATTACGAAGGATGTAGGACCGCACGGTGTGCGGTCGAATGCCGAGCATGACAGAGCCAAGACTCGCAGATGCGCCTGCGGGCAACAGGGCAGGCCTTTCGGGAGTAGTTGATTACGATTACGATCAAGATTACGATTAGGCCTTGCGTGGGATATTGTGGGAGAACGATGATGACGATAATAGAACGGTGTGCGGTGATTCCCGGGGTTATCAAGGCCAGTGGAAAGGTCATGATTCCTGTTCTGTTGGTGGCAGGAGGGATGTCGGGGGTTCGGGCGGGATGGTTTTCGCTGGGCCATGTGGGGCGTGAGGCGCCGCCGATCTTGATTACGCTGGCGACGGGATGGTTGAGCGGGGTAGTGCTGGGGCCCCTGTTGTTGCCGTGGCTGCCGGGGGAGCGATGGTCGTTCAAGGGAGTGATGGCGGGCGGGTTGGGGTTGCTCCTGTGGCCGGCGGCATGCGGGGTTCTGCATGTGCGGCCTATGGATGTGGGGATGGCGCTGTTGCTGGTGCCGGGGTTGGCGTCATTCTGGATGATGCGGTTGTCCGGGGTGATATCGCCGGGTGCGCAACCGGTGGGGCGGCGGGAGTGGCGTACGGCGCTTAGCATTCAGGCGGGGATGGCGGTGCTGGCCTTTGCGCCGTGGGTGTGGATGCGATTTGTGTAAACGTCAGGCTGTCGGCGGGTTGGCGGGTTGGCGGATGCCGCCCACCCCCATGCGGATGAACTGGCGGTAGAGGTTGGAGTAGACGCCGCGCCGGGCAAGCAGATCGAGGTGCCGCCCCTTTTCAATGATGCGGCCGCGTTCCATGACCAGGACAAGATCGGCGTTACGGACGGTGCTAAGCCGGTGGGCAATCACGAAACAGGTGCGGCCTTTGAGGAGAGTGGCGAGCGCCTTTTGAATCCGGACCTCGGTGATGGTGTCGATGGAACTGGTGGCTTCGTCGAGGATCAGGATACGGGGGTCGGCGAGCAGGGCGCGCACAAAGCAGACCAGTTGGCGCTGGCCGAGCGATATGCCGGCGCCGTGTTCACCCACCCGGGTTTGAAACCCGTCCGCCAGGGCCTCGAGCAGGTCCAGGCAATCCAGTCGGCGGGCGGCCTCGCGGATGTCGTCATCGGAGGCGGCGGGACGGCCGAGGCGGATGTTATCCATGACGGTGCCGGTAAAGAGGAAGTTCTGCTGGTGAATAATGGCCATCTGGCGGTGCAGTGAATCGCCGCGGACGGAGCGGAGGGAGGTGCCGTCGATGAGGATGTCGCCGGCGGTGGGCAGGTGGAACTTGGCGATCAGGTTGACGAGGGTGCTTTTGCCGCTGGCGGTGTGGCCGACGATGGCCACGGTCTGGCCGGGTTCGACGACGAGGCCGATATCGTGCAGGACCGGGTGGGCGGGGTCATAGCCGAAGGTAAGGTGGCGGCACTCGATGCGGCCGGCAATGGGAGGCAGGTCGCGCGCGTCGTCGGCATCCTTCCATTCCGGCTGGGTATCGAGAAGTTGGAAGACGCGTTCGGCGCCGGCCATGGCCACCATGGCGTTGTTGTAGAGGGTGCCCAGTTCCCTGACGTTGGCGAGGAAGATACCGGACAGGAAGAGGAACTGGATGAGGGTGCCGATGGAGATGGGATGGTTGGAAAGCATGACGAGCGAGCCCCCGGCGAGGATAAGCAGGGCGCTGACGAGTTGGGAACTGAACTCAAGAAGCGGCAGGAAGACGGCGGAGGTTCTGGCCTGGGTGAGAATGTAGCCGGAGTGATCGCGGGCAAGGTCCTGGAAGAGGTCGGCATTGAGGGACTGGCGGGAGAATCCCTGGGTTACGCGGATGCCGTTGACGGATTCGGCGAGGGTTGCGGTGATGCGGCTGTAACTTTCCTGCGCGGCGCGGTTGGCGGCGCTGAGGCGCGAGCGGAAGGTGTGGTTCAGGAGCAGGACGATGGGGGCCATGATCATGACGACAAGGAAAAGGCGCCAGTCGACCCACAACATGATAAGGCCGGAGACCAGACTTGAGCCGCCTTGGACGCACCCCACGAAGAATACGTCCTGGACGCCGACACGCACGGATTCGACATCGGTGGACATGCGGTTGATGATCCGGCCGAGTTTCATGCGGGTGAAGAACGAGACGGGCATGGACAGGAGATGGCGGAAGAGACTCAGGCGCAGGTCATGGATGACGTTTTCTCCAATTTGCATGCCCAGTCGCATGCGGAAGGAGAAACTGATTTGAGTCAGGAGTGCGAGCAGGCCGAACGCCAGTGCGCCGAGGAAGGTGTCGCGGACATCGCCGCGGCTGACGGGGCCATTGATGACGGCGCCTGTGGCCCAGGCCAGGAGCGGCAACTGGATGGCCCTCAAGATGACAAGGCCGGTCAACCAGTTACGCAGTCTTGGATAGGCCCGGAGATGGCTTAGGAGCCGTCGCAGGAGGGCGAGATCGAGGGGGCGTTTGACGGCATCCCCTGCGGAGTCCGCAGGCTGGGTTCGTGTGATGGACAGAGGGGAGGGGTCCGGCCTGCTCATGGTGCCCTCCGGTCGTCGCTTGTGGCGGGCTTGAGTGGCGGAGGGCGGGAGGCGAGGATCTGGAGGCTTTCGGAGTCGGCCATCTGAAGGGTGGCCAGGCGCTGATAGGGGCCCCGTGCCCGCATGAGTTCCTCGTGCGTTCCGGTCTGGAGGATGCGGCCGCGATCGAGAACCAGGATGCGGTCCGCCTTCTGGAGGGTGCTGATGCGGTGGGCGACGATGAAGGTGGTGCGGCCCCGCATGGCGCTTTCCATGGAATCGAGGATTTCGTGTTCGGTCTGGGGGTCGATGGCGGCGGTGGGATCATCGAGCATGAGGATGGCGGGATTGAGGAGGATGGCGCGGGCGATGGCGAGGCGTTGTCGCTGGCCCCCCGAGAGATTGGCGCCGCCCTCGCGCAGGACGGTGTTGTAGCCGTCGGGGGTCTGCATGATGAACTCATGGGCGCCGGCGATACGGGCGGCTTCCTGGATGGCGGCTGGGTCGGCGGCGGGGTTGCCGAAGGCGATGTTGGCGGTGATGGTGTTGCTGAAGAGGAAGCTTTCCTGAAAGACCATGGAGACACTGTGGCGCAGGTCTTCAAGACTGACATCGGTCAGTTTGTGGCCGTCAACACGGATGCATCCGCGTTGCGGGTCGTAGAAGCGGGGGATGAGGCTCAGTAGTGTGCTTTTGCCTGATCCAGCGGGGCCGACGATGGCGATACGCTGACCGGCCTGGGTTTCAAACGAGATATCCTGGAGGGCCCAGATGCCGGGTTCATAGGCGAATGAGACATGTTCGAAGGTGACGGCGCCGCGGATACGGGGCAGGCGGACGGCGGTGGGCAGGCTCTGGATTTCGACAGGGGCATCCAGTACTTCAAAGACGCGGCGGGCGGCCGTCAGGCTCTCCTGGGCACTGTTGGCCAGAGTGGCAATGCTGGCGACCTGACCGGAGAATTGTTGGAGCAGGCCGGCAAAAACCACGAGGCCGGCGCCCAGAGGCAGGTCGCCGCGGATGACCAAATAGCCTCCATAGGCCAGAAGGATGATCAGGTTGATTTGGGTCACAAAACCGATGAGGGGGGCGAAAACGCTTGATTGGTTGAGTATCCAGCGTTTCTGGTCACGAACGTTACGGTTGGCATCGGCGAATCGGGCGGTCAGTTCGGGTTCGCGGGCGAAGCCCTTGACGACGTGAATGCCCTGGATGGTTTCCGAAAGGGACAAGATCAGTTCATCCACCAGGGTCCGGTTGCGCAGGTAGGCAGGGGCCATGCGGCGCGAGTAGATGGAGGTCAGTAGCCAGATGAGGGGGGTGGCGCTCAGGCAGCAGAGGGTGAGTTTGACGTGAATGCTCAACATATAGAACAGGTAGAAAGACAGGGAGAGAAGCATGATGACGCCCTGCATGATGACGCCATCCACGAACAGACGCGTGGATTGCACGTCACCGGTGACGCGGTTAATGATGGATCCGCTGGCGTTATCATCGAAGAAGCGGAAACTCAGGGACTGGAGTTTTTCGAAGACGGCGGCGCGAAGGTGGACGACGAGTTCGCGTTGCAGCAAGATGGCGAACTGGACGGAGTAATTGTAATTCAGCAGGGCGCGCAATGAGGCAAAGCCGAGGATGGCCGAGGAGATGGCGAGAATGACGGCCGATGTGTGCCAGTGGGGTGGTGGGGCCATACCGAATGGCCAGTGAGGAAGGGGTGCCGTGGGTTGCAATTGGCAACGAAGGTAGTCGATGCCCAGTCCGGTCAGGCCCAGGCCGAAGAGTCCGAGAATCAACAGCGCGACTTGGAGGAGCATCACCCGGAGACAACCGGTCCTGAACTGCCAGGCGAGCCGGAGGAGTCGTTTGATCAGGACTCCGTCGGGGGTTGGATTGTCAGAGGAGAGGGCGGACTGCTTATGCATAAGGATTGAGATCTTTGTGGATCAGGGATGTCTTTTCCTTGATGCCTGTGATGGCGGCGGCTTTCTGCATCATCTTGCTGTCAATGTTTAGTGTTGTTCTCATGCAGACTAAAATGCATGCGTTATGCAGACATATCAAGTTCTGTTTGGAAGTGATGGGCAGGGCCGCGGCAACCGTTTAACGTTTGCCTCCACCGGGACGAACCCGGTGGGCGGCTGATGTCATGTCGTCAAAACCCGGAGATGCGTTCGGGGATGGCTTGGTTGCGGAAAAAGGTGGAGTCCCGATACGGTGTGTGCTATACAGAATTAAAAGTTATGGAGGGTGATATCATGAACAAGGATGTCGGCGACCCCAACGAGATCAGGGATTCTGATATTGTTTTCAACTGCCCGTACTGCGAGAAGAGTCTCGCCATTGACTGCCGGGGCGCGGGCTTGACCATCACCTGTCCCGATTGCTCCAACAAGATCCAGATTCCGATACCGGAAGGGATGGATTTGTTTGATATCGACAGTTCTGATCAGGAAAAGGAAGTCCGGATGATCCACATGCGGGAGATTCTACGCGGATCACAAAACCGGATTCTGGAACTTGAGGCCGAGGTGAAGGATCTCCTGACGCGCCGCGAAGGGCTGGAGAAGTTGAGATCCGAGGGGCAGTTGCGATTTGACGTGATTACCCGCGAAATCGAAGTCATGCAACGGTCTTTGGCGCGGATCACCGAAGTGTTGGTGAGTGCGGCGGACGCCGCCCGAAAAGTCTGATCCGGGCTTTGGCGACTTCCTAGGCGGTGAGAGCGGCCGTGAGGCGTTTGCCGACGGACTCCCAGTTATAGCGGGCGAGAACGTATTGGCGTCCCGCAGTTCCCAGGCGATTCCGCAGTTCCGGGTTCGAGGTCAGGAGCATGGTTTCCTCCTCGAACTCCGGATAATTCCTAAACCAGAGTCCACCGCCCGACTGGCGGCAATGGAACGGCATGACATCGCCGCCGCCATGCACGAGGACGGGTGCGCCTGCCAGCCATGACTCCATGATGACGATGCTGAAACTCTCATTGACGGAGGGATGGACGAACGCGAGGCTGGCGGCCATGGCGTCGTGTTTTTCCGACTCGGAGACGAATCCGAGATCCAGGACAGCGCCGGTGAGGGCGTCCGGGAGGTCCACGGGGCCGGTGCCGGTCAAGACGAGCCGAAGGTCCTGCGCGGTGCGGCGCCGGAATGTGGCGACGTAGTCGAGAAGCAGGGGGGTTCCCTTGAGGGGTTCCCGGCGGCCAGAATAGATCAGGAACGGTGCGTCCAGATGGTGCCGTTGCCGGAAGGAGGCGGGATCAGGCGTGAAGGGGGTGAGACCCATGCCGACGACATGGGCGTTGGCGGGGTTGATGTTGTAGAGTCTGACGGCGAGGTCCCGTTCCGGATCGGAGTTGAATATCCAGCCGGCGACGGAGCGGAACATGTCGCCGAGGGTGGCGAGGGTGGCGAAACTCTCGTCATGCAGGCAGGGGAGGAGCAGGGTCTTTGCGGGATGAATCCGGCTGGCGAAGTAGATCAGGCCGAAGAGATAGGGTCCCATGACGATGCGATCATAGGCGTGGCCTTCCTTGCGCAGGTGATCGTAGAGGGGGGTACTGTTGACACTGTTGCGGAGCCAGGTCAACTCGTCATCGCGCGAGACCTCGGCGCCGTGGCTGATCCGGTTCTGGATAGAGAGAAAGGCATCCAGGTCCCGCGACTCGTCCACGGGGAAGTAATGGACGGTCAGGGGGCCTTCCCTGCGAATGCCGGGAGGGACGACATTGGCCCAGGTGAAGTGGTCCCTGGCGCAGGTGGTCAGGAAATCAACGGTGATCCCGCTGGCGGCCGTCTGCTCGGCGAGGCGACGCAGGAGGGTTTCGGCTCCGCCGACGGTGGCGCCTTCGGGGAAGCGGGGGGCAACAAACGCTATGCGGCGGGGTGATGGCATCATGAATTGCGCCCGGATTCAAGGCGGGCCAGCCGGTCTTCCAAGCCCCGGATCTTATCCCTGTATTTCCGGTCGATCTCCTCCGTGGCCGAGAGCAGGAGTCCATTGACCTGGTTCTGCTGGGACCAGAGGCGGTAGG
>CAZHRU010000028.1:0-30104 GCA_964535015.1 uncultured Verrucomicrobiota bacterium | reverse complement strand
TGCCTCCAATGCCCAGCGGATGCACCTGTAGCGATGGCTTCGCCGCGGCAATGGATGGGCAGACCTCCAGCATGTGGGCGCCCAGCACCAGCGGCCGCTTCGGATCAAGGTGATAGGTATAGTCCTCCATCCAACTGGTGCCGCCTTTCAAACCGACCGCCATCGTCTTCATCGCGCGCAACAGCGCACAGGTCTTCCAATCCCCCTCGGCGCCAAACCCATAACCCTCGGCCATCAGCCGTTGAACTGCCAGGCCGGGCAGTTGTTTCAGCCCGTGCAAATCCTCAAAGGTGGTGGTAAACCCCTTGAACCCGCCTGCTTCAAGAAACGTTCTCAACCCAATCTCGATCCGCGCGGCCTCCTCAAGACACCTGCGCCGGGCCCCACCCTTGCGCAGCGCCGGCGCCACGACATAAGCGGCGTCATAGGCGGCGCATTGGGCCGCCACTGCCTTTTCGCCAACCGCCTGAATCACCGCCACGAGATCGCCCACCGGGTGCGTGTTCGCCGAGTACCCCAGTCGAATCTCGGCGGCAACCTTGTCGCCTTCCGTAACGGCCACCTGCCGCATATTATCGCCAAAGCGCACAAACGTGGCGCCTTGCAGATCGGCCCATCCACGCGCGGCACATTCCCATGCCGCAATCCGGTCCAATACCTCCGAATCCTGCCAATGCCCCACCACCACCTTCCGCTCCAACCGCAACCGGGAATGGATGAACCCATGCTCCCGGTCACCGTGGGCCGACTGGTTCAGGTTCATGAAATCCATGTCAATCGTCGCCCAAGGCAGATCCCTGTTGAACTGCGTGTGCAGGTGCAGCATCGGTTTCCGGAAACCCGCCAGGCCCGCAATCCACATCTTGGACGGGGAAAAGGTGTGCATCCACAAGATGACGCCGCCGCACATTCGATCGTTATTGGCCGCCGCCAATGTATTGCGGATCTCCTCCGGCGTCTTGACCACCGGCTTGAACACCGTCTTCAACGGCAGGCGGCCGGAAGCATTGAACCCGTCAACGATCTTCCCCGCATTCTCAGCCACCTGGGCAAGCGTCTTCGCTCCATACAGATGCTGACTTCCGGTGATAAACCAAATGTCCAGTCGTTCGGCAATCGCTCTCATTGTCCTCTCCATGGCGTCCATCACGCAGTTCCATGCCACGTCGACCCTCAATACATATCACATCGGATTGGAACCGTGTAGAGTGAAAAAGACTCACCGAAAAAGACTCACCCCGCCGATGGGGCACATCTCCGGGTCTTGGCAACATGACGTCAGCCGTCCACCGGGCCCGTCCGGTGGAGGCAAACGTTAAACGTCCGCGGCGAACCTGTCCATCACCCCAACTTTCTTCACCCGCAGAACAAGGCCGCGGGGATCGCCAAGACTCAGAGATGCTCCCCCATATGAGGCCCCCCGATTTGGAGTGGCTGCCCCCGCAATCTCCTATCCGCCGCAGGGTGAACGTTCAGTTATCCCGCTGCCCCAGAGTCCTGAGCATCTCCTCAGCGCGTCGGGCCTCCGGCGTGCCAGGTAATGCACGCACCGCGGCGTGGAGAGAATCCGCATGCTCACGGACTCGGTCATTCCACATCCGTTTCAGGGTCTCCGGATGAGGCAGCTCCAGAAAACAGGGATTGATAAAGGAATCGGGCGACACTGCCGTTTCAGTCGGCTCCACTTTGAACTCGGGAAGTTCCGCGCCGCGTTTCTCGCTGAACCCGCCTGCACTGCAGAAGGACCACGCAAAGTTGCCCGAACGGACCTGCGCCGCCAATACATGCCGGCCCCGGGTCACCCTCACCGCAAAGGGGTGCGCATCCACGCCAGCCGACGAGATTTTGCTTCGCTTGATCTTGTCATACACGGGAACGCCATCCACATACCACATGAACGCCTCGCTGGACGATGTCATGTAGAGATACCCATCGGCCGGGCACTCGACGGCCGCAAACACTACCGCCACCAACATCGAAGCCGGACGTTCAAAGGGTTTTGACTGATCAGGGATTGTACCGAACTCCGTGCTGACCAGACACCCCAGGTCCACACGATTACTCACCACCGGGAAACTCGTGACCGGACAATTGCACCCGTCCACCTCCACCGTACCCTTCATCGTCCGCAATTGTTCGCCCGTCAACCGCGAAGTATACGGCGACAACGGCCCCAGCACCTGCCAGGCTTTCGGCCAACCGACGTCACTCAACACACCCTTAGCCAGGGCATTCGTGACATTGATGGGCACCGGAAAGCCGGGCCCCGCCTTGTAAAACTCCGGATCAATCCGAACCAGATACGGGTACCGTCCCGGCACCAGATGAAGCGGTTCATCGGGGTTCAGTTCCTCTCCGCCAAGCCACTGGGTAATTCCCCGCCGATTCAATGCGGGGGTCACAACCCGGTCAAGGGTGTTGTCCAGCACCGTGTACAGCAGGCCCGCGCCGGTCGGACTGCTGACTGCCTTCGGATCAACCCTCGTCAGGAATCGCGGGGTCAGGTCTCCGGTCCCCTGCAGTTCGCTGGTCCGCACGTACGCAGGCGGTTCATTATAGGCGTATTCCTGACTTACCGGCAGAAAGACCTTGTCCGCCACGGCGGCGCCCGCGACGGGACGCAAGGCGGCTAACGCCGTATTCGTCAACGCCCCGGCGGGGAACGGTCCGGCGCCAACCCAGAACGCGGTTGGCCGTTCAGGCATGAGCTTGCCCGCCGGTTCGCCGGTTGTCACCGCCAGTGGATCCAATCCGGTCACTTCGCGCACCTTTGGAGTGCCCGGTTCACGTCCGATCTCCCGCAAAGCCGTCCGCGCCAGTTGCGTCTGCTGATATGTCTTCCCCGCAGGCGTTTCCACGGCGATGCAGACCATCGAAGCGGGCGAACGCAGGAACATGCGGGTCCCAAGGAATACCGGTGCTTCTTGCGTCCCGGGTTCGACATCCTGCCGCGCAAGGATCTGGAGCCGGTCATCGGCGCTCACCACCGCGATCTGATTGCGCCTCCCATCCGCTCGCCCGCCCAATAGATACAGGCACTTGCCTGCCACGACCGGGGACGCCAGACTCAGGGCGCCATAACTGTAGAGGTCGTCCATTACCGGTTTCCGCCGATTGATCCATCGTCCGTCGCGCGTATCCTGTACGTTCACCTCGGCACGTGTGTCCGGATCGTGGGGTGTATGGGCCAACGATGAATGCCAGGTGAATAAGTACCGGTCGGTGGCCAGTCCCGGCGCCGGCACATTGCCAAACCCGCTACTGCCGTAATTGCTTTCCCAGGCATGCGACCATCCCACCTTCCCGTCCCGACTCCACAGGCGCACCGCAAGATGCCGCGACTGCGAGTTCAGATATAACCTGTCGCCGGAAGCGTGGACAAAGTACGGATACGTGTTCACATTGCGCACGACGGCGCCATCCTTGCCGGTGAGTTGCATCTCGCAATCCAACGTCGTTGCACTGTCGCCAGTCTTGGGGTCCAGTACCGCACCGGTGGCGCTGACGAAATATTCCGTCTCGCCCACCGGCAGCACCAGTCCGTCATCAATCTTGCCTGGCAGATCGCGTTGCCAGGCCTCCTGACCGGTGGCCATATCAAAGGCCCGCACACGCACCGGGGCTTCCGCACCGCGCGGTAGCCCCCCCGACACAACCGTACCCTCTACAATCAACCGTCCGCCGCACCGGTAGAGGCGTGGACGGGGTTGCTGGACCTCGATGGCCCGGGTCCAGACTGGCGCACCGGCAAGGTCAAAGCATCCCAGCGTATCTCCAACGAGAAAGGCCACACGGCGGCCATCACTCAATGCCGGACCCGTCACAGGCCCCTTCCCTTTTCTTCCCGTTGCGACCGGCACTGTGTTCGCGTCCCTGGACCACCGTACGGTCCCTGTGGCGGTATCAACGCAATACAACGTCCCCGATGCTCCGGTAACAAAAAGGGCATCGCCCACCACGATCGGACGTGTCGTGCCGCCCAGTTTCTCATTCCGCCATGCCACATTGATGCCGTTGGTGATATCCCAGGCGAAAGGAGGATTCGCCTCCGGGAAGTGGTAGGGAGACGCCACCATGGGGCGCGACTTCGGCATCGCGGGTGTGTCGGGTTCGCGCGCCGTCACCGCCAGACACAGCCAACTCAACTGCCGGTCACCATGAAGTCGCACCAAGATGCGGTTCTCTCCGGACGCCAACGACACCGGCACAAACATCCGCCCAAAGGAGCGATATCGCCAGGCCCGCTCGACGTCAGCCCAAACCAGACGCTCGTTCACCCAGACCTTGGCGAAGTCATTGGCCTCCAGACTCAACCAGACCTTGCGCGCCTTTTCAGAGCGCAACGTCGCGGTACCGTACCACATTTCCCCCTCATAGCGCGCGCCCAACCCGTCCCCCGGCCTGCCCAAACGCGAATTGCTGCACACAACCGTCGTCCACGTCTGCGTCGCGGCCCTGTGCTCATTCACACCATACCGGTCGGTCAACTGACTGTAACCCGCTTGCGGTACGACGACCAGATCCGGTACCAAGGCCGTGTCGTGCTCAACCCCCAGACGCTGCGTAAACGGTCCAAGCACATGCCACTGCGGCAGGAATAACCAGTCCTCCGCATCCACCGGCAACACATTCACGGTACTCTCCACCACGGGCGCGGCGCGCACACCATAGCCCGGACTGCTGCCCACTGTCTCCGGCCTGGCAACCGGCAACACGGCCGATGGCGACGGTAAGGCATCCATCAAGCGCCGGGCCTGCTCAAGGTATTCTGCGGCCCCGCCGTTTATCGGCACCGCAAAATCAGTCTGCTGCCACGCCTCCCTATACGACAGCGCGCCATCGTGGAGGGCCAGATGCAGGGCGCGGATTTCGTGCAGCACCGTATTGATCCTGGCGACCGTCACATCGCCATCGATCCTGCTGACCTGTTCGCGAACCGGCCTTGGATCCCCAAGCAACATGCCATCCACGCCGCCACTCTGCGGGCCGAAGTCCCCCTTGGCAACATAGCGCCCCGCCACCAGTTGGCCACCACGCCCCCGGATGCTTCCATCGTAATGCGTATCCGGCAACGTCACATCGGCCGAAACGTCCCCGCCACGGGAATAACTCAGTCCTTTCAGGTACCCGCCGAACGAGGCGGTATAACGGCCCTTCACTTCGTTGTGTTCCAGTCTGGCGTCAATGTCAAACGTGATAACGATCGGTTGCTGTTGCGTGTGCTTTCCGGCGCCCCACGGCATCCACCCATCCTGATGAATCAGCACAATCAGCGTTCCCGTCAAATGCCCTTTGGAGAACTTCAGGCCGCTGGGGTCCGCCTCATGAAACCCTCCCATCCACGTGTAGGTTGTGACGCTCGCCGGCGAAAATCTGGAGCCCGGAACCTGAAGGCGCACGGCGATGGGCCGCCGCACAATTGGAACGGAACCCGGCGCCACCTTGGCGGCTGGCACAAAAGCAGGATCCCAATAGACCCCGTCTTCCAGCACGAGATCAAGCAGGGCCGCCTCCTCGTGGATATCGGCTTTAACCGTGTAGTCCACCGGGCGCGGCATGGTGTACCCGCCGGCGATGAACTTATCCCACCACTGCACGGCCTGGCCCGGAGGCTGGCGCACGACAAACGGACGATCGAGTTTGAACCCCACCGCCAGATTACCGCCAATCGTCCGGTCATCCATCGTGAGTGCCTTCGTATCCGCCGGGAACCTCAGATTCGGACGCCAGCACCCGAAAGAATAGTTCCCGTGGTAGAAACCGCGCCAATCCCTCATCGTGCCCTGAAGCCACCCCGGCACTTCCACAAACGCCTGCCTCCACTCGCCATCCGTACGCCGCATCGTCACCCACATATCGTCCCGATCGGCCCCCTCGTCAAACCGGAGTAGCACTTCCTGCTCTGCCGGCCGTTTCGACAATTCAGACGCCAGGGCATCACGCCGCGCCACCAGTCCCTGGAAATCGGACGAAAGCGACGCCGGCATCACGGCGGCATCCTCGACACGGTTTGTGCGGGCACCGGCTTCACCGGAAATCCACATCAACAACCCCACGATCGCCGCCAGATAACGCCACCCTGCACCACCATGTAGATCTTTCATTGAACCCCGCTCCTCATCGTGTACGTCTGATCCGAACAACACCGCCCAATCGCGCCTCCAGTGATCATCAACTGGCCGCCGATCGAAGCCGCCGCACCCCAGGCGCACGGACGCGGTGCCAGCGTCTCGACACGCCAGACATCGGTCTCTCCATCGTAACTGAAGCTGCTGGTCTCTGTCGGCGTGCCGCGCCCTCCCACAAACCAGAGGTGGTTCTCGTGGACCGCGACCTGCGCTGACCGGTATCTGCTGTCAGGCGGAACCGCATGATCAGTGCGCCAGACGCGGGTCGCCGGATCGTATGACAACAGTCCAGCCGGCTCGACCTGCAGAAACAACCGTTCCCTGTACTCACACCCGACCGCCGCCTGCACCTCGCGTGGCGCCGCCCCTTCATCACGCCAAACCGTCTCACCCGGACCAATGCTCTCCATCTCCGCCCGTACCGCCCGGTCATGCACACCGCACGTAATCACATAAAGCCGCCCGCCCACCACTGCGGCAACCGCCATGGAACGCGTGTGGTATGTGGCGGGCCCCGGCGTCACCGTACCCTTGTCCGGATCGAAAATATCCACCAAACGGGTGGCCAGGGTCCCTTTCTCCGCCGCTGCGTGCCCGTTGATAATCCACACCTTCCCATTCAACGCCGCCAGTCCGGCGCCCGCGCGCCCGGTTGCCAGGCGTGCGCGTTCGACCCACAGGCACCGTACGGAATCGTAGGCCAATACCGCGTCGAGAATTCGTGGGCTCGCGGGATAACCACACGACAACGCCAACCCGCCCGCCACATAACAAACGCCGTCCACAACCGCCGCCGCCAAATCATGATTGCCGCACGGCAGCCGCCCCGCCGTACGCCACGCGCGCTGCCAGGCCGCCTCAGACCTCGGCACACGTTCCAGTGCCGTCCCACGCACAAGCCAGGTGTTTCCGCCATCATCGGCATGCATCGCCCGAACGGGATCGCCCTTCCCTCTCATTACCCGCCGGTAAACGGCCCGTCCCCCGGCATCATTATCGCACACGCCGACTTCTCCCGAGGCAAAACCGATCATCGCCGCCCCGTCGGCGGCCACACCCAAGACGGTGATCCCGACACGTGGCAGTTGCTCTTTCACGCGCATCCAACCGCTCTCAACTTGGCGCGGATCGCTTCGCCATAACGCCACTCCGTCACTGACCCAGACCCCGCCAACATCGTCGGCGACGACAAGAACCCGAGCCGCCTCAGGCGGGACAGGACACCCGGTCACCGCCACCCAGTTCGTCCGGTTCCCAAAAGGCAGCACCGCCACGACTGCGGCACCTCCTTCCCCTTTCCCTCGCCCCGTCCACCAATTCCCATACGGATCAGCCGTCAGAGGAATCAAAGCCGGAGAAGCACCCCCCGGCACGGACCTGACCTGGCCATCCGCCTGCATGTACTCTTTCGCACCGGCCAACCAAGTCGAACCATCGGGCATAACCTCCCCCGGCCCCTCCAGTACCCGGAGTTTCGCGCCAGGCCCCAGCACGGCGTCATGCACCAGTCCGGTGACCACCTGCACAGGCGTCTCCCCCAACTTCCATACACCACCCCCATCAGTCACGCCACGAATGACCAAATAGGCCGGTTGCCCCGGCCATGAAACAAACGTGGGCGACGACGCCAGCGGAATCCCGGGGTATGGAGCGGCCGCCCCTTTGGACAGCAGGACAACCATCAGACTCAACCATGCCACCCAAAACAGGCGGGAGGGGAACCGGGGACATGAGTTGGAGTTTTCTGTTTTCAATCGGCGAAAGGTTACGGATCGCTGAAGACGACTTTCTGTCCATCAAACGAAACCTTGCGTGCCCCAACCGTAACCTTGGCATCCAGACCCTGTCCTTCGATCGTCACTTTCGGCGCCGGTCCCCGTTGGAGCGTCATGATCGCGAAGAAGTGGTCCGTCCCCTTGATCCCCCCAACACTGACCGCGTTGGTTGTGGCGTGCACCATTGTTTTCGTCCGTCCATAGATGTTGGTGCTTATCGTTTTCGTCTCCGTATACTTGATGGTGCCAGAACCTTGGCTGGCCACGGCGGGAACGACGAACGTGGTCGCGAGGCTGGCACTGCCCTCGCTTCGGATGGAAGTTCTCTGGCCGGACCCCTCGCCACCGGCCCCGTTGCGCAACCAGATGCGTTCGCCACCGCCGGTGATCTTATCCACCACGACCAACAGCATCGGCGCGCCGCACTTGCCACTGTAGTCCACACCAAAGGCGCGCATGCCCTTGACCCCATCCGGCTCCACATTCTCAGGCAAGTGGATCCCATTCTGATCGTTGACCGGTAACCGTTGCGGCTTTCCGTTCTTCCCCAGAACCGGCACACCGTTGGTCCGCACGATCCTGCCGCCGGAATAAATAAAATCCAGGTTGACCGAGACGGCGCCGGATCCGTCCTTCTCCTGGCGGGAGTACGTTGTGACACCCGTCTCCCAGTCGAGCATATTATCCTCATCTTCCGGGAACATCACCACACTCTGCTTCCAGCGCGGGCAGTCGCGGTCAGGCGGACTCTCGACCCAGGTCTGACCGAGTCCATAGAGGGTGAACGTCCCGGCGCTGGCCTGGTTGTGCCCCTTATTGATCTGATTCTTCAGGAACACCTGCAAAACAATGTCGTCATCGCCCTTCCATCCGTTGCGGAAGATATACAATCCCTTCGTGTCAGCGGCCCACGTGTTTTCGAAACTTTCGGAGGGGTGCTTCGGCTGAAGATCCAGCGGATAGTGCAAGAATGTGTAATACGGCAGCGCCCGCAAGTGATCCCCAAACAGTGTGGATCCCGTGAACCCGGAACCGTCGGCGACTCCGGCGGGATTGACGCCCGTGAGCCGGTTCCAGGCCCAGAGCACGCCGGGCTTCAACTGCTCCGGCACAATCGGAAATCCTACGCTCAACCATCCGACAGGCACGTTCCAACCGGGGCCATTAACAGGCAGCACCATGGCCTTGCCGCTAATGGCCGCCTGGTCCCCAGGAAAGATGGCCTGCGCCACATAACGGGGCGGAAAATGGGTAATCCTGGGATACGGCGTGACGTCCCGCCCGAACATCTTCCGGTAGGCCACCGCGTATTGAAGCGGGCAATCCGCACTGTGGAACGTGTATTTTTCCCCTTCGGTCTGGAATCCGCCATTGCCCATCATGACCCGATACACCATGTTCATTTCCTCGCGCCCCAATCCGAACAGGTACTCGCGTTTCGGATCCAGACCGCCCGACACCTTCCAGGCCACCAGATCGTCCTGATAATCATCAAACGCCTTCTTGTATCTGACGCGCCGATCGGCCATCGTGCGTTGCACATCCTCCTCGGAAACCGGCACGAACTCCGCCGAAAACCCTTCCGTCGGCGCCTCGCCATGATGTTGAATAAGCAACGAATAGACCCCATCCTGCACCCGGATAACATCATCGCCAAAAATCTCAACCCCATTCATCCATGCACGCGTGCCGCTCTGGTCCTTGCTAAATCGCAGGAGTTGCGCCGCCGGCACCCGGAGATAGCAGAACAGGAGACTGGTCTTGTCCGGCTGCGAGACATCTTCGAAGTAACTCCGGATCTTCAGATCCTTGACCTCGGCCGGCGTCAGGCGCTCCTCCACCACCTCGGGAACGGCGAAAACTTCATCCGGACGATGAAAGAGGATAGACTGGGTCTCGTTGGTTCCCTTCTCCGCCGTTCGCTGGACCGTCACGGTCATGCCGGGCACGGGGAGCGCCTTGGCGTAACCGCCAACCGCCGCCAGAACGTCTTCCTTCGCGACGAAAGGCAGGGGGTCGGACCAAACCCAGTCGGTCGGACGCTGGATCAGCGGAGCGCCCTGGCGCCATTTCGCCGGACGATCATCGGATCGGAAAATATAGATCGGGACTCCCTTGACCGGCGCGAAATCCTTCAACGGAGGAATCACGACCGCCTCATTCCCCGCATCATGCGGCGCCTGCGGTTCCGGCGCCTTTTCGCCCCAGATGACCAGGGAGGCGATGGCGCCGCCGCCCCGCATCGGGCCACTAAAGTTGCTGCACGGATGCGTGTTGGCCGCCGTGCTGAGCGAACTCATGAACCGCAGACAACGGTCAGTCATCCACATCAGATACCCATCCACCATCTTCCGGACATTCTCCGGCCAGGCGTCGTAACATAGATCGTAGGTGATGGCCACGTCGCGCATCCGGGGCCCCCAGTCCTGCCCCAGTCCCATAAAACCCGGATCCTGTTTGAGCATCGTCTCCCGCACAAACGGCAGGGCGTCCATGGCGTAATCCTTGTGGCCGGTGAGTTGGTAGAGCACACCCAGGGCTACCGGATCGCTCCCCGCCCGGCTGACCGCCTCGAATTGCTTCCCGAACGGTGTATTGAACTTCTTGCGCAATTCGGGCAGGTCTTTCTTGCGGAACAGCACGCGCGGGTGCTCGCCGGGTTGAACCGGAACAAAATCGGCGGGAATGGGCGGGCGCGGCGGCTTTAGCGTCGCGGTCGCCTTGCCGAACGCCGGGGAATCCCGGAACGCACCGGTGTAGGTTCCGGTATACGTGCCGTCCGGCCCCCGTCGCAGTTGCACGTCATATCTCGCGCGTCCCCCCGCGATCCAGATGTCTCCGCCAATACGCATGGCGATTTTCAACCGGAGCGTATCACCACTCAACTCCCCTTCCATAACCCGTCCATTGCTGGCATTGTGAACGAAACTCATGCCATACCCCCAGACGGGTTCCCATTTCCCGTCCTTCGCTTCCAGATCCAGAATGAGGCAGGGACTATCGGGCGCCTGATTCGACCCGTGGTAGATGGCGCCGTTCAGGATCATCTCCAACTCTCCCGTAAAGGGCTTTTCATCGGCCCCATGCGCAGGGACAAACCAAACCGAACTGGTCACTAGGACCGCCAGCCGAAGGAGCGAGCGAATGTTCATCATGTGTTCCCCTCTGTTTTCCTGCGGCCGTTATTATGGAAGGACCGCCGGCATCAACGCCAGTTTCTTGCCTGTTTTTGCCTCAATCTTCCGCGCAGCCTCTTCCACAGTCCGCCGGTAAAACTCTTTGTCAGCAACAGGCTTCGTCAGTGCGGAACTCAACGCCGGAGCCGCCGCCGGATCGCCAATCTCTCCCAGCGTGTCAATCCAGAGTTTCAACTCCAGTTCCTCCGGAAAGATCTCGCGGGTGATGATCCGCTGGGCGATGGGGGCCACCGCGGCCGAACCGAACGCTTTCATCACGTCCGCTCCCGCCATTTTCACCCCCAACGGGCACCGCCCCTGGATCACCTGTTCGTCCAGCACAGGAATGATCTCAGGTCCAATGGCCACCAACCCATCCACACAGGCCTGACGGAGCGACACCTGCATGGGCGACACCGTCCTCGGTTTCGAACCGCTGCGCGCGTCGGCGCAAACCAACTGCACAACACCCAGAAGGGCGGACGCCGCCTCCTTCTTCTTGAACAGGGCCAGCAGTCTGACATTGCGCAGTGTCGCCTCGTCAACGCGTGGTTTAGCCAGGGCCTTGATGAGCGTCGGGACCATCGCCTCGCCCACCCCGCGCAACCCCTCCTCGGCTCCTTTCCCGATCACCGGGTCGGCATGACCGAGCAAGTCCACCAGAACCGCCAGTCCCACTTCGTTGTTGCACTTGGCAAGTCCCTGCGCGGCGGTCAACCGGATCTTCACATCCTCGCTTTTCAATGAATCCGTCAATCCGGAAATGACCGCCTCGGCCGGGTCGGTCGCGGTAACCAACTTGGACAGCGCGACTGCAGCCGCCAGACGAACCTCGGGATCCGGATCCGTTGTCCTTGTTGAAATCTCCATGGCGCCACGTGTATCGTTGATTTCACCCAACGCCCAGATGCTGTTCAGGCGGACGGTCGTGTCAGGATCGGAGCAGTACGTGCGGAGGTACGGACCGGCACGGCGATCCTTCTGCTCACCCAGCAGACGGGCCGTCGCCGCTCGTGTCTGCAGATCGCTCAGTTTTTGCACCAATGCTGACGGAAGTTGATCCCCTCCGACTGCGGTTCCCTGACCAACCGCGCGCGCAACCGCCGGCGTGCCCGACCCGGTCGGAGTCGGACCTTCGACAGGTGCCGGACAGCGCCCGCTGCACACGATCAATGTGACGATACCAGCGACCGGCAGAACCACCGCGACACAAATTGAAACGAGGCGCGCTTTGTTCATCGTCCTGACTCCTTCATTCGGCGGAATTCTTCTGCGTGCGACCCGCGCCGCTCAGCGCCTGCAGGCCCGTTCGCGCCGCCCGCGCCACTCGCGGGTCGGCATCCTGCGTCAATTTCTCCAACGTCGTCCCGGCGCGTGCGTCGCCCAGCAGTCCCAACGCCTCCGCGGCGGCGGCGCGAGAGACCGCCTGCGTCTGACTGCCAAGTTGGATGAGTGGCTCGATTGCCTGCGGGTCCCGGAGTTGCCCCAGTGCCCAGGCGGCACCTGCCCGCGCGTCGTCGTTGGCATCAGCGAGCATTCCCAGCAGAGGGGCGAGAGCGCGTGGCTCGCGCATCTGACCCAACGCCCAGGCCGCGCCGTGGCGGGTCGCCGGATCCGGATCCTTCAGGGCCTCCAGCAATGGATCGGCCGCCGCAGCCCCCAGTTCCGCCAACCCCATGGCAATCGCGGAGTGCCGCGCGGCGCCGGGCTCCTTGAGTTCCATGATGAGGATTGGAATCGCCTTCGCCTGCATCTTCTTCAGCGCCCGCATGGCGGCCTCTGGCGGTTCCGGACAGTCGTGAACCAAGAGGTTCGAAATAGGTTTGATAAACTGCGGATCGCCCAGGTTGCTCATCACCTCGCAGAGAAACTCAAGCAGTTGAATATTCTGGGACGGGGTTATCTCCATGATGCGTATCAGAGCGGCAACCGACTCATCGCCGCCAATACTCGCGATGGCCTCGATAATGGATTTGCGCAACCAGTTATGGGCCAACCGGTAGAAGAATCCCTTGGTGGCCGCATTCGTTGTGGCGGCCTTGTCCTGACCGTTCTGTACATCCATTCGCAACATCTGGCCGAGCAGAAGAGGGATAGCCCGCCGGTCGCCCAAGGCGCCCAACGCATTCACGATCGGGAGGTTGGCAATCTTCTCGCCCGGCAGACGCGCCGCCAACAGGTCGTAGGCCCTCGCATCCTTCAGTTGCCCCAGGGTTTCGCAAGCCGCCCCCGAAAGGGCCGTGACCTTGATACACGCCATCGCATGTTCCGCTACCCGCTTGTCGCCCAGTTTACCCAGCAACCGCATGGCCTGCGCCACCCGCTTCAACTCGGGAGATCCACGTTCTCTCGTCTTCGTGGAGTCGTCGGATTCCGTACGCGGCGTGTCGCGCACGACGGCGAGCAACACGTCCGCCCCCTTGGCATTTCCCGCCTGCGCCAGTTGCTCGGCGGCCTTCAATCGCACGTCCGGGTTAGGATCCGTCAGGCCACGCACCATGGCCTCCGTGCCGCGGGCGTCGCCCATGGCCAGAAGAATCTCCGCCGCCTTTAATCGCACGTCCGACGACTCATCAGCCAGAACGGACGTCAGGGAGTCCGCCGACCGGGGTTCCTTGATCTCGTCCAACCATTCGAGCGCCTTCATCCGCAACGATGCCTGGGGTTGCCGGAGATTCTCCGCGGCCAGCGCCACCCGTTGGTCCCTGGGCAACCGGGACAGCACCGTGTCGGCCATGTCCCTAATACTCTTTTCAGGATCACCCTGGGCGGCGAACAACACCGGCAGACCCCGCGGATCGCCCGACGCACTCAGGAACTTCACGGCGTCACGCCGCAGGGACATCTTCTTGTCGGTGGCCAGTTGCACAAAAAGCGGTATGGCCGCATCCCCCAGCGCGGGCAGGGCCTTTGCGACCCCCTGCCTGACCTCCGGATCCGGATCACTGAGTAACGGTCGCAAAGCCTGCACCACGTCGGCCCCGCCCGGTTTCTGGCAAAGCGCCTCGGCCCCGGCCAGACGCACCACCGCGACCGGGTCGGCAAGCATGCCGCGCAACAACGGAATCGCACCCGGAGCGGCAATACGCCCCAATCCATACGCCACCGCTTGACTCACATGAACGGCCGCTGGCGCTTTCAGGGCCGCACCCAAGGCCTCCAATCCCGGTTCGCCCATCCGGCTCAGGGCCGTCGCGGCGGCGGTCGAGACCGAGGCGTGTGAATCCTGCAACGCCCGCCCCAATGCCGGAATGGAGGTTGGCGAACGAATCTCGCCCAGCACTTCGACTGTGGCCTTCCGCACCTGCCACTCGTCAACGCGCAGCAACACCTCCAGAGGACCAGCCGCCTTCGGACTGGCGATCTGACCCAGGGCAACCAGCAAAGCCATACGGATCTCCGGGCGCGTGTCTGGCAGAAGCCCCACCAGGTCATCCACGGCCGCTTCACTGCGCATCCGCCCGAGTTCCTGAATGGCGGCGAGCCGTTTCTCGTGCCCCGCATTCTGCGCCTCACGTAACAACCGGTTCACTTGATCCGTATTGCCCGCCCCGGACTTCGTCCGCCCCAAACCCACCCACAGGGCCAGAACACCGACACCGATCGCAATGGCAATGCCGAGTGACCGCTTCATATCACGGCTCCTTGAGGTTGATGCACAACGAGAAACCGGTCCGTCCCCACGCGTTCTCGAATTTGAACAGCACGGGGTTGGCGCCCTTCCGGAAATGAACACGCTTGATGCCCCGGTCCGGAATCCAGGGGTGTGGCGTCTTGCCGCTGGTGTAGACAACCTCGCTGTTGATCCAACAGCGCCCCCAGTCATCACTGCCGAAAATACACCACAGATCCTGGTCCTGTTCCGAGTAGATCTCGGTGTAACCGTAATAGACCGCTTCGTCCACCGGAACATGCGGCACAATGCAAACCTCCGTCGACTGCTTGAAGAGCCACCGCAGATGGCGGGGTTTCCCATCTTCATTGGGTTTGCCCATGTAGATGGCGTCAAGATCCACGCCGTTGCCTCCCTGGACTTCCGGCGGGTACTTCTGGTCAATTCCTTTCCGCCGTGGATTGGCGAACGGGCCGATGAGGTGCCAGGTATCAATGAACATCCAGTCGGCCTCAACGCCATCCGCCATGACCTTCCGCGCGGCAACGGGTATCGCATTACCCATCGACAACCCCTTTTCATGCGCAAAACGCCGGTTCATGTGCGTCACGGGACCGACGCCCAGACCCCAGTCATGCACAAAGGCTCCTGTATCCACCCCCGTGTATCCGAGTTCGGCATCCATACGTGACGCCCCCGAACGCCCGGTCAACCCTTCCTCCATCGCGGCACTCGGCCCCAGATTGTAAGGGGTCACGGTCGCACCCACGTCGTCCGGGATCAACCCATTGGCATAGTCAAGCATCCGGTAAGCGGAGGCCACCATCCCTTCAATTTCGCCACGGACTCGCCCCAACTGCTGCCTTACTAACTCCAGTTTTCCATCGTTCGGACTGCTGATTCCCGACATGTACGCCGGTTCACAGGCAAAGAATTCCATCGGCTCATGCGTCGGCACGGCCACACTGGTGTTCTCGGATGCCTCGCGCAACGGCAGGTTCTGCAACCGCGCCAGTTCAACGGAACGAATTTGCCGGTAGGCTTCGTAGGTCGCCTTCTCCAGACCCTGCGCCATGCCATAGAGTTCAGCAACGGTCTTGCCTTCGATAACCTCATTGGTCGATGCCCCCACCAAACCCAGCGCCTCATCAATCCGGGCAGGAAGCGCCTTGGCGGCGGCGGCATTGTAGAACTTCAGATCTCCCTGGTAACGCGTCCACCCTTTGCCGCGCAACACCACCATCTTCGTGAACAACCCCTGCTGTTCCTTGACCTTTTCCTTGATGCGCTTCATATGCACATCAAAAAGACTGGAGACCACCGTCCCCAACCGCATCCCTCGCATGTTCTTCAGGGCGTCCTCGGGGGACGGCTGTGAAAAGAACCATTGCCGCACCGGAGTGAAGTAAATGATGCACCCCACCAGTACGCCGTGCAGGGACAAGGACAACGTCCACCAGAATGGCCCCCAACCCCGGACCGGACCGGTCTTGGACTCAGAGGGCGGCTTGTTGCCGACGGGATCGCCAGAACTCTCAGTCATGTCGTTTCCTTTAATCCCGCGTTCGGATTCCAACGTTGTTCAACCCCTCGAACTGGCAGAGGTCCAGCAGGTGTACCACATGCTGCAAGGCCACGCGGCGATCCCCGTCCACCCGAATCCGGCGATCCTTGTTCACCGCCGCCGCCTCCCGCAGTTTCTTCTGCAACAGTTGGGGCGTGATCGGTTCGTGCTCGAAGAGAATCGTCCCGTCGGCAACCACCTCGATGATCATGGTGGACGGCTTGGTCACCGCCTTGCCCGCGGCCGCCGAGTTGGGCAGGATGATCCCCACCTCCTTGTGCGGCTTGGTGACACTGGCACAGGTAAGAAAGAAGACCAGGATCAACACGAAACAGTCAATCAGCGGCACCACTGGCAAGGGCGTCTGATGCTGGACATCCTCGTCTTGGAATTCCGATGAACTGGATCTCACGGCCGTGCTCCTTGCCCCTTGATTAGCCAACTCTCAACCAGGAAACTCGCTTCTTCTTCCAGTAAACGATTCAGATATTGCGTTCGCAGTTTGACCAGGTGGTAAATGAAAAGTGTCGGAATCGCCACCACCAACCCGAACGCCGTGCAAACCAACGCCTTGGAAATGCCCGCCGCCATGATGCTCGGATCCCCCATCGCTCCGGCGATGGCCACCATCTCAAACGTATCGATAATCCCCAACACCGTTCCCATCAGTCCGAAAAGCGGACAGATCGTCGCCACGGCAACCATCGGATACGCAAACATCTGGTGGGTCGTGAAATCACGACCGGCAATGTCGCCAATGGCCTCGTTGATGACATGAATATCCGCGTCACGGCGCCGGACGACGAAACGAATGATTTTGGCCAGCGTGCTATGGCGGTTCTGTGCGGCCAAGGCCTCGATCTCGTCATACTTTCCCGCATGCCAGAGTTCATCCGCTTTCGCCGCCAACCCTGCGGGAACAAACGCCCTGCGTGTCAGCCGGACCACGCGTTCCAACAATGAAGCCATTCCAATCGTCGAAGCCAGAAGAATCGCCCACATGGTCGCGCCACCGGCAGTGAACCGACTCTTCAAGGTGGCCCATGCCGCATCAACATTGAACGGCGCGGCCGCGGCTTGCGCCTGGCGCTCCTTCTCCAGGGCAACAGTCTGGTCCGCCGGCCCCGCTCCGTCTGCTGCCCGGCACACAGAACTCGATCCTCCCGCGAGAATCAACAATCCCACCGCCACCACCAACACGCCAGTCATCCATTTCCGTATCATTTAGATCACTCCTGTCTGGTTCTCTCTCGATTCACTCTTGCCCTCTTGCCAAGGCAACCTGTCCGCCGTCCTATAAGCACACGCCGTGCCAACGTGCAACGGACATCGAATACTCGCTGAATACCCCGCTATTCGCAATCACAACCCGGAAGTGATCCATCCGATCGGCACCGGGGTGTGTTGCGGTGTATGCATGTTGGCGATAGTAGAGCGTCCTATTGTACGCAGTTGACGCAAAGCGAATGAATGACCGGCGGATGAATGACCCTTGACAAGGAATCGGTCGTAGTGCTTTCATCCCTCGCTTTTCGAACCATTGGACGTCAACGATTCCAACCATGTCGAGGAACCATGAAGAAGACAGCATGCGGCTATTTCTCACAGGACGGACGCGAGTTCGTCGTCACCAATCCACTCCTGGATCGCCCCTGGATGAACGTCCTGAGCAACGGCCGCTGGTGCTATCTGGCCAGTCACCTCGGCGGCGGCTATTCCTTCCTCGATAATCCCACGGTCCGACGGATCACCCGCTGGCACATCGACGGCGTTCCGCGCGACACCGTCGGTAAATTCGTCTATCTCCGTGATGAGAAGTCGGGCGACTGGTGGACCGCCAACGGCTACCCTCCCACCCGCCCGCTCGACCACTGGGAAAGCCATGTCGGCCTCGGCTACAACCGCATTCAGGCGCGCCAGAACGGCATCGCCTCCGACTTGCTCTATTTCACCCCCATGCCTGACGCAAGTACCGCAGGCGGCAGTGACGTTGGCGACCCCTGCATGCTCTGGCTCGTGAAACTCACGAACAACACCCGCGCCACCCGCACAATCTCCGCCACCAACTACGTCGAACTGGCGCTCGGTAACTGGTACGAGGATACCAGTTGGCGCGAATTCTATACCCTCTTCAATCGCCAGGAATGCAAGAAGGGCGTTCTCTATGACCGCACCATGCAGTGGGTCAAGTACGTCGGCGGCTGGCAACCCGGCGACTCCGATGCAAACAACCTGGCATTTGATCAGGCCGCCTTTATGGCCAGTTCCGCCAAGGTCACCGCCTTCGAAGGCGACCGCTACCAGTTCATCGGATCCTACCGCGACCTGACCAACCCTCAGGCCATGGATACCGGTAAACTCCGGAGTGAAACCGCGACCGGCCGGGATTCCTGCCTGGCGCTTCAGCACCGGTTCACCCTCAAACCGGGCCAGTCCGCCGAATACGTCGTCATCCTCGGCGCCATCCCCAGCGAATCCCGAAACGCCAACGCCTTGATTCGCAAGTACGGCACCCCCGCCAAGGCTCATGCCGCCTTCAGGAACAACCAGGCCTATTGGAACAAGGTCGTGTCCACCCCCGTCATCCGCACTCCGGACAAGGACCTGAACACCATGATCAATTCCTGGTTCAAATATCAGGGCGCCAACCTCTCGTGGTGGAACCGCAACACGGGTTACTGCTACTTCGGCATCTACAACTTCGGCGTCCGCGACGCCTGTCAGGATGCCGTCAGCCGCCTCCCACAGGACCCCGCCTGGGTCCGCGAACATATCGTCAAACGCATCATGATCTGGCAGTTCGATGAGGGTGACTACGCCCACGGCGGCAATTTCGTCTCCATGCAGGGCACCCGGACGTTCCATTCGGACGACCCGCTGAACCCGCTCTTCATCCTGTCCCATTACGTCCGCGAAACCGGCGACTATTCCATTCTGAAGGAAATGGCCCCCTGGGTGGACCCCAAGACCTGCATTTCAGGCAAGTCGAAGAAGCCCGATTCCTCCCTTTATGACCACGCCATCGCCGGCATCGAGTTCTTCTGGTCCCAATTCTCGAAACGCGGACTCCCGTTGATCCTCAAGGCCGACTGGAACGACGCGCTCAACATGGCCGGCAGCGGCCGCAAGGGCGAGTCGGTCATGAATGCCGGCTGGGCCGTCATCTGCATCGAGATGTTCTACACCTGCATGGAACACATGCAGGACACCAAGCGTCTCGCCGAGTACAAACGCCGGATCGCGAAACTGAAGGCCACCATCAACAAACTCTGCTGGGATGGCGACTGGTACTGGCGCGCCACGCACGACAGCGGCTGGGTGTTGGGGTCAAAGAAGAACGGCAAGGATGGCGGTATGATTTTCGCCAACCCGAACTCGTTCGCCATCGTCGCCGGCATTGCCAACAAAACCCGGACGAAGAAGATCCTGAAGTCCTTCGACCGCCACCTTGACACCCCGTGGGGCAGTTACTGCTTCTACCCGCCGTACCCCCAACCCGAACGGCGCGCAGGCATCATCAGCCGTTTTGCGCCGGGCACCAAGGAGAACGGTTCGCTCCAGGGCCACAACTCGCGCTGGCGTATCTGGGCCGAATGCGCCGCCGGCCGCGGCGATAAGGCCTACGAGATCATGAAAACCATGCTCCCGCCCACGCGCCATGAGGCCGATCCGGACCTGTACATGATTGAACCCTACGCCGCCTGCCAGTTCATCTACGCCAAGGAATCCGGCAATCCCGGCGAGGGCAGTCATTCCTGGGCCACCGGCACCGCCTGCTGGTCCCTCCTGAACGTCTGGGAACACATGCTGGGCGTGCGCCCGGATGTCAACGGCCTGCGGATCGACCCCTGCCTCCCCAAGGCCTGGACCAAGGCGGGCATGACGCGCTCTTTCCGCGGCGCCACCTATGAAATCGATATCCGGAAGCGGAAGGGCATCTGCAAGGGCAAGGTCGCGTTGACCTTGGACGGCAAGCCGCTCCGGGGTAACCTGATCCCGCTTCCAAAAGACAAAAACACACACAAGGTTCTGGTCACCGTATCCTAAGGAGTTCATGAAAAAGCCATTCACCCTTCCGTACCGGCAGGTCCACCTCGACTTCCACACCAGTCCAATGATTCCCGGAATCGGGTCGGAGTTCGATCCCAAGACGTTCGCGGCCACCATGAAGGCGGCGCATGTGAACTCAGTCACTGTTTTCGCCAAGTGTCACCATGGCCATCTTTATTACAACACGAAACGGGCCGAACGGCATCCGGGATTGAAACCCGGGTTTGACCTGCTGGCCCGACAGGTCGAGGCGCTCCACCGGGAAGGGATCCGCGCCCCCATCTACATCAGTGTCCAGTGCGACGAGTACGCCGCCAATACCCATCCCGACTGGATCGCCCTCAAGCCGGATTCCGCCAAGGTGAAGTGGGGCGGCGCCTTCTCGGCCGGCTGGCAGATCCTTGACCTCTCCTCCCCCTATCAGGAGTTTCTCGCCGAACAGACCGCCGAGGTCCTGAAACTGTTCAAACCCGTGGACGGCATCTTCTTCGATATGTGCTGGGATCAGCCGAGCATCAACTCATTCGCCATTGCCGGCATGATCCGCCAGGGATTCAACCCGGAACTCGAGGCCGACCGAAACCGGTACGCCCGACAGGTCGCCCTCGCCTACATGAAACGCTTCCACGACCAGGTCAAGGCCAGCAACCGGAATGCCTCGGTGTATTTCAACTGCCGCCCGTTCTTCAACCTGGCCGAGGATATCGCCTTCCTGACCCATACGGAAATCGAGGCCCTGCCGACCGGCGGCTGGGGCTATATGTATTTCCCGAAAAACGTCCGCTACGCCCGGACCTTTGACAAACCCTACATAGGCATGACCGCCCGGTTCCACAAGAGTTGGGCCGATTTTGGCGGCCTGAAACCAGCGGCCGCCCTGGAATACGAAACCAGCCAGATGATCGCTCATGGCGCCCAGTGCTCCATCGGCGACCAACTGCACCCGCGCGGTACCCTCGACAAGGGCGCTTATGACATCATCGGCCATGCCTATGGGCGTGTCGCCGCCCGTGAGCCCTGGTTGACCGGCGCCACGCCGGTGACCCAAATCGGACTGTTCCAGGTCCCCTCCGGAGTCCTCAAAACAACCCAGTCCACCAGCGGAACCGATGAGGGCGCCACCCGGATGCTCACCCAGTTGAAACATCAATTTGACGTGGTCAGCGAAACCAGCGATCTCTCCCGCTACGAAATCCTGATCCTGCCCGATGTCATCGCCCTGACGCCTGTTCTGGTCAAAAAACTCCGCGCCTACCTCAAGCAGGGGGGCGCCCTTCTGGCCACGGGAACCAGCGGACTGGACGCCGATGGAAAGAACGTCCTGTTGCCTGAACTGGGACTCCGGCCCGCCGGAATGTCCCCCTTCACCGCCAGTTATATCCGGTTCGGCCGCGAGATTGCCGCCGGGGTTCCGAAGAGCGACCATATCATGTATGAACGGGGAGTTCGTGTGACCGCTGGACGCGGCACCCAGGTGCTGGCCCGCGTGGTTGAACCCTACTTCGAGCGGGCCTGGAACCATTTCTGTTCACACAACCAGACGCCCGGCGAGAAGGTCAGCCGGTACGCCGCCGCCCTCCAAAACGGCCGGTGCGGCTATATCCCCTTCCCGATCTTCAGCGCCTACGCCCAGCACGGCAATGTCCCCTACCGTCTCCTCGTGGGTAATCTGCTGGAACGTCTACTGCCCGAACCCCTGCTCCGCGTGACCGCGCCGACCAGCACCGAGACCACCGTGACCCGGCAGAAAAACCGCACCATCGTCCACCTGCTCCAGTATTGCCCAGAACGCCGCGCCAACGGCCTGGACCTGGTGGAAGACATCGTGCCGATCCACCAGATTCCCATCTCCCTGCGCCTGGACAAACCACCCCGCAGAGTCTATCTGGCCCCCGGCCGCGAACCGCTGAGTTTCTCTTATCAGAACGGCCGCGCGGACCTCACCGTGCCCGAGGTGCGGGGACATGCCATGGTTGTCTTCGAGTAGGATCCTGTCGAAAGGCGTACGGAAACGTCTATCGATCGGAAACTAACGGCGTGCAACCGCCGTCACTGAAGCGTGCCTGCGCCGGTCTTCCCTTCGCGACCCTTGGTGGTCTCGACATGTTCATAAGTTTCCTTGCTCGTCCGTTTTCATCCGGGAACCGGGGGCATCTTCACAAATTCGCCTCTCGCCTCCACGCTCGCCTTGGCCGCCTCGATAATCTGGTATCCGATGTAGGCGTCCCGGTAGGTCGCGCTGTTCTGCAAAGGCGTGCCCGCCGCCACGGAGTCTACAAACGACTCCAGCGATTCGTGCCAGCCCTGCGGGCGCATGAAGTTGGGCAGATTGCGTTTGAGATACGCATCCTCCGCCGGGTCCGGTGTTTTCTGGAGCCGCTGAAACCGGTCCAGCATTTCGCGCCGGATCGCGCGAAACGCCTCCAGACCACCTTCATTGATCGCCCGCAGATACTTCAGGTCGCCGCCGGATTGCAGGTTCGCGGAATAGGTGCGGATCTGCCGGCGCGGTCCGCCATAGACCTCGGCCTGAACGTAGTCAAACACCGACGCGCACGTCCTCGCGCCACTGGTCACATGCAGTTCATCCTTGATCATATCCATGGTGCCATTGCCGCTGAGGAATATGCTGACGACCGTGCCATTGGTCATCTTCATCGTCAGCAGCGAGTCCTCCACTTGGGGGATCAGGCAACTGACGGCCTCGATCTCCGCATTGACAAACCAGCGTCCCAGATCCGTCCAATGGCACACATCCAGCCAGAACAGGAAACCCGGCGGATACTTGGATCCCCAGCGCCAGGCATCGTCAACAATGCTCATCCGGATGCTCTTCAGACCATTCCATCCGGCGGAAAGGTCACGAAGTTCCCGGTAGGCGGGCGCGAACCGTTTGTTCAACCCCACCGCCAGACGGTCGAGGGCCGGTTGGCCAAGCGCCTGCAACTGTTCCAGGTACTTCACCGGCGCAACGCCCGTGTCGGCCTCGTCGGCAAACATGGGTTTTTCAACGTAGACCCACTTCCCGGCCTTCAAGGCATCAATCGAGTATTGCGCCTGCACGTCATGCGGGGCTCCAATGACCACCGCGTCCACCTCGGGATCCTTCAATACCTCCCGGTAATCGGCCGTGCCATACCCCGCACCCTGTTCCTTAATCAGGGCCGTACGCGTATCCGGACTCCGGACGCACACCGCCCGCAACCGGCACTTTCCAGACTGCACGAGATCCCTCACGGTCTGCTCGTGGATGTGCTTGAAGAAGTTCCCCCATCCTATAACGGCAATGTTCACAGGTTTTTTCATAACGTCGTAACCTACCGAAGCGCGGTGGTCTCCGTCAACTCCTCCGTGCCGGCCAAATCCGTCCCGATCACAGTCCGCCTGATCCCGTCGCCCTTCGCCCCGGCCAGGTTTCACCGCGGCTCCAGAAACCGTCTTCGCGGCCCCCATAGTAGGACTCGAGGATCCGGTCAAGAATGAGTGAGGTCCGGGCGGCCGTGATGCCCGTCGAGGGGCACTCACCCTTCCCGTGCAACTGATCAACAATCGTTTGGATGAGCGGTTGCTGGAGGGGACTCGGATTGGGCCGCAAGAAGGCCTCGTCGCCACCGGCGCCGGAAAACCGAACAGGTTCGTCGCCAAACACCGAGAGCTCCAAAGTGCCCTCGGTGCCGGTAATCCGGATGACGTCCTCCCCTCGGAACGCGGCAAAGTTCCACGTCGCCGAAAACGGGGCCCCACCGGCCAGTCCGCTCATTGCCACACTGTCCTCAACCATAACCTCGCCGGCGCGGTTACACGCCTGACCCGCCACCCGGGTGATCTCGCCGGTCATGTAGGCAATGATGTCAAGCGCGTGACTGCCCAGATCCAGAATAATGCCGCCGCCTGAACGCCGGGCATCAACCCGCCATCCGGTCTGCGGTCCCGAGTGGTGCCGGGAGTCCGCGTATGCATACCGCACGCCGGTGATCACCCCCAACCGTCCGGTCTGAATCAGTTCACGGGCCAGCAGGAACCGGGGCAGGGCCCGGCGGTAGTAGGCCACAAAAAGCGGCGTTTCCGCAGCGGAAAAGGTCGCTATCATGCGCAGGCATTCAGCATGATTACGCGCCATCGGCTTCTCCACATAACAGGGCTTGCGATGCGCCGCCGCCAGCCAGGCTGAGGCTTCATGATTATCAACCGATGAGGCGACATACACGGCGTCAACCTCCGGGTCGGCGACCAGTTGCGCCGCCGAGTCATACCACCGTGGAACCCCATGGCGCCGGGCAAAATCCTCCGCCGCCTTGGCATCACGCCGCATGACGGCCACAAGGGAACTCCCTTCGGCACGCTGGAAGCCAGGGCCGGATTTGACTTCGCAGACATTTCCACACCCGATAATGCCCCAGCGAATCATGATGCATTCTCCTCTTTTGACTGGACCAGAATAGTCGCGTGCAAACACGTCATGCAAGATCAAGCTAATCTTATTGTGAATTGAAATCTGTTCTGGCAATTTCCCTCCATGCAATTGTTCAAAACACCGAGAGCGCCGGTTTTGTGTTCGTCAACGGCCATTTCGTGGGCATGAGCAAGGACTCCCGCCTGCCGGCCGAATACGACGTGACGGACGTCCTGCACCCCGGCGACAATCTCCTGGCCTTCGCCGTCACACGTTGGAGCGACGCCACGCATCTTGAGGATCAGGACCATTGGCGTTTCTCGGGAATCCACCGGGAGGTCTTCCTCTATTGCACCGGATCGATCTTTATTGAAGACGTGTTCGCCCGGGCAATCCTGAATCCCGATCTGGTTAGCGGCACCCTCGACACCACCATCCGCGTCGGCCTGCACCGGCGGACCTGGCCCACCGGACATGCCCTGCGACTGGAACTCTTTGATGCGGCGGGTCAGTCCGTTCACGGGAGTACCTTGCAACAGGAACTCGGCGCCAGTATCCACTGGGGCACACAACGAATGCGGCGCAACCACCTGACAATCCCTCTCGACCGGGTTCACCCCTGGTCCGCCGAAACCCCCACACTCTATACGCTCGCCGTGGAACTGCTCGACGACAAGGGAACGCTCATCGAGGCCACCGGCCTCCGGGTCGGATTCAAGCGCATCGACAAACAGTACCGCACGATTCTGATCAACGGACAGCGCGTGTTCCTGCGGGGCGTCAATCGACATGACCACCACGAGACCCTGGGCAAGGCCGTCAGTATGGAGTGGATGCGGCGCGACATCCTGGAGATGAAACGGCACAACATCAATGCCGTGCGCACCAGTCACTACCCCAATGACCCGCGCTGGCTGGATCTGTGCGACGAATACGGTCTGTATGTCTACGACGAGGCCAATTTCGAGGGGCATTGTTACCAGGCCGGCAACATCATCGCCAATGAGCCCGGCTATCTCACCGCCTTTCTGGACCGCGGTTCGCGCATGGTCGAGCGCGACAAGAACCACGCCTCGATCATCTCCATCGCGGCCTGGGCACGGGCTCCTGCGGTCCCGACACCCTGCCCCAGTACAAGGTTGCGGGAGGGTCTCATCACTTCCGGTTCCATCTCAAGGCCATCACCCTGGATCCGGGCTATCCCACAGCCGACTATGGGACCGCGCCTTAAGCAGGTTGGCCTTTCACCACGTTGGCCGCCAAGGCCGATTCAACGTCGCAGCCTTTTGCATGACAATTCTTTTACATTCTTTTTGCCCCGCTATGACGACTTTCCCTGCCCGCTATGGTTCCATGGTCTCAGAAAAAGGCACGGATGCGGGTGCATCCCCCGGAAATCGAATCAGACTTGAAATGGAGAATCTGTCATGAAAAACCAAATGGGGTGTTGGGTGCTGGCTCTGTCAACGCTGTGCCTGTTGTCGCTCGACCCGGCCTCTGCTGGCCGCTCTGAAAAAGTTGTCTGCCGCGTGGACCTGGATCGTGCCGTCCTGCCCGCCGAGGATGTTCACCGTGCCGTTATCAAGATTTCCCTCCAGGCCCCTGCCCTGCGCGAAGAAGAGACCCGGCAACCCGTCAACCTCGCCGTTGTTCTCGACCGGTCCGGATCCATGAGTTCAGGCCGCAAATTGGAAAAGGCCAAGGAAGCCGCCATCACTGCCTTGCGCCGGTTGGGCGCCAACGATCTCTTCTCCCTTGTCATTTATGACCAGGAAGTCGAGACCATCGTCCCGCCCCAAAGCGCCGCCAATACCGAATGGATCGAGTCCCGCATCAACCAGATCTCCTCACGCGGCAACACCGCCCTCTTTGCCGGCGTCAGCCAGGCCGCCGCAGAACTCCGCAAACACATCGAGGGTAATTACGTTCACCGCATCCTGCTGCTTTCCGATGGCCAGGCGAACACCGGTCCCAGCCAACCGGAGGACCTCGGACGCCTGGGCGCCGCCCTGATGAAGGAACGTATCGCCGTCACCACCATCGGCGTCGGAACCGACTACAACGAGGACCTGATGACCAAACTCGCCCAGAACAGTGACGGTAACACCTATTTTGTCGAATCAAGCCGCGATCTTCCCAGAATCTTCTCCGCCGAACTCGGCGATGTCCTGAGCGTCTTCGCCCGCGATGTCATCCTGGATATCGAAATCCTCGGTGGCGGCCGGCCCATCCGTATTATCGGGCGCGACGGACGCGTTGACAACCGTCACGTCGAACTCCGCCTGAATAACCTCTATGGAGGCCAGGAGAAATATGTGCTGGTGGAGGTCGAGGTCCCCGCTGGAACGGAACGTGACAACCTCAAACTGGCTACCGCTCGTTGTTCCTACTACAACCTCTTCAACCAGCGTACAGAGCAGTCCGATGCCGAAGCAACCGTGCGTTTCAGCCGGCGCGAAAGCGATGTCTCCAAGTCGGTGAACATCGCGGTCCAGAAGGATATCCTGGTTAACGCGATGGCCGAGGCCAAGGATGAGGCCATCCGCCAGGCCGACAAGGGCGACCGCGAACAGGCCGCCGCCGCCCTGCGTTCCGCCGGCGGCAAGGTGCGCGAAACTGTCAAACGGTACGAAATCAAAGACGACAGTATCCTGAAAGAGGCCCAGGTTACCATCGAGTTCGCCGATAAGCTGGAAAAGGAAGGCATGAACAATGCCTCCCGTAAGTCCCTGCGAACCGACAGTTACCAAACCCGAAACCAGCAACTGGCACATTAGGACCAGTCCCGATACTCTGCGAGTTCTGCTGCCGATCCCCGTGACCTTGCGTCACGGATGAAGCAAGTTGAGTTTGTGTATGACGTTGCCGCCGAACCCTGTACCGCGCTAGTATGACGCCCGCATCACATGTCATTGAAACCATCGAGTCTACGTATCGGGTTCTCTTTGCTGGTCGGCGCCACGCTGGCCATCGGTTTACTCGCCCTGCGCTTGCTTCGTCACGAGGAAACCCGCCTGGCGGATGATGCCCGGCGCGCTCTGCAGGGCCGCGCCCAAATCATTGCAGACAATCTTCAACTGGCCGTTCAGGGCGTGCAAAACGAATTGCTGGCCCAGGTGGCGGCACTCACAACCCTGGACCCGCCCGGCCCGCTGACCCAGTGGCCGGAAACCCACCCGCTGGTCCGCAACACCTTCATCTGGAACCCTGTCACTCACCGCCTGGAATGGCCAAATCCCACCGTGCCCACTACCGAGGAGGAGAAAGGGTTCATCAAACGCTATGAACACCTGTTCGCCGCCCGGCTGGAAACCCTGTTGCGTCTGGCCGAGACCACGGACCAATCAACGTACTCCCCGCGCCTCCAACTCAAGCAGGAAACACAAAAACTGGCCTCGTCCGGACAGGCACCAACCGGACGCCGCGGCTGGATCCCCTGGTTCGAAGGCGACCAACTTTTTCTACTGGGTTGGGTGGAACATCTGGGCCGGATCGCCGGCGTTGAACTGGAGACCACCGCCCTCCTGGCACGGGTCATCCAGGGATTTCCTGTGGAAAAACACTCCGATCGCGCCTGGGCCCTGCTCGATGGCGCCGGCACTGTCGTACACCAGTCCGGCGGACTTGAAATCCGCAAGGGTGCCCGGCCCTTACTCGCCGTCGGTCTCGGCGCCGCCCTGCCCCACTGGCAGATCGCCTTTTTCTGTACCGCGCCCCCCGCCGGCGGCGGGAGCGTACGCCTGATGTCCATCCTGATGCTGGCCGCCCTGCTGGCCTCCATCCTGACCGGCGGGATCCTCCTCCTCCGGGACGCCGGCCGCAAAACTCGCGAAGCCCGTCAGAAGACCTCCTTCGTCGCCAATGTCTCCCATGAACTGAAAACACCCCTGACCACCCTGCGCCTCTACGCCGAACTCCTGCGCGAAGGACGTATCAAGAGCGAGGAGAAACGCCAGCAGTACCTCGACGTGATGATCGCCGAGTGCTCGCGTCTGGGCCGCCTCGTGAATAACATGCTCGATTTCAGCCGGCTGGAACAACAGCGACGCACCTATGCCGTGGAACCCCTGGAGTTGGGCACATGGCTCACCGCCTTTCTCGAAACCCAGCGGGTTCGCCTCAACGAGTCGGGACTCCACCTGGCGGTCCACCAAGCCGCCCATTCCCTCACCGTCCGGACCGACCGCGACGCCCTTGAACAGGCACTGCTGAACCTCCTGGATAACGCCATCAAATATGCCTCGGGTGGCGGAGAAATCGAAATCCGCCTGGATGCATCCGACGGCACCATCCACCTGGATGTCCTCGACCGGGGGCCCGGCGTTCCCGCCCCCCTGCGCGAGAAGATCTTCGAGAACTTCTACCGATTGGATGCATCGCTCACCGCGCGCGTGCCCGGCAGCGGCCTGGGTCTGAGTATCGCGCGCCGCCTGCTTCGCGATCTTGGCGGTGACTTGTTGTGCCTGCCGCGCGAGGAGGCTGGCGCGTGCTTCCGAATCCTGTTGAGGACATCATGAATCCACATATCCTGCTTGCTGAAGACGATCCTCACATCCGCGAGGGACTGGTTGCCGCCCTCGAAAGCGAAGGATACCGCGTCACCGCCGCCGCAAACGGGTCCCAGGCCCTGGCCCGCCATGCCAAAGGTTCGTATGACCTCATCCTGCTGGACGTGATGATGCCGGAAGTCAACGGCTTCGACGTCTGCCGCCAGATCCGACGCCGCGACCGGACCGTGCCGATCATCATGCTTACCGCCAAGAGCGAGGAAATCGACAAGGTCGTGGGACTGGAACTCGGCGCCGACGACTATGTCACCAAACCCTTCGGTGTCCGCGAACTCCTGGCCCGCATCGCCGCCGTACGCCGCCGCGCCATCCCCCCCGCCCCCACGACCGCACCCCCACCCACTCCCGAGCCTGTGTTTCGCTTTGGGGCGGTAACGGTGGACCGCAAGACCATGCGCGCCACCCGCGGCCGCAAATCTGAAGACCTGACCGCCAGGGAACTCAAACTGCTCGAACTGTTTATCGCCCACCCCAACGAAGTGCTCAGCCGGGACCGCCTCTTAAACGAGGCATGGGGCGTGAATTACCTGGGAACCACCCGCACCCTCGATCAGCATATCGCCCAACTCCGCAAGAAGATCGAATCGGAACCCGACACCCCAACCGCCATCCAAACCGTACACGGCGTCGGCTACCGCTACAGTCCGTAACACGCGGGCGCATTTCCGAATGTTGGCGACATGACACCAGCCGCCCGCCGACCTTGCGTCGGTGGAGGCAAACATTGAACGTCCGCGGCTAACCTACCCATCACCCAACTTTCTTCACCCGCAGCACAAGACCTGCCCTTCTTACACAAATATCTCTGGACAAATACCCTTCACCCGTCTAGCTTTC
>CAZHRU010000027.1:0-30334 GCA_964535015.1 uncultured Verrucomicrobiota bacterium | reverse complement strand
CGGCGGAACCTGCCTGAACTGGGGTTGCATCCCCACCAAGAGCCTGATCGCCTGCGCGGACCTGTTCGCCCATATCGGCAAGGCGTCCGCCTTCGGCATCTCCGCCAAGCAGGTGACCGCCGATTACGCCGCCATGGTCGCCCGCAAAGACGGCATCGTCTCCAAACTGCGATCCGGCATTGAAGGACTCCTGAAGGCCCATGCCGTTACCGTACTCAAGGGAACCGCCGCGTTCGCCGGCCGCAACAAACTGACGATCACGGCGGCGGACGGCAAGGTGACCACCATTGAAACCGCGGCGACAATCATTGCCTCCGGTTCCGAATCCGCCATGCCGGGGTTCCTGCCCAAACACCCGCGGGTGATCGAAAGCCGCGCCTTTCTCAACCTGACGCAACTGCCCGCCTCCCTCCTGGTCCTCGGCGGCGGTGTCATCGGTTGTGAATTCGCCTGTATGGCCGCCCAACTCGGCGTCAAGGTCACCATCGTCGAACTCCTTGAGGATATCCTCATGATGCTCGATCCCGATGTGCGCAAGGAACTGCGCCATCACATGGAACACACTCTCGGCATCCGGGTCCTTACCGGCAAGGCGCTCCAGAACGTGGACGCCGACAACACCGGCGTCCGCGGAACCTTCGGCGAGGAAACCCTTTCCGCCGATCTGCTTCTGGTCTCCGTCGGCAGGCGTCCGGTCACCCGCGAACTGAACCTCGCCGCCGCCGGACTGACCCTCGACAAGACCGGGTGCATCCCGGTCAACGAGGTTGGGGCCACCTCAGCCGCGACCATCTACGCCATTGGCGATGTGAATGGAATCGCGCAACTGGCCCATGCCGCCACCTCACAGGGGATCATCGCCGCCGAGACCATCGTCACAAAGCGGCCCCGGATGTTCGACAAACTGGTGCCGGCCTGTATCTTCACCTCGCCTGAAATTGGCAGTGTTGGCCTCACTGAACAACAGGCCGCCGCCAGCAACAGTCCCGTCAAGACCGGCAAGTTCGCCTTCACCCATCTGGGCAAGGCATTGGCCGCCGGGGAACCCCATGGTTTCGTGAAGTGGGTGGCCGATGAAAAGACCGGCCAACTGCTGGGCGCCCAGGCCGTCGGCTTGCATGCCACGGAACTCATTTCCGAGGCCGTCACCGCCATCCGTATGGAACTCACTGCCTCGGAACTGGGCAGGACGATTCATTGCCACCCCACCCTGTCCGAGACCTGGATGGAAGCCGCCCATGTCCTGGATGGCCACTGCGTCCACGCACCCCCCGCTCGTAAACCGCGGAAGTAGTATTACCCCTTTTCTTATTGATCGCCTCTGCCCCCTGTGACAAAGTACCGCCCGTTTTCTCGTTCAGACAAAACGTTAACAATACGAAGGAGTCTCCATGCCCGCTAAAGGTAACATGCTGATCGGTCAAAGCGGCGGCCCCACGGTCGTCATCAACCAGAGCCTCGTTGGCGCCATCCTCCAGGCCAAACAAATGAAGGAAATCGGAGCCATCTACGGCACCCTGCACGGAATGAAGGGTATCCTCGAGGAAAACTTCATTGACCTGCGCAAGGAAAACACCGCCGAACTGGAACGTATCGCCAATACCCCCGCCTCCGCCCTCGGATCGGCCCGCAAGAAACCCACCGACGAGGAGTGCGGCAAGGTCTTCGACATCCTGAAGAAGTACAATATCCGCTACTATTTCTACATCGGCGGCAACGACTCCGCGGAGTCCACCCACATCATCAACGAAAAGGCCAAGAGCGTCGGTTACGACCTGCGCTGCTACCACATCCCGAAGACCATCGACAACGATCTGCGCGAGAATGACCACACCCCCGGCTTCGGCAGCGCCGCCCGGTTTGTCGCCTGCGCCAGCATGGGCGATAACCTCGACAGCCGCGCCCTCCCCGGCGTGAAGATCAACGTCATCATGGGCCGCCATGCCGGCTTCCTGACCGCCGCCGCCGCCCTGGCCCGCGTCTATCCCGACGATGGGCCCCACCTGATCTATCTCCCCGAACGGGCATTCTCCATGGACAAGTTCGCCGCCGACGTGGAAAAGATCTACAAGAAACTCGGCCGCTGCGTCATCGCCGTTTCAGAAGGCATCTCCGACGAGAAGGGCGTGGCCATCGCCACCAAGTTCTCCAAGGAAGTCGATTCCCACGGCAACGTGCAGTTGAGCGGCACCGGCGCCCTCGGTGACCTGCTGGCCACCGAAATCAAGAACCGCACCAAGATCACCCGCGTCCGCGCCGATACCTTCGGCTACCTGCAACGCTCCTTCCCCGGCGTCGTCAGCGAAGTGGACGCCAAGGAAGCCCGCACCGTCGGCATGCTGGCCGTCAAGGAAGCCCTCCGCGGCAAATACCCCAGCGGCTCCATCGCCATCCGCCGTAAACCCGGCAAGAAGTATGCGGTTTATTTCGAACGCGTCGAACTGGCCAAGGTTTCAAAGGAAACCCGCCATGTGCCGGATAACTTCATTGCCAAGAGCGGCAACGATGTGACCGAAGCCTTCTTGAATTACGCGCGTCCGCTCGCCGGAAAACTTCCCGTCATCGGCCGCTTCAAAGGCGTCAAGGTCCCAAAGAAGTAATCACCACAAAAACACAAACGCCGCGGCCAGGTCACCCTGCCGCGGCGTTTTCTTTGCCACTATTCTGACTCCTGACTCCCGACTCCTGAATCCTGAACCCTGACTGTCTTCCTCTCAAACCGCTCGCAGGTGTCCGTGGCCTCGACCAGTTTGCCCCGCAACCCGCACCGTTGCAGGAACGGATTCACCACGTAGTGCTTGCAGTATCGGCACAACCGGTCGGCCTCATGCTTCTTGAATACCTTGACCGCCTTCGGTGCATCACTCGCCTCAAACACCTTCGGCGCCCGCTTCTCCTTGAAGGGCACCTCCGCCTCGGACACATACTCGTGCCCGCAACCGAAACAGGTCAACCGCTCGCCAACCTTCTTGAATCCCTCGTACTTGGGTTCCCGCTTGAGCAAGCTCTCCTGCCCGCACGCCACACAGTTAATCTCAACCATGTTGACCTCCTTCCTCCCGGTCATGACGCCATCCCCGGATCCGGTCGCCTCCGCTTCACTTCACGCGCAGTCGGCTCACCGTCTCATCCGATGCACAGGCCACCAGCACGCGCTTCTCGCCGGCCGCACTCTTGATCACCATCTCCACCTCGCCGGTCTTCTGGTCGCTGTGCCGCGCACACAGACTCGCCGCCAGCAACACCTCCGCCTCCCCGGCCGGCCCTGTCACCACGGCAACCGGCCCCATCACCGACGCGGTCTCAATCCTGATCTCATCGGGACCGGCCAACGTCGCCAGCATCGCGTTGTCCGCCTCGTCCCGCCCGACCAGCACCTTCACTCGATCGTTCAACCGGAAATGTCGGCCATACCGCAATAACGCAATCGCATGCAGATCCTTCACCTGCCCGTGATTCCGCAAATCCCGCAGGCGTACCGCAAAATTGGGTTCCGTCAACCGGCATCCGCCCGCCGACGCCGGATAGTTCGTCACCCCGTATTGCTTCGCCAGGGCGTATTGCGGCTTCCGGCTCCGCCCGTTGAGGTCGAGCAACCGCTGCCGGTCCACCCACCCCCGCCGCTCCGGCTCGCTCTCATCCAGCAATTTGGCGCTCAACGGCCGGATCAGCCATTCCCCGTACCCGGAGTCCTTCGCCACGATCCCCAAACTGCGCTTCGTCTGCGACATCGGCCGCTGATTGAGCACCTCGCCCGTCGCCACAAACTGGAACCCCTCACGCTCCGCCCTCTGCCCCGCAATCCGGATCATGGCGGTATGACAGTCAATACAGGGATTCATATGCGATCCAAACCCGTGCGGCGGATGCTCCACAATGCTCAGGATGTTGCCCGTGAACTCCTCAATCACCAATGGAACCCCCAACTGCACCGCCGCCTCCTTGGCCTTGTCCGCCCCGAAAAAGGGCGAGATAAAACTGATCCCCGTCACCTGAATCCCCTGCTCCCTCAACACACACACTGCCAGCCGACTATCAAGACCGCCCGACATCAGCACATACCCGCGCACCACACCATCAACCGGTTCAATCATCTTAGTTCCCCATTCCTGGTTTACCCGTCAACCCTCTGCAACAATAGATACCCGACTTCGAACGTCATGCGGACCCCGCCCGGCGTCGAGTAATGCCGGTCGTACCACTCCGCCAACGCCTTGATCTCCCCGCGCGTCAACGGCGCCTCGCCCCGTGAAACATCCCCCCCGGTCACCCCCGTTTCATGCACCACCCGCAATACCCCGACTCCCGCCGCCTCCTCAACCACCTCCGTGGCCCGCTCGATACGCAACACCCGATACCCTCCCAAGGATTGCGCCACCGACTCCAAATCGCCCAGCGTCGGCAACCGCCCCGGCGCCGCCTTGTGCGGCGCCACGGCCTCCCGCGCCTCCCGCAACTCACCCAGCGTCCCGTCCAGCATCATCCCCGCCGCCAGCAACCCTCCCACCCGGCACTGCCCCGCCAGATGCACCAACCCCGGGGCAAAAGGACGCATCCAATGCAGGGCACTACTACTGATGACCAGATCAAACCCCGCCGCCCCCTGAAAAGTCGCCATGTCGCCTTCCACAAACGCGGCACGCGAATCCCCGGAGAAAAAGGACCGTGCCTTCTGTATCATGCCGGGCGCAATGTCCACCCCCACCAGCATGGACTCGGGCCAGCGACCGCGCGCCAGCATGAGCAGGCGCCCCGGCCCGCACCCGGCGTCCAGGACCGACGACGGACACCCCCCCTCCGGCACCATATCAATGACCGTTTTCGCAACATGGTCCTGCAGGGGCGACGCCTCCGTGTAGGTGTGGGCGGCGGCGGAAAACCGCCCGCCGACATGCCGCTGATGTTGTTTAGCCAAGGTCATTGCCGATGTCCGCTCCGATCAGAACTGAAAATAGACGAATGTACTGCCCTGCGTCACCCCTAATCCGATGATGAGGAAGAGAAGCAACGCATAACACGTTGCCCGCAACGGCACCGGCAACTGCGCCAGCCGGTCAATGGGATTCAAACGCCCGCTCGCCGCATGCCAGGCCCAGAGACACACCAGGATGCCGGCACCCGGCACCGTCGGCGCGTGCGCCGGCATCGTCCACGCCTCGGGAGTCACAAACCGCCCGAAATAATCCAACGCACGCGACAACGTCGGCGAAAAGAACCACACCATTCCCGCCGCATGCATCAACGTCGTGACAGACCATCCCAAAAAGGCGAACCAGGCGCTGTTGATCCATGCACTGCGCCGCCAACGCCGGCGTACGGTCCGGAAGTAGACCTGATAGAGCACCATCAGCACACCGTTCTGGAGCCCCCAGATGACAAAGGTCCAGTTGGCGCCATGCCAGAGACCGACCAACCCCATCGTCAACAACAGCGCCAGCGCCTGATGCACGACCCCCCTGGGATGCATCCCGCCCAGCGGCGTATACACGTAGTCCTTGACCCAGGTGGACAAGGTCATATGCCACCGACGCCAGAAGTCGGCAATACTGGTGGCCGCCATCGGCAGGTTGAAGTTCTCCGCAAGGCGCACCCCGAAAAGGGCACCCGTGCCGCGCGCCATGTCTGTGTAGGCCGAGAAATCGAAGTAGATCATGACGTACAGTCCCAGGGTGGCAAACAGGATGTCCGGCACCGTCTGGGGCACTATGTTCTGCATGACCGGCTGCGCCGCCTCCAGCAGGCGGTCGGCCACAACCAGTTTCTTCGCAAAACCCCAGAGAAGAAGTCGTATGCCACTCTCAAAAAGTTCCGGATCATACGGCCGGTATTTCTTGAGTTGCGGCAACAGGTCCCCCGCCCGCTCAATGGGACCGGCAACCAGTTGCGCGAAGAACGAGATGTAGAGCGCAAACGAGGGGAAATCCCGCTCCGCCGGAATGGACCCGCGATAGACGTCTATCGCATACGACATGCCCTGGAAGGTGTAGAACGAAATGCCAACCGGAAGGATGATGTCCAGCGCCTGGGGCAACGGCTCCACCAGCGTCCCCAACGCCCCGTGAATCACCTTCAACCCGAAGTTCATGTACTTGAAATAGCCCAGCAGTGCGAGATTCGTACCAATGCTCAATACCAGCGCCAGCCGCTTCCGCCCCTGCCGGTTCGTCGCCGCAATCATCCGGCCCGCCAGATAGTCAACGCTCGTCGAAAACAGGATCAGCACCGCATACCAGGGTTTCCAGTACGCATAAAAGAAATAACTCGCCGCCAGCAACAACAGCAGGCGGCCCCGCGACGGCAACCAGAAGTAGCACGCCAGACAGAACCCCAACAGCAGACCGAATTCCACCGATACAAAGGTCACGGCAACACCCCGGTCAGTCTTCCCGCCATCCGACGATGCCCATCGGCAGTAAAGTGCGCAATGGCCGCGCCAAATTCATCTTCCGGAATCTGATCCGCCCAATCCCATGTCCTGATACCCCGCTCACGACAGAGCCCATCCAGCATCGGCCATGCATTCGCATCCTTGCACCGGAACCGGCTTTGCACCGGCATATTCACAACGTGGATGATCGGCGCGGCCTCGCACAACACGTCCAAAAACGCGACGGCCCGTCCTTCATCACCCTCCGCGGGCACTTTGGGAATTGGCCGCTTGATCAGTTGCTTGCGCGGCTTGACCAGCCCAAACCAGGCCATCGTGTTATCCGGATCGAAAAAGCACCCCAGCACCGTATCCCTGCTCAACAACGCCGCCGGCAACGACCTCACCCTCCATGCCGGCCATAGGGTCCCCATGACAATATTCGCCCTCAGCGACAAATCAACCATGTCCGCACGACTGGACTCAGGCACCCGCTCCCGAATCGCCCGATCCCCCAACAGATAGTACAGGTCGGATGCCCACCGCCCGATCGCCTCCGGTGGACGCTCTCTCATGCTGAAACTGTCGGGCATCAACACCACGAGAATCGCCGAGGCATCCAGACGCCGCGCCGCCGCCGCAATGACCATCATGTCATTGTACTGCCATCCCGGAACCGACCAGTTGACCACCCGCACAGGACGCCCCTCTTCGGCCCGCAACTCCTGTACCTGCCGGGGATACGCCAGCGAGGTCGCCACCTCGGGCGCAAACCCCTGGGAGTTGGATAGCAACAGAACCAGGGTTTCATTCGTCCGGCGCGGCTCCGCACTGCCAACATAGTCCACCCATCCCCGCAGCCGGCAGGGATTCCGACTCCGGTCCGATTGCCCGGAAAACCACACCTCCCACGCCAACGTGGACAACCAACACCCGGCAAGTACCGCCAGAGCCGTGCATACCCGGATCGAACTGAACAGGGTCTTGATGGGTGGAAACTTCAGCATCCCATTTCTCACACGATAATCGGTCATTTCAGTCACAACGGCACGCATCAACGGCATGCCCCGGACTCCCGTCCCGATCCCCATACCCGCTTAACCACCCCGCAATGAACGCTCCTTGCTTCTCGCGAATACCTTCGCGAAAATGAACATGATCGCAGTAGAGATCAGGACCGAGGTTGCTCGTAAACGTATACAGGTCAATGGAGGGAACCCCCGCCTCGCTCATCACCTTATCTGCCACCCCATTGTAGGCCACACAATCCGCGCTGAACCGGTGGAACCCCATGCCGGGACGGTTGTGTACCTTCTCATCACACGGGGTCGTCCGAATCCAAACCAGTCTGGCCCGCATGGGCCTGACCACGGCAACAAGGGCGCGCAGGTTGGCTTCATAGTCGTCAATGGCAACCTGCGCCTTCCCGTCGTCCGGATTCCTCTTGATGTCATGCAGGCCGCAATTCACCAGGAGAAGATCGGCATCCACTCCGCCGGCCGCAGCCAGCGCCTTCACGAAGGCCAGCACCATCGAGGAATCGCCGCCATTGGCCCCTTGGGGTTTGTCCAGATTCAGGAGCGCCTCGGCTTCCCCCTCTTTGCGGGCATAGCCGATCACACCGGACAGATACTGTTTCAGGTACGGACCGTACTGAATGGAGATGCTGTCACCGACGACGTAGACCTTCACCGTCACCTCCCGGTCATCCGCCGTCCGGCCCATCGTAGTCCGCAACCTGGTCGAGCGTCACCGATCTGCCCGAGCGGGGTGCAAACAGCACGTTCCTCAACCGCAACCCGGCCACATGCGTGGCGAACAGGCCGCCGGTACCATAGTCCTCCTTGCCCTTGATGAGCATCATGGCCGGTTCCCTCATCGCCGGGTCCGCCTCCGCCGCATGACGCAAATCGCAGTCGGCCAGGGTCACGTCGCTAATGGGCGATTCCGGCAGACCATGCAGGTAAATCAGACAGGGCCCGCGCACGTCCGTTGCCGTCAGCCCCTGCGCGCGCAGACCACGAATGACCGGCGTGGCCGGGGTAACCGGCTGGGCGTCAAGACGAGCGGCCCACTCGAGGAGTTCATGCCGCAGGATCGTGTAACGGTAGTAGGAATGAACAACCAGCGGGCACCCGACGTCGCGCATGACCAGATTGGAGACCGTCAGATTCTCCACCACACCCCCGCGGCCCCGGCGGGTCTTGATCCGCAGACCACGGTCCGTCCCGCGCAGGACACAGTTGGAGATGGTCACATCACGCACACCGCCACTCATTTCGCTGCCAATAACAATGCCGCCATGCCCCTGCGCCAGTTGACAGTTGGTAATGCTGATCCGTTCGCAGGGTTTGAAATCACCGGTCCCATCCTCACTGGCGCCACTCTTGAGCGTGATGCAGTCGTCACCCGACTGGATCAGGCAGTCACTGATCCGAACATCGGAACAGGACTCGGGATTGATGCCGTCTGTGTTCGGCGAGTCGGCCGGGTTCCGGATCGTAACCCCCCGCACCAGCACATCCGTGCATTGCCACGGATGCACAGTCCAGGCCGGCGAGTTGACCAGCGTGACACCTTCGACGCGGAGTCGCCGGCACCGGTCAAACCCGAGTAACCGCGGACGCCGGAACGACCGGTTCTCCCGCAACGCCTTCCACCACGGCTGACCATGACCGTCAATCGTTCCTTCGCCGAGGATCGCGATATCATGGCCGTCCCGTGCGCCGATGAGAGGACTGTGGTTCTCCTGAAGTGTGCCCTCCCATGCCTGCATACACAACGGGTAATCGGCCGGATTGTGACTGCCGAGGATCACCGCGCCGGCCATCACCCATAACGTCGTGCAACTCGGCAACACGATGCTGCCGGTCAGATAATGTCCCGGCGGAACCAGAACGGTGCCACCCCCCGCGGCGGCCGCCGCCGCGCACGCCTTGGCAAAGGCGGCCGTGTCCACCGTCACCCCATCCCCCACAGCGCCATAAAAGCGGATATCTAAGAACAGCGCCGGGGCGTTCATGGAATGCCCCCGGTAATTACTTTGAACAGGCGTGTTGCTTTTGCTTCCATCGCGGCTTTCAATACCGTCCCTGAAAAGCCGGTTCTTATACACGAACTCCCGTAAGACGCCAAGTTTTCATTATGAACCCGTTGCAGGACACGCCCAACCTATGTAAAGTCACACCCTGAAAACAACGCCAGCGGCGAACCACCGGTGCTAACAAGAACTTGAACGGGCCCCATGAAAAACAACCTGCATCCGAAACCAATCACCCGGGAACTTCCTTGGAATTCACGCGCACTACGAACTCCCCTGATCTGGGCCCCGGCGGCGCCACGGGAGGGATTCACCGTTGCACTGTTCCGTAAAACCTTCACCCTGCCCAGGGGCATCAAAACCGTCTTTCTCCACATCAGCGCCTCCGAACGCTTCGATCTGTTCCTGGACGGCCGCCTCATCGCCAGGGGCCCCTCGCGCAGCGATCAGGGCCGCTGGGGTTGCATGCGAGTCGCCCTGCCGCGCCTGAACCGGGGCCCCCACCTCCTCGCGGCGCGCGTCTGGCATTTCGGCGACTTCGCAGGCATCGGACAACTCGGGGGCCCCGCCTTCCTCCTCGTCAGCGCCGGACACAACTCCTACGCCTCCTGCTTCGACACCGGACCGTCGTGGCGTTGCACCCCCGATAACAGCCGCACTCCCATCACCCGGCACGCCTGGAAACCGCGCTCACCCTACTACGTCGTCGGCTGCGGCGAACAGATTCGCGGCGACCGGGCCGCCTGGAACTGGGAACAACCCTCGTTTGACGACACCGCCTGGAGTCCGGCCGTCCAAGTCGCCGACCGGGCCGCCTGCCCCTGGGGCAACCTCCGCGCCGACATGCGCCTCGTGCCCGATCCCCTTCCCCAAATGGAGAACCGACCCGCCGCCTTTGCCCGCGTCCTCGCAACCGGCAACACCCCACCCCCCGCCCTGGAACCCCTGCGGCACGGACGCCCGCTCACCCTCCCCCCCAACACCAGCACCCGCTTCATCCTCGACCGCGGCGAATTGACCAACGCCTACGTCACCTGGATCGTGTCGCGCGGCACCGGCGCTTCCATCCGGACCGTGAGTGCCGAGGCACCCTACGAACCGGGTTCCCTCACAAAAACCAACCGCGATGAACCCGATGGCAAAACACTCAATGGCCATCTCGACGAATTCCTTCCGGACGGCGGAATATGCCGCGCCTTCAGCCCCCTCTGGTTCCGCTCGTTCCGTTACCTGGAGGTGACCATCCGTACCCGCGCCGAACCCCTGACCATCGAACAGATCGCTTGCCTGGATACCGGGTTCCCCCTCCGCCGCCGCGCCCGCTTCCGCTCCACCGGCCCCGGCAGGGACACCGACCGGCGGGTCCGTGACGTGTCCTGGCGCACCATCCGTCTCTGCGCCCACGAGACGTTCTTCGACTGCCCGCATTTCGAGCAGGCACAGTTCCCCGGCGACACACGGGTCCAGGCCGTCTATCACTATCTGGTGGCCAATGACGACCGCCTGGCGCGCAAGGCCATCGGCGACTTCCACGCCTCGCGCCTCCCCGACGGCATGCTTCAGTGCCGCTTCCCCTCCCGCCGCCTCCAGATCCTGCCAACCTTTGCCCTCCAATGGATCGGCATGCTGGACGATTTCCGCGTCTACCGCGGCAATCCCGACTTCCTTCGCCCCTACCTCCACGCCGCGCGCGACATCATGGAATGGTTTACCCTGCGCCTGCGGCCCGACGGCCTGCTGGGCCTCGTCCCGTTCGCACCGTTCGTGGACTGGACGCCGCCCTTCGCCATGGGCAATGCGCCCCAGACCGCCACCGGCGGGTCCGCAATCCTGACCTGCCTGCTGGCCGAAGCCTGCGGCTGGATGGCGGGCCTGGAACCGTTCGCCGGTTACCCCGAACTCGCCAACCATTGGCTCGCAATTCAACGCCGACTGCGCACCTCTGTCCGCGCCCGCTGCTGGTCTTCCGCCCGGGGACTGCTCGCCGATACCGATCAGCATTCCTCATTCAGCGTCCACGCCCAGACCCAGGCCATCCTGGCGGGCGTCCTTTCCCCCGCCGCCGGACGATCAGCCCTGCGCCGCGCACTGAAGGCCGGCGATGTCACCCAGGCGGGCTCCCATTACTACCGCTACTACCTCCATGAGGCGCTCCACCTCTGCGGCCTGCGCCGCGAACAGGCCGCCATCCTGGCACGCTGGCCGCGCGGCCTGCAAGGCACCGGCCTGACCACCTGGCCGGAAACCGACAACACCCCGCGTAGCGACTGCCACGCCTGGTCGGTCCTCCCCGAAATTGCACTGTATCAATCCTGCCTCGGCATCCGTCCCTCGCGCACGGGCGCCGGCTTCAACACGGCGGAATTCAGTCCCGACCTCGCCGACCGTGAGTCGGCACAGGGACAGATTCAAACGCCGCACGGCACCATCACCGTCAACCTCAGCCGAACCCGCCACGGCAAGTTGCAGGCAAGCATTCGATCCCCCGTCCCGATCACCTGAATCCATAACTTGACTCCGGACCCACTATTTCCGTATATAGGCGCCTGATTTTGATCCGAGGGCTTCGCAACACTCGACCCCGGGTCAGGAAGGGAAGGTGAATTGGTTCGTGGCTCAAGTAAAAATTCGTCGAGGCGAGACTGTGGATAAGGCCCTGCGGCGGCTTAAGAAGATCATGGATAAGGAAGGCATCATGAAGGAGATCCGTGCCCATCGGTACTTCGAAAAGCCCAGCGAGCAGCGGCGTCGCAAAGCGGCTCGCGCACGTGCCCGTCAAGCATACGGCACCTGATCCTTTTCAGATCCGTAACAAGGCTCCCTGGCAAACTCAGGGAGCTTTGTTTTTCCTCGCCCGTTTGAAATCCCGCTCCCTTCACCCATGATCTTCGCATTGACAACCCGTTGGAATGCGAACCGGCATGACACCGGCGAAACCATGCTGGAGGAAATCATCTCCCTTGGATTCACTCATGTCGAACTGGGCTTCGACCTGACCCCCAACCTCGTCCCCGGCGTCCTTTCCATGGTCGCCTCCGGCAGTGTCAAGGTCGACAGCCTCCACGCCTACTGCCCTCTCCCTCCCGTCGTCCCCTTCCCCCACCCGGAACCGTTCACCCTCGCCAGTCCCGACGCCGCCCTCCGGGCAAACGCCATTCACTACCTCCAGAACACCCTCCGCTTCGCCGCCCAGGTCGGCGCCCGCGCCGTCGTCGCCCACGCCGGCAACGCCGACACAAAACCTTCGACCCCGCGCCTCCTCGACTGCATCGCCGCCGGCCGCCGCGAAGAACCGGAATACGAGTCACTGCGCATGAAGGCCATCATCGCCCGCGAAAAGGCCGCCGCCCGTCAACTTCCGCACCTGTACGCCGGCATCGAAAAATTACTCCCCTTGCTGGAGGAAACCCGCGTCATCCTCGCCTTCGAAATCCTGCCGACCTGGGAGGCCTTTCCGACCGAGGCGGAACTGGAGAAACTGCTCGCCCATTTCAACTCGCCCTGGTTGAAAGGCTGGCACGACTTCGGACACGGCCAGATCAGGGAAAACCTCGGCTTCACCAGTCACGCCCGCTGGGTCAAGCGCCTGCGCCCGTGGCTCGCCGGCATGCATATCCATGACGTAATCCCTCCTTGCCACGACCACGTCATGCCGCCCGCCGGCACCATCGATTTTACCCTGTTTCGCGAAGCCGCCCAAGGTGATATACTCCGTGTCCTTGAACCTTCGCACACCCTTCCGGCCGAGGCCATCACCGCCGGCCTGAAGATCATCCGCGAGGCATGGACGACAACAAGCGAGGCGTAGTTATGCGAATCCTGATAACCGGTGCTTCTGGGTTTGTGGGCACGCATTTCCTCGCGGAAGCGGCCGCAAACAACCACACCGTGCTGGCCTTGGACATGACACCTCCCCCCCACGGTTCCGCCTGCCAGGAGTTCTTCTCCGCCGACTTGACCGATCTCACTGTACTCCGGGACATTATCCGTCAGTGCAAACCCGACGCCTGCCTGCATCTGGCCGGCATCGCCTTCGTCCCCGCCGCCAACACCGACCCCCTCCGTGTCATCCACACCAATATCACAGGCACCGCCACCCTCCTGGATGCTTTTCGCGCCGCCGCACCGGCGGCACGCATCCTCGTCGTCTCCAGCACCCAGGTCTACGGCCACCGGCCGCGCCTCACCCCCATCACCGAGGAGGACCCCCTGACCCCCGATTCCCTCTACGGAATCACCAAGGCGGCCGCCGATGATATCGCCCGCTTCTACGCCCGCCAGTATGGCATGCCCGTCATGACTGCACGCCCCAGCAACCATATCGGCCCCGGTCAGTCGCCCAACTTCGTCGTGCCGGCCTTTGCACGCCAGGTGCGCGATATCCGCCGCGGAATCAACAACGTCATCAACGTCGGCAATCTGGAGAACCAGTGCGATTTTACCGACGTCCGCGATGTGGTCCGCGCCTACCGCCTCCTTCTGGAACACGGCGAAAGCGGACTCGCCTACAATGTCGCGTCCGGGCGTTCCACCGCCATCCGCACCATCCTTGACCGGTTGTGCGAACTGGCCGGCGTCAACCCGCGCATCGAACAGGATCCGGCACTCTACCGCCCGAGCAACCCCGCCCCCGCCCTGGACATCACCCGGCTGGTCGCCACCACCGGTTGGCATCCGCAAATCCCCTTGCCGCAAACCCTGAAGGACATTCTGGAGGCAACATGAAATCCCTGCGCCAAATTGCCAGTATGCTCGCACGACTCGGCATCGCCTTGGCCGTCATGGTCTGGCTCCTCCGAAAGATGGGCGTTGCCAACCTCGGCCAGACCCTCCGCCAGTGCGCCGACCAGTGGTACTGGCTCGTCGCCGCCCTGCTCCTCTCCCTCATCCCTCTGCTCCTCTGCGTGATCCGCTGGAAGATGATCCTCGACGCCCAGAACATGCGCCTCGCCTGGCCCCGGATCACCAGCATCTTCTTCATCGGCCTGTTCTTTAATTCGTTCATGATCGGCCCCACCGGCGGCGACCTCGTCAAGGCCTACCTCACCGCCCGCGAAACCCATCACAAGAAAACCGAGGCCGTCTCCAGCATCTTCATCGACCGGATTGTCGGACTGCTGAGTCTGGCCGCCATCGTGGCCTTCATGATCCTCCTGCGCTGGGACTTCTTCATGAGCAACCCCGAAACCCGCAAGGTGACCCTGCCGGTTCTGGGCGTTTGCACGGCTCTCCTCGGCGGCGGCATCCTGGCGTTCAGCGTCCACCTGTTCGAGACCTTCCCCTTCCTGAAACGCCTGACCGTCCATCCCCTGCTCGGGAAAATCGCCGTCGTCGTCGAGAAGGTGTACAATGCCTTCTATGTGTGCAGACAACACCCCCGGCTCCTGGCGCAAATCTGCCTCTACTCCATCACATTGCAAGTGGTGTTCGTTGGCGTCGCCGCCCTGGTCGGGAAAGCCCTCGGACTCGCGATCCCGTTCATGGATTACATGATGTTCTGCCCGATGATCGGCCTGATCTCAGCCATCCCCGTCACACCCGGCGGTCTCGGCATCCGCGAAGGCGCCTCCGTCCACCTCTGGGCCGTTCTCGCCGTCGCGGCCGACAAAGCGTTCCTGCTGGCCTTTCTACCCTTCCTCTTCCTCATCGTCTGGGGACTGCCCGGTGGAATCCTCTTCCTCTTTCACCGCTCGAAAAACGAACCACTCTCCGAAGACGTCACCCCCGCGCCCTGATCACCGCAATACGCCAGCCAACCGGCCGACCAACCGCCGGGCAAATGCCGGAATCCCCGGATCGCGCGCCCCCATGCACAGCACAACATCCCCGGCGGTCACCGTCCCCAGCATCGCCGACATCAACGTCTCATAGTCCGCAACCCATTCCGCCGCCACCCCGCGCTCCTTCAACGCCGTCACCAGTCCATCCGAATCCGCCTGCCGGCTCACCGACCCGCCCGCATAGAAGACGGGCATTAGATACAACCGGTCCCCGCTCCGGCACTCGCTCCCGAACATATCCACCAGGTCCTTGAACATCGTGGCCAACGGCTTGAACCCATGCGGGCGCCAGAATGCCACCACGCGTCGGTGATGGGGCCCCACCGCCCGCCACGCGGCGGCAATTTTCGCGGGATTGTGCGCATACTCGTCTATCACCGTCACCCCGCCCGCCTCGCCGACTTTCTCCAGCCGCCGCTGGATCCCCCGGAACCCCCTCAATGCCGCCGCAATATCCGGCAACGCATACCCCATCCGGCGGCACAACTCGGCGGACTGCATCGCGTTCTCCGCATTGTGCTCCCCCAACAACGGCAGTTCAAACTCCACCCCCTCGTACCGGAACCGCGTCCCCGTCCGGCCCACCTGCGCCCGGGCCGTCTTCCACCCCGCCCCCGCCTCCCACCCCAGAATACAATCACGCTTCACCCTTCCGCGGAACGTCTCGAATAACGCCTTCGTCTCGGTCAGATCAAAATGATCCGCCGACGCATTGGTGATCAACCCCCACTCCGGCTCAAAGTTGAGTAGCGACCGGTCGCTCTCATCCGCCTCAATCACACTGACCCCCGATTTCCCCAGCCGCACATTCCCCACACGGGTTTCATCCGCCCAGTTCACCAGCGCCCCGCCGTTGACCACCAGGGGGTCACCCCCCAACTGTTCCAGGATCCAACCCACCATTCCGGTCACCGTGGTCTTGCCCGATGTTCCCGCAATGGCCACCATGCGCTGCCCCCTGACCACCTCAGCCAGCATCTCTGACCGATGCCGCACCGGAACCCCCAACGCCTGGGCCGCCACCAAATCGGGATTGTCCTTCTCAATGGCGGTACTGACCACCACCGCGCCCATGCCGCGTGTCACGCCACTGCCGTCCTGCTTGTAAAACCGGATACCCGCCCCCTTCAGTTTCCGGATGACGTCAATATCCTGCCCCTGATCCTCGAAGCGATCCGAACCACTCACCGACCACCCCGTGCCCTGCAATGCCTGCGCCAACGCATTCATCCCCACCCCGGCCACCCCCACCAAGTGACACTGCTTCATATGGCACCTCCGTCAACCATCGCCTTCAGACTCCATTCCCCAACAGATGCTGCCCGCCATCCACAAAGAGAATTTGCCCGGTCACGGATTCCATCCCGATCAACGCCACCACGCCCGCCGCCACCTCCCGCGGCGTGACCCGCCGCCCAAGGGGAATACGACCGGCCCGGTCATGCAATGCGCTCATCCCCGCGCCCGGCGGCGGCAGGACGGGACCCGGCGCCACGGCATTGACCCTGATCTTCGGCGCCAAGGCCAAGGCCGCCTCCTCGGTAAACGCCGCCAACGCCTTCTTACTCAACGAGTAGGCCAGGCACGCCTGATCATGGGCCTTGATCCGACGATCCAATAGATTCACCACACATCCCCGACGCGCGCGCCTGGCAAATATCCGCGTCAACATGACGGGAACAAAACAATTCACAGTGAACTCCTGATTGAGTTCCATTTCCGTCGTCTTCTCCAACCGGACCTTGTGAAAAATCGACGCATTATTCACCAGCACATCCACCCGCCCCGCCACTCTGAATGCCGTTTGAACCAGACTCTCGCAAGAAGACTCATTCAAAAGTTCCTGCCCCACCACCCAGGCCTGAACACCCCGCCGTTTCAATTGCACGGCCAACCGTTCCGCAGCCTTGATGGAACGATGACAGTGAATCACCACATGGCACCCTTCGTCTGCCAATGCCCCGCAAATCGCCTTGCCAATACGAACCGCCCCCCCGGTCACCAATACAGTCTTATTGCGCAAGTTCATTCCGTCCGCTCCCTAAAACAACCATTCACTATTCACTCCCCCTCACCCCAACCCCCGCATCCGTCTCGCCATGTCCTTCTCCAGTGCCTTCGTCACACCCGGCGTCACCATGGCCACACTCGAACAACCCGGCTTCAGCAAGTCGCCCGCCACCGCGCAGATCTCCGCGGGCGTCACCGCCATCAGCATGGCAATAATCTCCTCCGGCGTAATGAGATGCCCGTACGACATGAAATGTTCGCCCACCCACATCATCTGACTGCTGGTACTTTCCAATCCCATCCGGATCTGCCCGACCGCATAGTCACGGGCACGCCCCAGTTCTGCCTTTCCAACCGGCACCTCCCTGATCCGGCCCAGTTCCTTCATTACCAGTCCCATGGCCGCATCCAACCGGTCCCGATCCAACCCCGCCGAGATCACAAAAGCACCCGTGTCGTGGAACATATGCACGGCCGACTGGATCGCATACGCCAACCCATGCTGCTCCCGGACAACCTGAAACAGTCGCGAACTCATGTTCTCCCCGAGAATCACACTAAGCAGTTTCAGCGCGTACCGGCGCCGGTCATGGCGCCCGAATCCACGGAATCCAATGGCCACGTGCGACTGTTCAACGTCCTTCTCCTCCAACTTCATCCGCCCCTGCGTCACCGTTCCCGTCACCGGCGCAAACGCCCGCTTCGATGCCGTCTTCTCCCCCGCCATCAACGCCCTGACACACTCCACACAGGAGTCATGATCCACCTTCCCCGCCACCGCCACCACTGTGTTGCCCGGACGATAATGTCGCGCCTTGTACGCCAACAGTTCCTTACGTCCCAGCGCCTTCACCGTCTCCGGACTGCCCGTCAACGGACGCCCCAGGGGATGATCCTTCCACAACAACTCGCCCAGGATCTCCTCAACCTGATGTTGCGGTTGATCCCGGTACATCTGGATCTCCTCAATCACAACGCCACGTTCCTTGGCCACATCCGACGCCGCAAACCGGGCGTTCACGTACATGTCGGTCAACACATCCATCGCTTCCCAGGTATGTTCCGCCGCCACCCGGGCGTAGTAACAGGTGTTTTCCTCCTGCGTAAAGGCATTGATATCCCCGCCACGCCCCTCGATCGCCTGCGAGATATCGCGCGCACTCCGCCGCTGGGTCCCCTTGAACAACAGGTGCTCAATAAAGTGACTCGCCCCCGACCAAGCCGCCGGCTCGTAGCGTCCTCCGGCCTTGACCCAGATCCCCATCGAGACACTCTCCACATGCGGCATGGAAGCCGTTACCACGCGTAACCCGTTTTCCAATCGCGAATTCCGGGAGTCGAGCATCATTGGGAAACCCTCCCCGCCACGGCCTGCTTGAGTCCCGCCACGGTCACCGTTCCCTCGTATAAGGCCTTACCCACAATCACCCCTGTCAGATTCGATAGTTTCAACGCCTGGAGACGCGCCACGTCCTCCACGCAGGAAATCCCGCCCGAGGCAATCACATCACAGCCAACCGCGCCGCACAAAACCCGCACCCCGTCAAGGTTCGGCCCCGTTAACATCCCGTCCGTCGCCGTATCCGTGTAGATGAGCGTGCGCACCCCCAGTTCCGACACCCGCTTCGCCAATTCCACCGCCGTGACGTCCGTCGTCTCCACCCAACCCTTCACCTGCACCTTGCCGTTCCGGGCGTCAATGCCCACCGCCACGGCATCGCCGAATTCCTTGACCAATGCCCCCAGCGTCTCCGGCTCCGCGCACGCCCGCGTCCCAAGAATCACCCGGCGCACCCCTGTGGCCAGCATCTGCCGGATATCCCCGTCCGTCCGGATCCCGCCCCCAACCTCCACCGGAATCCCAATCGCCGCCACCATCGCCGCCACCTCCCGGACATGCACCGGGTGCCCGGTGAAGGCGCCATCCAAATCCACCACATGTAACCAATCGCCACCGTCATCAGCCCACCGCCGCGCCATGGATACCGGATCCGATGAGTACACACTCACCGCATCCGCCCGCCCCTGCCGCAACCTCACGCACTGACCGCCCTTAAGATCAATTGCCGGATAAATGTTCACACACATCGCCTTCCTGTCGCTTTTCCAGATGCCACCAAAACCCCGTTCCCTCTCCATAAACCCCGCGCATCATAACGCAACCCAAACCGGAATCGAGCTTTTCATACGTCAGACCAAAGCCGGTTACAGGCAACTTGTCCTCACCGTTTGATCAACAACGCCGCATAGGCGCCATCCACACCATCCACCGGCGGAAACAACTTGCGCTCCTTCGCCAGTTGGAATTCGGAATGGGTCGCCAGCCACCCGCGCACCAGTGTCTCTCCCTCCTCGGATTCAAGACTGCACGTGCTGTACACCAACCGCCCGCCGCTCCGCACCAACGCCGACGCCGCCTCCAGTATCGCACGCTGGGTAACACCCACCCGCCCCATGCTTTCCTCCGAGAACCTCCATCGCGCATCCGCCCGACGCCGCAATACCCCCGTGTTCGTGCAGGGCACATCCAGCAGGATCGCATCAAATGTCCTCCCAACCAGTTCCGGCACCCCGCCCGCCACCGCCACATCACCCTTCAATACCTCCACGCCCCTCAACGCCAGGCGTTCGATGTTCTCCTCCAGCACTGCCAGACGCTCCGCATGCACATCCATGGCCACCAACCCCTCACCGCCCTCCATCATCTCCGCCATCGCCATCAACTTCCCGCCAGGCGCCGCACAGGCATCCAACACCCGTTCATGCGCCTGCGGAGCCAACAACTGGACCGCCATGCACGTCGAGGGGTCCTGTACACTGAACCAGCCATCCTCATATCCCGGCACCCGGACCGGCGCCACTCCGCGCGGCAAGGTCACAAACTGGTCCGGACAGAACGCATGCGCCTCCCCGCGGATACCCGATGAGGCCAGCCGATCCAGAAAATCATCCATCTGGATCCGCGACGGATTGATCCGCACCACCACCTGCGCCGGCCGGTTGTTCCATTCGCACAACGCCAGGGTTTTCTCCGCCCCGAAAATTGCCGTCCACCTCGATACCAGTAATTCCGGGTGCGACGTCCTCACTCCCACCGGTTCCGCCTGAAGTTCCGCCAGCAACGCCGCTTTTTCACGCAACGCCCGCCGCAACACCGCATTGACAAAATCCGCCTGGTTCTGCTCGAAATGCGCCTTTACCGCGTCAACCGTCTCGTTGACCGCCGCATAATCCTCCACATCCTCCATGTCCAGCACCTGGTAAAGCCCGACCATCAGGTGCGCCCTCAGGGGTAGCGGCGGCAAACTCCGGGCACACCGCTTTACCGCCCATTCCAGTTGCCGCTTCCACTTGACCGCCCCATAGACAAGTTCGGTCACAAACCCGCGATCCTTGGTCACCCCTCCCATTAACCGGTCCGGGAATTCACCCTTCTCCATCCAGCGCCGGATGATCACCGCCGCCACATCCCGAGAATTGACTGCCGTTCGTAAATTCATTCACCACTCACCATTCACTAATCACTATTCACAATTCACCACTCACCATTCCCCACTCCCCTCTCCCCACATCCCCATTCACAATTCACAATTCACAATTCACAATTCTCAGCCGCAGGCTGATCCGCCTCTGGCGGAACCCGTTACCTCGTTACCCCACCCCCCGCCGCCGCAACTGCCCGCAGGCCGCACTGATGTTCGTCCCCTTGGAAGCCCGGACCATGGACGTCACCCCGGCCTTGGCCAGCACATCAATAAACATCTCGATCGTCCCTTCCGCAGGCGGCAACCCCTCAAATCCATCAACCGGACTCAGGGGAATCAGATTGATCTTCGACGGCAACAGCCGGGCCAATTTGGCCAGTGCATTCGCCTGCTCGCGCGAATCGTTGACCCCCCGGATCAGGGTGTACTCAAACGTGATGATCCGCTTGGTCGCCGCCACATACCGGACACAGGCGTCCATCAACTTGGCGATGGGATACTTCCGGTTCACCGGCATCAACCGGTCACGCAAGGCATCGTCCGGGGCATGCAACGACACGGATAACTCCACCTGAAACCCTTCCCCGGCCATCCGTTCAATCCCCGGAATCACCCCGCTGGTGCTGATCGTGATATGCCGCGCACCAATATTGATCCCCTGCCCGTCATTTATGATGCGGATGGACTTCAACACGGCCTCGTAATTATCAAACGGCTCACCCATGCCCATGTACACGATGTTGGTCGGCCGGTCCCCGTATTCCCTGCTCCCCAACAGAACCTGCCCCACAATCTCACCCGCCTCCAGATTCCGTGCAAATCCGCCCTGCCCGCTGGCGCAAAAGGCGCAGGCGAACCGGCATCCGACCTGACTGGAAACACACAGCGTCCGCCGCTCACGGGCGGGAATCAGGACTTCCTCCACACAATCCCCATCCCGCAAGCCCACCAGGATCTTTCGCGTCTCCGGCGCCTGCCCCTCCACGGTAAGCACCTTCGCCGGCTCAATTTCGAACGTTTCGGCCAGCCGTTCGCGAAACACGGCCGAAAGATTCTTCATCTCATCCCACGCCGAAACCCGTTTCACATACAACCAGTTCCACAACTGACTGGCCCGGTAGGCCTTCTCCCCCGCCGCAATGCACCAGTCGGTCACTTCGGCCTGCGATAATCCATGGATCAATGTTTTCACGCGGTCCCTTTTCCCATCGTTCCCACCCGCCGTCAAGCGCTTACCTCCCAAGGCACAACCGGATACCTCAGACGTTGGGTTGACTTGTCGTCGCGCATCGGACAATATCACCCGACAGTTTTGCTGTGACCGGCTGGAAACTTAGAATGGTGATCGCATCATGCATTACATTGATTGGATACTGACCGCTGTTCCTCTTGTCGCTCTTGTCATATTCGCCTTGTGGACGAGCCGGTTTGTCCGCGGCGTGGCCGACTACGTGTCCGGGGGGCGAATCGCGGATAGGTACCTCTTGGCAAACGCGGCGGCGGAGAGCGGCAGCGGTGTGACCAATACCGTGGCGAACTTCGAAATGTTCATGATTGCCGGCTTCATCACGATCTTCTGGGGTTGGGTGACCGTGCCTGTTGGGATCATGATCGCAATCACCGGTTACGTCATGTACAGGTACCGCGAGACCCGCTGCATGACCATGGCGGAGTTCTTCGAGCGGCGCTACAGTCCCAGGTTGCGGCTGTTCATGGGCTTCCTGGGTTTTCTGGCGGGGGTGCTGAACTACGGCGTCTTTCCATATGTGTCGGCTCAACTCTTCGTCTACTTCCTGGACCTCCCTGTTTGGTTTGAGGTCGCCGGATGGGTCGTTCCCACCTACGTTCCGATCATGGCGACCTACCTGACGATCGCGACATTCCTGGTGACGTTCGGCGGGCAGGTGACGCTCATGGTGACGGACTGTGTCGAGGGGATCTTCTCCCACGCTGTGTACCTGCTGCTGATCGTACTGCTGCTCTGGATGGTGCCGTGGAAGGACGTCAGCGAGACCCTTGTCGGCGCATGCCCGACCACGGTGGCGACACAGACAGCGGAACCGGCAAACGCGGTTGCCGCGCAGACTGCGGAACCCGCGACCGCCGTCGGCGCCGCTGAGGCGCCCGCCAAGACCGATCCCTGCGAGAGCATCAAGATCCAGTCCGGCCACTCGCCGGTGAATCCTTTCGACGCCACCAAGACCAAGGGGTTCAACATCTATACGTGTCTCCTGGGAATCTTCGGGATGTTCTATCTGACCGGGGCGTGGCAGGGCGGGCACATGTTCAGGAGCGCCGCCAGGTCGCCGCACGAGGCGCGAATGGGCGGGATTCTGAGTAGTTGGCGGGGCTACGCCAGGACCCTCGTCCTCGTAGTGCTTGTGATCTGTACCATGACCTACCTGCGGCACCCGCACTATGCAAAGGAATCGGCGGCGACGAAGGAACGTATCGGTCGGATCTATTCGGTCAAACCCCAGCGTGTCGAGACACTGAAAGCGAAGTTGGCGGCGGAGAAACCTGTCAAGGACGCACCCCCGGTCGGCAGTCAGCGGTGGTATGAGGAGGGGGACATGACTAAGGTGACGCAGATCCAGAAGCAGCAATCTGTGTCGGTCGCCCTCAGCCACCTTCTTCCCGTTGGAATCAAGGGGCTCTTTCTTGTGATTATGATCATGGGTCTCTTTGCGGGAGACGGAAACCATCTCCTCTCCTGGTCCACGATTCTGGTGCAGGATGTGATCGTCCCCGTCAGGAGGCGACTTACAGGTCGGACCATATCGCCTGAGGGGCATCTCAAACTCCTTCGTTGGGGCGTTGTCATCGTTGCGCTCTCCGCGTTCACGGTGTCTTCGGCCTTCTGCGTCATGCCTCTCGAGATGCCAATCTGGTTCTGGTGGGGCATTACCGGGACGCTCTACAGCGCGGGCGCGGGCGCGCTGATCCTCGGTGGCCTCTATACGCGTTGGGGGAACTCCGCCGGCGCATGGGCCTCGATTGCCGTCGGCCCCACGCTGTCTGTTGCCGCCATGGTCATCGATTTCATGTACCCGAAACTCGTGGGCATGACGGTCTTCGGGTACACGGTGCCCGCGTCCAAACCCTACAACATGCTGCTGGTGACGACCGCTATCCTTGTCGTGTCGGCGATCGCATATGTGATCGCGTCGCTGGTGTTTAGGAAAGAACCGTGCAACCTGGACAACCTTTTGCACCGTGGTGAGTATGCGGACGCGCATACGCCGGAGACGGGCACGCATGTTTCCGATGGGCGGCTGCCTGCATGGATGAACTGGCGGAAGATGGTTGGGATTGACTCGAACTTCACGAAGGCGGACACCTTTGTGGCGGCGTTTGTGTTCTTCTGGTCGCTGTTCCTGACCATGATGCTGGTCTTCACTCTCGGGTGGCGAGGCTTGGCCGCGTCGGGCCTTGTGACGGCATGGTCGAACGACACCTGGGCGACGTTCTGGCTGTGGTTCGGTCTTGTCATCCCCGGTGTATTCACTGTAGTAACGCTTGTGTGGTTCGGCATTGGAGGCTGGATCGATATTCGCAGGTTCTTCAAAGATTTGAAGACCATGAAGCGCGATCACCGCGACGACGGGCAGGTGCATTGACCATTGACCAGTGACAGCGGCGCGCTTTGTTTGTCAATTTGATTGCATCGAACGCTGGCCACCACGCGGGGCGTACACGCCGTCGCGTGCGAGGCCTTGGCTTAATAATGGTATCGCGCCTGAGCGATGAGAACGGAATCGCCCTCCACTTTGTAGATGAGGCGATGTTCGTCATTGATTCTTCTGGACCAGTATCCGCCCAGTGCGTGACGCAGAGGCTCGGGTTTTCCGGTTCCTTTAAACGGGGTACGGACAACCTCCTTGATGAGCTCATTGATTCGCTTAAGCAGTTTCCGATCCGTCTGTTGCCACTGGAGATAGTCTTCCCACGCTTGGCTTGAGAAAACAATCTTCATTCTGCAAGAACCCTTTCAATCCCTTTCCCCTCCTCAAGTTCCTTGATGGAATCCAGAAGCCGTCGGGTGTTCCGCGGGCTGCGGAGCAAGTAGGCGGTTTCAGTAAGGGATTCAAAGTCGTCCAGCGCAATCATGACAACCGAATCCTCCCGCTTGCGCGTGATGATAATTGGATCGTGATCCTGACAAACACGGCGAATCGTCTCGGCCAATGTCTCTCTGGCTTCAGTGTAGGTTATTGCATTCATATGGACAGGATACTGTACAGATCGTCATTTTGTCAATATCATCATTTCTCTCTGCATAGACCCTCGGTTCAACCGGCGCCCGCGCCGGTTGAACTGTAGTGGTCCGCGTTCTGGTTAGCCATCGTGGTCCTTTTCGTGTCCGCCTGAGTACTGTGCCGTCACAACAAACAGAGAACTCTTCCTTCCGCGCACCTTCAATTCCAACGACGTCAAGTTGCTTGGCGCACCACCGCTAAGTTGCTAACGTACACGCAATATTGAACGTAAGGACTCATCGCTATGATCGAAGCTGGTAAAACTTATCTCGTCATGGGTCTGCTTGACCCCCTCTCCATCGCCTACTACATCGGCAAAACCATCGAACAACTGGGCGGAAAGGTCATCTATTCCGTCCAAAATGAAGTCATCCGGAAACGCTACCTGAGCGCCAGCAAACTGCTGACCGATGCGGAGAAGGCCGCCTTGGAATTGCGCTTCTGCGACGTGTCCGACGAGGATCAGGTTCAGTCCCTCTTCGAAGGGCTTGGCCCCCTGGCCGGCGTCGTCCACTCCATTGCCTATGCCAATCCCAAGACCTGCATGGGGAACGAGTTCAACACCGGCTCCATGACCGATGTCATCAAATCCTACCAGATCAGTTGCGCCTCACTCGCCACCGTCACCCGTTACGCCGCCCCACGCATGAAGGACGGCGGCTCCGTGGTGGCACTCTCCTTCGACACCCACCATGTCTACCCCCTCTACAATTGGATGGGCGTCCACAAGGCCGCGCTGGAGGCCCTCGTCCGCGCCCTGGCGCGCCGCCATGGCCGCGACCTCATCCGCGTCAATGCCGTCTCCTCCGGCCCCGTCATTACCACGGCGGCCAGCAAGATTCCAGACTTCGAACACATCGGCTCCATCTGGATGAACACCAGCCCCATCCCCTGGGACCCCGAAAAGGACAAACAGGCCGTGGCCGATGCCGTCGCCTTCCTGCTGGGGCCCCGCGCCCGGAAGATCACTGGCCAGATTCTCGCCGTCGATGGCGGTGCCGCCATCATGGGCGGCCCGCTCATGGATCACGAAAAACAAGGCTCCCCATGATCACTAAACTGTATCCCGCGTTCCTCTGCCTGATGGCGCTGTTGAGCGTCACCGGCTGTCGCCGCGCCACCTCCCCCGACGGTTCGGGCACCATGGAATGCACCCAGGTGCGCGTCGCCTCCGAAGTCGGCGGGCGAATCACCCACCTGCTCGCACAGGAAGGTGATCGCCTCCGCACCGGCCAGGTGATCGCCCGGATCGACACCAACACCTTCGCCCTGCGCCGCGATGAGTCCGCCGCCGCACTGGCCCAGGCCCAGGCCCAACTGGATCTCCTGATGGCCGGTAGCCGCGAGGAGGATATCCAGCGCGCCAGGGAGCAACTCCGCGAAGCCAGGGCGATGTCGGATTCGGCAACCGCCGACCTGAAGCGTATCGCCGATATCTTCGCCGCCGGTAGCGCCACCGCCAAACAGATGGATGATGCCAAGGCCGCCGCCGAACGTACCGCCGCCGCCACCGCCGCCGCCGAACAGCAACTGAACCGCCTCGTCAAAGGAAGCCGCGAACAGGAAATCCGCGCCGCCCAGGCCGCCGCCGCTCTCGCACAGGCCCGTCTGGCACAATCCGAAAAAGTCCTCCGCGACTGCGTGGTCACGGCTCCGACCGATGGCATCGTCACCACCCGCACCGCTGAACCCGGCGAGGTCATCGCACCCGGAACCCCACTGCTCACCCTGTCGCGCCTGGATGAAGTCTGGCTCTCGCTGTACATCCCGGAAACCCGCCTGCGCGATGTCAGCCTCGGGCAGAAGGCCTACCTCGCCATTGATGGCGATGCCAAACGCTACGAGGGCACCGTCACCTTTATCTCCCCCGAAGCCGAATTCACCCCCCGCAACATCCAAACCCCCGACGAACGCACCAAGTTGGTCTATCGCGTCAAAATCACTCTCCCAAACCCGCAGGGCCTGTTCAAACCGGGTATGCCCGCCGACGGATATCTGAAAATCGCTCAACCGGCGGTCAACGCCGGGCGTTGACGGTCCTTCGGTTCACCCGAGGTACAACCATGCCCCAGGACAACGCCATCGAGACCCATGATCTCGGACGCGCCTTTGACCAGACCAACGCCGTCCGGTCCCTGACCCTCACCGTGCCGCGCGGGGAGTTCTTCGGCCTGGTCGGTCCGGATGGCGCCGGCAAAAGCACCGTCATCCGGCTCCTCTGCGCCATTCTCAACCCCTCCTCGGGCTCCGGCAACATTCTTGGGTATGACCTGCACCGCGAGGCCGAATCCATCAAGACCCGCATCGGCTACCTCTCCCAGGCGTTTACCCTCTACGGCGACCTTACCGTGGACGAGAACATCGAGTTCTTCGCCGATATGCATGGCGTGCCCGGTTACCACCAGCGCCGGAATGAGTTGCTGGCCTTCACACGCCTCACCCCGTTCCGACAGCGGCCCGCCCAGGCCCTCTCCGGCGGCATGAAAAAGAAACTGGCCCTCGCCTGCGCTCTCATCCACACCCCCGACCTGCTCTTCCTTGACGAACCCTCAACCGGGGTGGACCCCGTATCGCGCGGCGAATTCTGGACCATTCTCAGCGGCATCCTCGCCCAGGGCGTCACCATCGTCATGACCACTCCCTATCTGGACGAGGCGGAGCGGTGCCACCGGGTCGGCCTCATGCACAAGGGAAGCCTGGTCCGGACCGGCACCCCCGATGAAATCCGCGGCAGTCTTCCCGGCAGTATGCACGCCGTTCACGGTGAACCCCTGGATGCCATCTACCGCGCCCTCCTCCTGAAGTGGCCACCCACCGCCCTTGTCCGCTACGGCGACCGGCTTCGCTTCCACGCCACCCAGGGCACAACCGAACTCGCACAGGCAACAGAATGGCTCGCCCTCAAGGGATTGACCGGCATCCGCTTTGAACCGGTCTCCCCCTCGCTTGAGGATGTCTTTATTGCCCTGATGAGCAATCCCACTCCCGGAGGACTATCATGAAACCCCTGCTACTCCCGCTCCTGTCTTTCTCCCTGCTGGTCGAACCGGAAACCTTCGCCTCACCCGCCGCCGACTCCACCGCCACGAACACGATGACGGTCGACATGATGGTCACCCGGGCCCTCCTGCACAGCCCGTCACTCAAAATGAGAGACGAGGAGGTCCGCGCCGCCACCTCACGCCGGGCGCAGGCCAATGCCGAAGGACTTTTCCGGATCGATGCTCGCGCACAAGGCCTGCATTTCGAAGGGTTGCAGAATCGCCCATTGGGACCCGGTGTCACCCTTCCTGAAATCGAAGACCAGTATTCTGCCGCCATCGACGCCACCCAACCCCTCTACACCGGCGGACGCATCTCCGCTCGCCGACGGGGCGCCAAACTGGACGAAGCCGCCGCACGCGCCACCGCACGCGCCACCGTTGCCGATACCATCCTGAACACCGTCAACGCCTACTGGCAATGGAGCAAGGCCTTCTATCGGTCCGGATCGCTTGAGGATGCGGTGCGCCGAACCGAGGCCCAATCCCTCGACGTCCAACGCAGGCAGGCGGCTGGCCTGGCTCTGGATAGCGACCTTCTCGCCGCCGAGGTCCTCCTCGACCGGACCCGCCTGCAACTTGCCGATGCCCGGCGGGAGACCGATACGGCGCGCGTCGTCCTCGGCCGCCGGACCGGGGCCCCCGTGCCGCCCGATGCCCGTCCGTCACAACCGAGCACCCCCGCCTCCCCATCGCTCCCCCTCGCCGAGGCCCTCGCCCTTGCCCGCACCAATCGCCAGGAACTGGTCGCCCTGGACCGGGAAGCCACCGCCGTCGAGGCACGGGTCACAACGGAGCAATCCGCTTCAGCGCCGCAAATCTCCCTCGTGGCCCGCTATGAACAGGGCAACCCCAATACCCGCGATTTCCCGCCAACCGACGAGTGGCAGGACGACGCCTACATCGGCGCCACCGCCACATGGTCCCTAGTTGACGGTGGCATCACCCGCGCCCGCACAAGCGAAATGCGTAGCCGCGCCCGCCTGGCCCGCCTGCGACTCCAGGACGCCGAGGAAGGGGTGCGGGCCCAGGTCGAGGAAACTCTCCTCTCCCTCCGTCATTCTCTCGCCAGGGTCGCCACCGCCCGCCATGCCGAAGTCAGTGCACGCCGGAACCTGAAGGTAACCACCGACCTCTGGACCAACGGCCTTGCCCGCCACTCGGAACTACTCGACGCCCATGCCAAACTGACCGACGCCTCCTACCAACGCATTACCAGCGAAGCCGATGCCATCCTGGCCCACACGCTCCACCAATATGCCCTCGGACTTCTGACGCAGGAATCGTTTAATGCCCGCCCCTGAATCCATGATTGAACTGACGGATTTGACCAAGCGGTTTGGCCATTTCACCGCCGTGGACAACCTCTCGCTCACCATTGGCCGCGGCGAAATCTTCGGATTCCTCGGCCCCAACGGCGCCGGAAAGTCCACCACCATCCGCATGCTCTGCGGCATCCTTTCCTCTACCACCGGAACGGCACGCGTGGGCGGGTTTGACATCAACCGCGAACCCGAACGGGTGCGACAATCCATCGGCTACATGTCGCAACGCTTCAGCCTTTACCGGGATCTGACCGCCGCCGAGAACATCCGCTTTTTCGGCGGCACCTACGGATTGACAGGCCCCACCCTTGCCGGCCGGATGCAATCCGCCCTGCGCCTTGCCGGCCTCGAAAACATGGAAACCACCCTCACCGGCAACCTGTCAGGCGCAGTTCAGCAACGCCTGGCCCTCGGTTGTGCATTGCTCCACCACCCCCCCATCCTGTTCCTCGATGAACCCACCAGCGGCGTGGACCCCGTCGCACGCCGCCTGTTCTGGGACGTCATCCAGGATATGGCCGCGAACGGGGTCACCATCCTCGTCACCACCCACTTCCTGGACGAAGCCGAGTTCTGCGGCCGAATCGGCCTCATCAATAACGGCAAACTCGTCGCCCTCGACACACCATCCGCCGTCAAGCAGTCCCTTCATGAGGACGTCTTTGAAGTGGCGACAACCGAACTGACCCTTTCTGCATCCCGGATCCGGACAATCCCCGCCGTTCACGCCGTATCCTGTTTTGGCGCCAAACTTCACGTCTTTTGCGAACGCAACCACTACACCCGTCAGGCGCTTTCCGATTCCCTGCGCCAGAACGGCATCCTCACGACTTCCATCATTCCCGCAACAATGACTTTGGAGGACGCTTTTGTCCGTCTGTTGGAGGGAAGACCGGCATGACCACCCTCTCTCCTCGCCGCCTGAAGGCCATCGTCAAAAAAGAGTTCCGCCACATCTGGCGCGACCCCCTCTCCCTGGGCATGCTTGTCGTCGTCCCCGCCTTGCTCCTCATCATGTACGGTTACG
>CAZHRU010000026.1:0-30400 GCA_964535015.1 uncultured Verrucomicrobiota bacterium | reverse complement strand
AGGGTTGACTTCGTTGGGCGAAATCTATAATAAGGCTACTTTTGCGCTGGAGAAAGGCGACATTATTCTGGCTTCCGCGTGCTTACGGAACTCGCTTGAGGAGACGGTAATCACAAAATATCCGCTTCTTGGGGTGTTGGCCGAAAGGTTGAAAGCAGCGGGGGCCATGGGTGTATTGTTGTCGGGGAGTGGCGCTTCGGTATTTGCCATGGCAGGCAGTCAAACGCACGCCCTGGAGATTGAGGAATGCGTGCGTCGTGAATCAGGGGCGTGGTTATGGGCCCGGGTGGCGCAGGTGTTGCCCGATGGTGTAATGGTAGCACACGGCCCTTTGGAGGCTAGAGTCTAGGTTCGAGTCCTAGTCGGGCAACCAGTTTGAGCTGGATGTTGAGGGAAGAGATGTAATGAGAATTTTCACGGGATCAGCTAATCCGGAGTTGGCGCAGCGTATTGCCGATTGTCTCGGCATTCCGTTGGGCAAGGCGCTGATCAGTCGTTTTCCCGACGGTGAGACGTGGGTGAAGATTCAGGAGAATGTGCGGGGCAAGGACGTATTTGTGGTCCAGCCCACCTGTTCGCCGCCGAACGAGAGTCTGATGGAGCTCCTGATCATGATCGATGCGTTGCGGCGGGCATCGGCGGCGCGGATTACGGCCGTGGTTCCGTTTTACGGGTATGCGCGGCAGGATCGCAAGGATCAGCCCCGGGTGCCGATTACGGCCAAACTGGTGGCGAATCTCATGGTGGCGGCGGGGACGAACCGGCTGCTGACGGTCGATTTGCATGCCCAGCAGTTGCAGGGATTTTTCGATATTCCCGTGGATCACCTCTATGCGTCGCCGGTGATTGGAAAATACCTGATTGAGAAGGAACTCAAGAATTTGGTGGTGGTGTCGCCGGATACCGGCGGCCTGAAGATGGCGCATGCCTATTCCGGAATGTTGAATGCCGGGCTGGCGTTGGTGGCCAAGCAGCGCAAGGGTCCATGTGACGTTGAGGCGTTGACGATGGTGGGGGATGTCCGCGGCTGTAACTGTGTGCTGGTGGACGATCTGTGCACCACGGCGGGGACCCTGACGACGGCGGCCAAGATTCTCAAGGAGAATGGCGCCGAGACTATCTATGCGGCGGTGACGCACGCCGTGTTGACTGAGATGGGGTTCGACAGGTTACAGGCGTCGGAAATCTGCGAGTTGGTGGTGACCGACACGGTGCCGTTAACCAAGAGGAACGACAACGTCAAGGTGACGGTGCTGTCGGTGGCGGGGTTGCTCGGGGAGGCGATCCTGAGGATTCATGACAACCAATCGGTGTCGTCATTGTTTAAGCTTTAGAAAAGGGAAGGACAGGAGAGTATGGCGAAGGAAATCAAATTGGCGGCGAGCAAGCGGGATGTTAGCGGGACTTCCGCCTCAAAGGTATTGCGGCGTTCGGGGTGGTTGCCTGCCGTGGTGTACGGAGAGAATGGTGCGCGGTCCATCCAGATCGACCGGCGGGCCTTCGATACGATGTTGAAGCATCACACCAGTGAAAACCTGATTGTAGACCTGAGTATCAACGGTGATAAGGTTGTCAAGGCATTGTTGCGCGAAGTGCAGCACGAGGCGGTGATGGGTGGAGTTCTCCATGCCGATTTCGTCGAGGTCTCGATGACGCGCAAGATGCGTGTGACGATTCCGATCACCCTGAAGGGTGAGCCGGTCGGGGTGTCGCAGCAGAGCGGTATTCTGGAGCAGGTGTTGCGTGACCTGTCGGTGGAGTGTCTGCCGGGCGACCTCATTGAATCGTTCGACGTGGATGTGGCGGCCTTGGCACTGGGTGATACGCTGATGGTGCGTGACCTGAAGTTGGATGCCAAGTTTACGATTCTGACGAGTGGTGACGTGGCGGTGGCCACGGTGGTGGCGCCTCGCGAGGAGAAGGTGGAGGAAGCGGCTCCGGGTGAAGCGGGTGCGACGACCCAGCCCGAGGTTATCGGCAAGAAGAAGGAAGAGGGTGAAGCGGCTGAAGGCGCCGGCAAGGACGACTCGAAGAAGAAGGATGACGGCAAGAAGAAGGAAGAGTCGAAGAAGGAGAAGAAGTAAATCCAGAGGAACGGCGGACTTGCTGATGGGGTTTGCATTCCGGGGTTGCAACCGTGAAAGTCATTGTTGGTCTTGGAAACCCTGGCGACGAGTACGCACGGACACCGCACAACATCGGGTTCATGGTGTTGGACCGGTTGGTCGAGCGACTGGACGCCCGGTTTCGCGGGAGTTCCAAGTTTGACGCACGGGTGGCGGGGGCGGTGCTGGGTGGTGAAGACTTGTTGCTGGTGCAGCCGCAGACTTACATGAACAATAGCGGGCGGGCGGTGGGGGCGATCCTGGCGTACCGTAAACTGACGCCGGCGGATTTGCTGGTGGTGCTGGATGATGCGGACCTTCCGTTGGGAAGCCTGCGGCTACGGAAGAAGGGCGGAAGTGCGGGACACCGTGGCATGGAGTCGATCGCCGAGGTGCTGGGTGGAGCGGACTTTGGGAGGTTGCGGGTAGGCATTGGGCGACGGAAGACGGGAGGGGGTCTGGTCCGGCATGTGTTGACGGCCTTTGACCGGGACGATTTTGATGTGGTGAAGGGTGTGATGGAGGAAGCGACCGAGGCGGTGTTGTGCTTTGTGGAGCAGGGAATAGACACGGCGATGAATCGGTTCAATACGCGGCGCACGGTCGCCGGTGAAGAGGGAGAAACGTTGTCAGGAGGCAAGGTATGAACATATACGATGGATTGTTTATTTTTGGGGAATCTGTGCGCGATGAACGCATTGGGGAGGTAACCGGGTACGTGACCGGTGAAATCGAGAAGGCGGGCGGGAAGATCATGGGGACCCGCGATATGGGGCGCCGTCAGTTTGCCCGCACGATGCAGAAGAAGGAGTCGGGCGCGTACGTCGCGGTGACCTTCCAGTTGGACCCGGCCAAGGTTGCCGCCCTGACTGCGAGGTACAAACTGAATGAGGATGTTTTCCGTTGCCAGATTGTCCGGTTGACCGAAGAGTTGGCGAAGACGCCTCCGCCAGTGGCCAGTGCGCCGGCGGCCCGGACGGAACGTACGGGCGGGTATTCGGCGTAAGGGGATTGTCGCATGGCCAGCCTCAACCGAGTCTTTCTTATTGGGAATTTGACGAGGGATCCGGAAGTGCGTTACCTGCCTTCCGGCAAGGCGGTTGGTGATCTTCGCATGGCGATCAGCCGCAAGTACAAGACGGCGACGGGTGAGGAGCGGGAAGAGACCTGTTTTGTGAGTGTTGTGGTTTGGGGGCGGCAGGCGGAAACGTGCGGGCAGTACCTTGGAAAGGGTTCGTCGCTTTTCGTGGAGGGCCGCCTGAACTACGAGGAGTGGGAGAAGGATGGCCAGAAGCACAACCGGTTGCGCGTGGTGGCGGATCGGGTGCAGTTCATGGGGGCCCCGAAACGGGCGGAATACAGCGACAGTGCCGAGTCCGTGACGGCGGCGCCGGGCCGGGCCAGCGCGCCGGAGGAGGCTCCGGTTGAGCCGACGCCGACAGACGGTGGGGATGATGATAATTTGCCGTTTTAAGGAAAAAAGGAATGAAAGATATGGCGACTCGAGAAAACACAGTCATGGTGTCGAAGCGGCGGGTGCCGCAGGTGGAACAGATCAAATCGATTGATCCGCGGGATTACGAACTGCTGCGGAAGTTCATGTCCGAGCAGGGCAAGATTTTGCCCGCCCGCCTGACCGGAGCCGCGCCGCAGTTGCAGCGATCGATTGCGCGGGCGATTCGTCGTGCGCGGACGATGGGAGTGCTGCGCTGATCCGCAGCGGAGCGTGGCTTGGAAATCCAGCCGACCGGCCTGGTGGCGGGAAGGCGTTGAACAGCGGGTGAGTCACAGGGCCCCCGTTAATGATGGAGGATGAGCGATGGCATTCGAAGTGATTTTGATGCAGGACGTGAAGGATCTGGGAACCGAGGGTCAGGTTGTTCGCGTGAGTGAGGGGTATGCCCGGAATTTTCTGATTCCCAAGAAGCTGGCGGCTCCGGTGACGGAGGCAACGCGGCGGCGTCTGACGAAGTTGCAGCAGCAGCGCGAGGTGGAGCGGAAAGCCGGGCGTGAGAAAGCGCTCGCGCTGGCCGCGAAGATGGAAAAGGCTTCCTGCACGATTCCCGTGAAGGTGGGCGATGGCGAAAAGATATTCGGGTCGGTGACCAGTGCGGATATCGCGAAAGTGCTTGAATCGCAAGGGTTTGAACTCGACAAGCACGCCGTGCAACTTGAGGCGCCGATCAAGGAATTGGGCGTCTTCGAGGTGAAGATCAAGATCCATTCGGATGTGGAAGCCCTGATTAAAGTCTGGGTTGTTCAGGAATAGTCTCATGGCCAATGAAGCCCCTGTCTCGATGGCGGCGGTAGCCCGGCTTGAACGTGTGCCGCCGCACAGCGAGGAAGCCGAACGGGGGGTTTTGGGGGCCGTGTTGCTGGATGCCGAACGGGTCATGGACCTGTGCATTGAGCGGCAGTTGGCTCCCGAATCGTTTTATATCCCTGTCCACCGGGCGGTATACGAAGTCCTGTTGGGCATGTCGCGGGATGGGCACCCCATTGATTTGCTGACGGTCGGCGAGCATCTGAAAGGGGCGGGGGTGTTGGATCGGATTGGCGGTCCGACGGCACTGAACCGGATTGTGGATGCCACGCCGACGGCGGCACACGCCGAGTACTACATTGATATTGTCCGTGACCGGTATTTGTTGCGCCGGGTCATTGAGACCTCGCGGGAGATCGAGAAGGATTGCTACCAATCGGATGCCGACGCGCAGGCGGTGCTCAGTTCGGCGGAGCAGTCCTTTTTTGACATCACGGTACACCAGCACGGGCAGATGCGCCCCTGGGAAGATCTCGTTCATGAAATTGTGCGGCTCTTGGATTCGGAACACAAGGGCATCATGGGGCTCTCGACGGGGTACAGGGATATTGACCGGTGCATTGGGGGGTTGAAGCCTGCGAACATGGTTATTCTGGCGGCACGGCCCTCGATGGGGAAGACCTCGCTGGCGATGAACATTGTGGAGAATGTATCGTTGGGGCGGGGTGATCCGGAGGGGCGGCCGAAGCCGGTGGGGGTGTTCAGCCTGGAAATGTCATGTGTGGATCTGGTGAAGCGGATGATTTGCAGCCGGGCCGAAGTCTCCATGCAGCGTCTGGGCGATGGGTTCCTGACCAAGGTGAATCACAACAAGTTGATTCATGCGGCGGACGCATTGGTGTCGGCGCCGATTTTCCTGGATGACACCGCCGGGCTTGAGATTGCGGAGATCAGGGCGCGGGCACGCCGGATGAAGGTTAAGCATGATGTGCAACTGATTGTGGTCGATTACCTCCAGTTGCTGCGGGCGCCGGAATACAGCCGGCAGAGCCGGCAGGTTGAAATCTCGATGGTTTCCGCCGGGCTCAAGGGGATGGCCAAGGAGCTGAATATCCCGGTGTTGGTACTCAGCCAGTTGAGTCGCGCGGCGGAGCAGCGTGACAAGACGGAGCGTCCCAAGTTGTCGGACCTGCGGGATTCGGGTTCGATCGAGCAGGATGCGGATATTGTGATGTTCCTGCAGCGTCCGTCACGGATCCCCACCCATCCGGAACATGATAACGAAACGTTGGCGCTTGTGGATGTGGCCAAGAATCGCAACGGTCCGACAAACGATGATATCCGGTTGGAATTCATGGCGGAATACACCCGGTTTCGCGATGGTCTCCATCATGGGGTGGATGAGGCGGCGATTCAACCGGGGTATATGCAGGAGGAGCACCCATGATGAAGCGGAGTAGTGCGGTCGTTGTTCTGGTTGTGATGTGTTGTGCCGCCGGGCTGCATGCCGACGTCATTCGCAAAGTGAGTGTGCGGTCGTTGGGGAAAATCCAGGTGGATGAGGCGATGATCCGCAGTTGCGTGGCAGCGCGGGAGGGGCAGGTGCTGGACAGCGGCCTGGTGAAAAGCGATGTTCGCGAACTTCTGGCCACGGGTCGGTTCTCGGACGTGCTGGCGGAGGTGGAGTCCGGTACGAACGGGGTGGTGTTGGTGTATTCTGTGCGGATGAAATACAAACTGACGCAACCGGTTCGGGTAACCGGGGCGGACGCGTTGGGTTCCGCCAAGGTGATCGACTTGCTTGGCCTGAAGCCCGGTGATTTCCTGGACAATGCGGTGGTGGCGGCGCGTGTGGTTGCCTTGAAGGAGGAGTACCGCAAGCGGTCGTATGCATTTGCGACGGTGAACTGGTCTCTGAATGTTGCGGAGGAGAAGGCGGGGTTGGCCACGCTGAGTCTTGATGTCCGGGAGGGGGATCAGCGCAGTGTGAGGAAGGTCAGGTTTGCGGGGTGCAAGGCGGTGGAGTCTTCAGTCTTGCGGGAAGCGATGAACATTCCCGCCTGGTACAATCCGATGGGATGGTTTCGCGGGACTCCTTATGATCTGGAAGATCTCCGGGCCGGGTGTGAACGGATCCGGGGCGTTTACAAGGATCGCGGGTATTTGGATGTGGAAATCGGGAAGCCCCAGATTGCGGAAGTCAAACCGGGCAAGTTTGACATCACGATTCCGCTGCGGGAAGGAATCTCCTACCGGGTCTCGCGGATGGTGGTCACGGGCGCCACGTTATTCCCGGAATCGGCTTTACTGGGGGGATGCGGGTTAAAGATCGGGGATGTGGCGTCGGACGCGCAAATTGCCAAGGCGGCCGGTGTCATCCGGGATTACTATGAGAGCCGGGGCTACATGGGGACGGCGGCCAATTACCGATTGGATTTGCGCGAAAAGGAAGGGGATGTGGATGTTCGGTTTACGGTGACCGAAGGCCGATTGACGTCCATCCGCAATATCCTGATCCACGGGAACAGCACCACGCAGGACAAGGTCATCCGCCGTGAGTTGCAGGTGTATCCCGGGCAGCGTTACGATGGCGTCAAAGTGCGTCAGAGTGAGAATAAACTTCGGAACCTCAACTTTTTTGAGAACGTGAGCGCCACGACAGAACCGACGGCGGCGGCGGACCAGAGTGATCTGGTGTTTACCGTTGAGGAGAAGCCCACCGGTCAATTCATGGCGGGGGCGGGATTTTCGAGTATCGACAAGTTGGTGGGGTTTGTCGAAATCAGTCAGGGTAATTTTGATCTTGGGAGTTGGCCGCCGGTGGGTGGCGGGCAGAAAGCCAAGTTGCGTGCCGAGGGAGGGTCGACGAGGGAGGACTACACGTTGTCCTTCGTGGAGCCGTGGTTTCTCGACCGGCAACTGGCGCTGAGCCTGGATCTCTACAGTCAGCGGCACAATAATCGCGACTACGATGTCCAGAGGCAGGGCGGCGCCCTGGGGTTGGGAGTCCCGTTGGCGGGGCCGAACCGCCTGGATTTGAAATACCGGCTGGAGAGCGTCAACATCAAAAATGTGGATGACACGAATGCGTATGAGGTCGTCAACAACGGGGAGACCACGGAGTTTTTCTTCTCCGAGCCGGAGCGGGTTGCCAGTTCGCTGGCGGCGACGTGGACGCGGGATACGCGCGACAATTTTTTCATGCCGACGCGCGGAAGCCGGACCTTCTTTTCCAGTACATTGATGGGCGGGCCACTGGGGTTCGATACGGATCTGTATGATCTCGAGGCTGGCAGTACCATTCACTTTCCGCTCTGGTGGGGGCATGTCTTGAGTGTGCGCGGACGGGCTGAAGTTGTTGATATGATGGGCGACAATCAGGATGACCAGGTTCCGTTGTCGGAACGGCTTTTTGCGGGCGGGGCTCGCACCATTCGCGGATTCCGCTACCGGTGGGTGGGGCCGATTGCCGAGCGGGCTGACGGGACCGGCGAGACTCGGCCCTGTGGGGGGCAGACCCTGATGCTGGCGAGTGCGGAGTACTCGATGCCGATCGGTGTCCCCAAGTTCCGGTTGGCGGGATTTTATGATATCGGCAATGTGGCTTTTGATCCGTATGATTTTGATTTCGGAAGCCTGTCAGCGGGTGCTGGTATCGGGTTACGGCTGGACATACCCGGATTCCCGATCCGGTTTGATTATGCGTGGCCGGTGATGCAGGCGGATGATCGGGCGCGGACGGAAAACGTCAGTTTCTGGATCGGTTACGGGTTTTGACGGGTTGGCAGGAAGGCGAACAGGGAGGTAGCGTGAAGATGCGTTTGAACATGATGATGGCGACCGTCGGTTTGGTGGCGGCGGTTGTTTCTGCCGGTGAAATCAAGATTGCGGTAGTGGATGGAAGCCGGGTCTTGAAGTCGTATTACAAGACGGAACTGGCCGACACCCATATCCAGCAGCAATTGGAGGATTTTTCAGCCGAGCGGGACAAGTTGCTGGCGGACCACCGGAAGCTCAAGCAGGAGTTTGAATCCCTTCGGGCCGAGGCGCAGAACAAGGCACTGACGGACGCGGCCCGCGACAGGAAAAGCGAGCAGGCCGAGGACAAACTCACGGAAGTGATCGAATACGAGAACACCATCCGGGAGAAGGCGGCTTCGCGCAAGAAACAGATTGAAGGCGAAGGGCGGAAGATTCATTCCGAGTTGGCGAAGGCGGTGAAATCCGCCGTGCAGGCCTGTGCCAGCAAGGGCGGTTACGGTCTGGTCCTGGAGTCGGGCGGACTGCTGGCCAACGGGTTGGAGCCGGTGCTCTACGCCAGTCCGGCGATGGATATTACGGATCAGGTGATCCAACTGCTGAACGCCGGGAAACCCGAAAGCAAGGAGTAACGGAGATGCCGTTAGCCATTCACGAATTGGCGGGCCGTCTGGGCGGATGCGTGGAAGGGGATGGGTCGGTTGAGATCAAGGGAGTGGCGGCCCTGGATGCCGCCGTGGCAGGGGATCTCAGTTTTCTGAGCAATCCGCGATATGCGCCCATGCTCAAAACGACAAAGGCCTCAGCGGTGTTGGTCAATGAGGCTTGGCAGGGGGCGAGTTCGAGTGTGCTGATCCGCGTCAAGAATGCGGACGCCGCGTTTGCGCAGGCGGCGGTCTGGTTGTCGCGTCCCCCAGTCGCCTATGCGCCCGGGATTCATTCGACGGCGATCATTGCCGAAGGGGTGCAGTTGGGCCGGGATGTGCATATCGGGCCGCACTGTGTGATTGAACCGGGCGTTCGTATCGGCGACCGGACGGTACTGGTTGCCGGGTGTTACGTGGGGCACGACTGCGAAGTGGGCGCCGACTGCCGTTTCTATCCGTTGGTCAGTCTTCGCGAATATACACAAGTGGGAAACCGCGTGATTGTTCACAATGGTGCCGTGATAGGCAGTGACGGGTTTGGTTATGTCAAGGAGGCGGGGCACTGGAAGAAAGTGCCGCAGGTGGGCGTGGTGGAGATTGGCGACGATGTCGAAATCGGGGCCAACGCGACGATTGACCGGGCGCGATTTGGTGTCACGCGGATTGGCAACGGGGTGAAGATCGATAACTTGGTGCAGGTGGCCCACAACGTGACGATCGGCGCAGACACGGCGATTGCCGCCCAGGTTGGAATTGCGGGGAGTTCGCATGTCGGGTGTCGGGTTCAAATGGCAGGGCAGGCCGGGGTAGGAGGGCACCTGCACATCGGGGACGATTCGGTGGTTGGGGGGCAGGCCGGTGTCCTCAAGGATGTGCCGGCGGCGACGTTTGTATCGGGGTATCCGGCGATGCCGCACGATGAGGCGCGGAAGGCGCACGCGCACATGATGAGGATTCCCGAATTGAAGAAGCGAGTCGGGGAGATTGATCAGCGGTTGAAGGCGCTGGAGGAGCAGTCATGAAGGTGTTTTTGACAGGAGGCGCCGGTTACATTGGGAGTGTGACGACCGAACTGCTGTTGAATGCGGGGCATGAGGTTGTGGTTTTTGACAACCTGGAACGCGGGCACCGCGATGCGGTGGATAGGCGGGCACGACTGATTGTGGGGGACTTACGCAACGCCGGGCAGGTCGAGAAGGCGATGGTGGAGGCCAGGCCAGAGGCTGTCATGCATTTCGCGGCGTATGCGCTGGTGGGCGAGTCGATGCAGGATCCAGGGCTCTATTTTACCAACAACGTCACGGGCGGGGTGAATCTGGCGGCGGCGATGGTCAAAGCGGGTGTATCGAGGATTGTATTTTCGTCAACGTGTGCCACCTACGGGTTTCCGGATCGGATTCCGATCACGGAGGATACGCCGCAGCGGCCGGTGAATCCCTATGGTGAATCCAAGCTCATGTATGAGAAGGTGCTGGCATGGTACCAGCAGATCCACGGGTTGCGACCGGTCTTTCTGCGCTACTTCAATGCGTCCGGGGCCACGCCAACGTTTGGCGAGGATCATGAGCCGGAGACGCATCTGATCCCCAATGTGATCAAGGTGGCGCTCGGGCAGAAGCCGTGTGTGAATGTTTTCGGGAATGACTACAACACGCCGGATGGCACCTGTATTCGCGACTACATTCATATTGTTGATCTGGGGCGGGCGCACATTCTGGCGCTGACTGGGAGTCATACGGGGGCGTTCAATCTCGGGACGGGGACAGGGTTCTCGGTCCGTGAAGTCATTGATGTGGTGCGGCAGGTTACGGGGCATCCGGTACCGGAGGAGTTTTCGCCGCGGCGGCCGGGTGATCCGGACCGGTTGGTGGCCGGGGCGGAGCGGGCGAAGACGGTTTTGGGGTGGAAGCCTGAGTATTCAAATTTGAAGTCTATTGTGGAGAGCGCGTGGGAATGGCACCAAAAGCATCCCCACGGATACAAAAAGACGGCCTGACGGGTCGTGGAAAGCGAGAAAGCAACGATGAGCAAGGTAACCAAAGGTAACGAGACAGGATCTTCATCCGCGTTGAGTGCGGTGTTGGCGCAGATTCAGAAGGAATTCGGCGATGGCGCCATCATGCGCCTTGGAGAGGCGGAAGGGCACAAAGAGATTTCGGTGATATCGACCGGGGCGCTTTCGCTGGATATGGCGCTGGGGGTGGGTGGGTTGCCGCGCGGGCGCGTGGTTGAGATTTTCGGTCCGGAATCCTCGGGCAAGACCACGTTGACGCTGCACGTGATTGCCAACGCGCAGAAGAATGGCGGATTGGCGGCGTTCATTGATACCGAACATGCCATGGATCCGATGTATGCGAAAAAGATAGGCGTCAACCTTGACGATCTTCTGGTTTCGCAGCCGACGTCGGGCGAGGAGGCGTTGAGCATTTGCGAGACGCTGGTGCGAAGCAATGCCCTGGACGTGGTGGTGCTCGATTCGGTGGCGGCCTTGGCGCCGCGCGCGGAGTTGGATGGAGAGATGGGCGATGCGCACGTGGGGTTGCAGGCGCGGTTGATGTCGCAAGCGTTGCGCAAACTGACGGCGGCCATTTCGACGTCCAAGACGCTGTGCATTTTCACGAACCAGATCCGTGAAAAGATCGGCGTCATGTTCGGGAATCCGGAGACGACGCCCGGCGGGCGGGCGTTGAAGTTCTACGCGTCGGTCCGGCTGGATATCCGCCGGATCAGCGCCATCAAGGATCCAGCCGGCAAGGTGGTTGGGAACCGGACACGCGTGAAGGTGGTGAAGAACAAGGTGGCCGCGCCGTTTGTCGAGTCTGAGTTCGATATCTTGTTTGCGCGGGGCATCTGGTGGGCGGGTTCGGTGGTGGACTGTGCCATTGAGCACGGACTCATTGAGAAGCGCGGGTCCTGGTTGTCGTTTGATGGAAATCAACTGGGTCAGGGACGCGAAGCGGCCGCCGAACAGGTGGGCAAGGATCCGGCGTTGGAGAAGCAGTTGATCGCCAAGATCAAGGAGAAGTTGTCGGCACCCGCCAAGTAAAAGGTTTCTGGCCGTAGACGAGCGGCGGGACTGAAGCCGGCCACAGGTCGGTGCTGCACAGATGGATGCGGCGCTGACCTGTGGCCGGATGCTTTTGATGGGGGATATTATTCCGGCCAGTGGGCTTCCGCCGTGATGGCGATGCCGCCTCTTGGATTGAAAACACCTTTGACGGTGATTTCACGCGGATGGATCGTCCTGACGATATCATCCAAGACCCGGTTGACCACTTCCTCATGGAAGGTGTTATGGTTCCGGAAGGAAAACAGATAAAGTTTCAACGCCTTGCTTTCCAGGCAGAGTTTTCCGGGGACATAGTCGATTGAAATGTGGCCAAAGTCGGGTTGGTCGGTGATGGGGCAGCGGCTGGTGAATTCAGGGCAGTCAAAGCGGACGTGGTAGGATCGGGTGTGGTACCGGTTTGGGAATGACTCCAGGCGTGCCTTGTCGGGCGAGTCCGGATACCGTGTGGTGCTGTGGCCCAGAAGCGTCAATCCCTTTACTTTGCGTGTTGTCATAATCGTGCCTCACTTTTCGGTCATTATCCAGATTCCATCCCAGTTGTCCATGGGAGGGTTGGCGGTGCGGTAGCGGTTGGTATAGGCGGCAGCGGCGGGATCCGCAGTTTCAATGGTTTGAAATCCCTGCAAGGCGGAACGAAGGTCGCCTGCGTAGAAGGCGGCAAGGGCTTTGGCGAAACAGGCAAGGCGCTCCTGCCGGGTAGCGGCCTGTTCGGGTAGCATGGGTTCGAAGACGCGGACAGGTTCGCGGCGCCCGACGACGCGGACCCGGCCCAATTCACGGGCGGCAATCGAGGTGTCCAGTTGGCGGCGGGTGGCTTCCGAGATGAGGATGGTGGTGCCGAACTGTTTGTTAATGCCTTCCAGTCGGGAGGCGAGGTTGCCGGCGTCGCCGAGGAATGTGTAGTTGAAACGCTGGCGTGAACCCATGTTGCCGACGACCACGGGGCCGCTGTTGATGCCGATCCGCTGGATCAGATCGGTTCCAACCTGGCCCCGGAAGACGGGGTTCAGTTCGGCCAGGCGCTGTTGGCAGTGCAGGGCGGCACGGACGGCACGGAGGGCGTGGTCGGTCTGAGGGAGGGGAGCGTTCCAGAAGGCGATGATGGCATCGCCTTCGTACTTGTCCACGGTACCGCCGTTGGCGTAGATCACGTCGGTCATGGCGGTCAGGTATTCGTTCAGGAGGGTGGTCAGTTGTTGCGGGGTCAAGTGTTCTGAGATGGCGGTGAACCCTTTGAGATCGGAGAAGAAGAGGGAGAGTTCACGGGTTTCGCCGCCAAGCGCGAGGCGTTCGGGATGCTGGACCAGTTCCTCGATGACGATGGGGGACAAGTATTGTCTAAAGGCGCCCTTGATGAATCGTTTTTGGCGGCCTTCGGTGGCGAAGTTCACGGCAAGGGCTGCGACGAGGGCGGGGGTGAGGGCGGTATATTGCACGACTACAGGGAGCCACTGCCCCCGGGTGTATGCCAGAATGCCTAAGAGGGTGGGAATGGGGAGTAGTACAGCAAAGGTCAGCACATTCTGCCAAGCGGTCCTGCCGAGGCGGACGCCGATGGCGCCGGTCACGGTCAGGAGGAAGGTCAGGAGGACGACCCAGGCGGGAGGGGTATCGCGCATGAAGTCGGACGCCAGCAGGTTGTCCAGAAGGGTGGCATGCAGTTCCACGCCAGGGTAGACGGCGGAAATAGGGGTTGGTTTAAGGTCGAAGAGGCCGGGAGCGGTGAAGCCGAAGAAGACATAGGTATTGGTGAAGAAGGAGGGGGGGATGATCGGCGGTTTGCCTTCCTGCATACGCAACTCGGACTCGATGACAGCGGCGACATTGACGGCCTTGTGGGTTTGGGAGGGGCCCCGGAAGTTGAGAATGACGTTTCCGTTGCGGTCGATGGGCAGAGGCGAGTTTGAAGGCCCGGCGGAGAAGCAGTCCCCGGAAAGGGACAGGTGGCGATCCTGATGCGCGGTGAGATACGACGCCAACCCCAGTGACGGGACGACCTGTCCGTCGAAGAGGCTGAATGGTTTCAGGCGTCGGTAGATTCCATCACTGTCCGGGTTGCCGAAGACGGTGGCGAGCAAAGCGGCGTTGGTGGCGACTTCGGGGATGGGGAAGGTGGCCCGGGCTAGGGGGTGGAATTGGGCGGTCGTGGTGGACTCGGTCTTCAGGGGAACCGCAGGCGGCGGGATGTCGGCGGGCCAATGGGTTTGTCCGCCCATTTTGTTGGCCACGAAGAGGGTGCCAACAAAGTTACTGGAGCGCCGAATGGCGTTACCGAAGGCGGCATCGTCTTCCACGCCCCATGGCGAAGGTTCGCTGTAGATGACGTCGAAGGCGACGGCCTTGGCGTGGCCCCTGCGGCAGAAATCCAAGATGGCGGTGTAGACTTGCCGCGGCCAAGGCCAGTCCCACCCGCGTGCCTTGCCCCAGTCCAGACTGTATTGATCAAGAAAGATCAGGCGGACCCGGTCGGTGGCGGGGCCCGGTTTGGATAGGCGCGCTACGCGCCAGTCCCACGTTTTGGCCTCCAGACGGGTTAGGGTGTCTGTCTGCCATAGCGCCAACGACAAGCCGCCGGCAACGATGCCGATCCCTATACCCTGAAGGATGCGTTTCAGCATGTGTGGCCGTGGTGACGATTCAGAGGTCTTTGATAGCTTTCTCGAACCGCCGGTTGACAGCGACGGAGAGGCGTTGTTCAGGAGTGGATCCGATGAGTTTCGTGACCTCGGCAATCCGGTCCTTCGGGGCCGGATGGGTCTTGGCGAAGTCCAGTCCTCCCGGCTTCAGGCGTTTGTCCATGGCTATCAGCATGGTTCTCAATCCGGCGGGGTCGTATCCGGCGCGGCGAAGGGTGCCGATGGCGGTCTTGTCGGCCTGGAATTCCAGGTGGCGGGCATACCCGCTGTTGACCATTTTCCCGGTGATATCCGAAATGGAGTCCTCGAAAGTTTTGGTCAAGTCGGCAAGTTCCTTGCCACCGAGGTTCTTGGCGGCTTCGGTGCCCAGGATGGTGGCGGCGGAGGTCAGGCGGCTCTTGCTGATGGCCTGGAGGCCATGGTTGAGGCTGACGTGGGCCACTTCGTGGGCCAGGACAGCGGCGAGGGCATCCTCGTTGGGGCAGCACTTGATCATGCCGCGGGAAACGAGGATCAGACCGCCCGGTGCGGCGAAAGCGTTGATGTCATCGGTGTCCATGATGAGGAAGTGATAACCGCCGAATGTCTCCGGGCGGTCTGAACAGAGGGCCAGATATTGGCCCAGTGTGTTCAGGTACTCGGTGAGTCTGGTGTCATCGAGCGGTTTGTTATGGGAGAGAATGGTCGCGGCGACAGTGCGTCCGATATAGTACTCCTGTTCGGGAGTGATGGATTCGAAGACTTTGCCAACGGCGCCCACCGAGCGGTTGATGGACTGGGCCTGATCGGTGGACATGGCGCCGGTGGCGACGGCCACGGAAGTGCCTGCCTCCGTGATCATGTCCAGGGTTTTGCAGCCGGCGAGGATGAATCCCGTGGTGGTGATGAGGATGGTGACAACCGACTTCATTGGGCACCTCCTTGCGAAGACGTGGTCAAGCCGCCTTCATCGACGAAGGCCTTGATCTTCTGCGGGGGGATGACGATTTTTTCCATTCGGTCGACCCATTTGAAGTCGATATCCTTATGATTGGCCTTAAACTGGGCTTCCACTTCCGGGTTAAATCCTTTGCCAGCCATGGCGACTTCATCGCTGGAGGCGGCGGTTTGCGAGTCCTCGCCGGATTTCATAATGATCCGCTTGGGGGTCAGAACCGAGGAGTGGACCCAGCCGGAGGTGCCAGCCAACGAGATCTTCATCCAGGGGCCGTTTTGCTCTTCCACGGTAACCTGGTCGCCGTAGGACAACGAGGCCAGGACACGGCCGAAAGGTGTCGGGGTGTCGCGGAGGTCGGCCTTTCGATTCTGGACACTCATGGTTTTGACGGCGGCCGCGAGGGCCACGGCTGTGGTAAGGACGAGAGCGAGGGAGAGAACAAGGTGTTTGTTTACAGACATAACGTGGTCTCCTTTCGTGGAGGAGACTACACCAGCGGCCGGAAAAACGGAACAAGGATTCTGTTTCCACGGTGTGGTCGAGGACCTATACTGATTTGATTCCTACGCGTTGACGCCGGCGATGGAGAGGAAGACGGCGACGTTTGTGACGCTCAAGATTGGCGGCCACTTACGCGGGTGCATCGGCTCGCTGGCGCCGGATGAGCCATTGTACCTGTCGGTACACGGCAATGCGGTCAACGCCGCGTTACGCGATCCGCGATTCAGGCCGGTTTGCGCGGAGGAAGTGGATCGAATCGAGATCGATGTGTCCATTCTGAGTCCGATACGCGACATCAAGTCCCTGGATGAGTTCGAAGTTGGCCGGCACGGGATTATTCTGGAGAAGGGGGGCCACCGGGCGGTGTATCTGCCTCAAGTGGCGGTGGAGCAGGGGTGGGGGGTGGAGGAGACGCTGTCGTCGTTGAGTATGAAGGCGGGGTTGGGGCCGGAGGCGTGGAGGGAGGGAGCGCGCTTCAAAGTGTTTGAGAGCGTCGTGCTTTCCGAATAAACGAGAGCCGGCGTATCAGGGTCAGGTGTGTTTCCGGGTGCCATGGGCGATGCGGTCCATGGTGGCGAAAAGAACGCCGGAGATGACGAGCATGGCATGGATGCCGACGCGCCAGGAGAGTTCGCGGTCGCTGACGGCGGCCACATTCACAAACCCCTTCAGGAGTTCGATACCCGAAATGGCCACCATCGAGGCGATGAGTTTAATCTTCAGTCCTGAGAAGTCGACTTTACCCATCCATTCGGGGCGATCCTCGTGTCCGGCGGTGTCGATCTTGGAGACGAAGTTCTCGTAGCCGCTGAAGATGATGATGATGAGCAGATTGGCAATCAGCGACATATCCACCAGGCTGAGGATGGCCAGGGTCACTTCGTGTCCGGTAAGCGAGAAGAGGGAAGGCAGGGTGTGGAGGAACTCCTGGGCGAATTTGACCAACAGCATCAGGATGCCAATGATCAGGCCCAAATAGAAAGGGGCCAGCAGCCAGCGGGAGTTAAAGACCAGCATTTCGAGAAAATGTTCGGTTTTCATGGTTGATTCTTGCTTTCTGTTCAGGTTCTGCGTTGACGGACGGCTTCGTAGAGAAGGATGGTGGTGGCGGCGGCCACATTGAGGGAATCGGCCTGACCGAGCATGGGGATGCGGACTTTGAGGTCAGCCTCCTTCATCCAGATTTCGCTCAGGCCGTATTGCTCGGTGCCCACGACGATGGCGGTACCGTGGCGAAGATCCACCGAATAGTACTCGAAGTCCGTGTGCGGGGTAGCGGCCAGAATATGGATGTGGTTGGCGTGGAGCCAGGCGAGGGTTTCTGTGGTGGGGGCCTCGATCACGGGGAGGGAGAAGAGGGTTCCGATGCTGGATCGCACCACGTTTGGGTTATTAATGTCGGTGCAGCGGTCGCAGACGATGACGGCATGGACGCCGGCGGCGTCGGAGGTGCGCAGGATGGTGCCGAGGTTGCCTGGTTTCTCGATGGACTCGGCGACGACCACGAGGGGATGGGGCGGCAACCGGAGGTTGGCGAGAGTGTGGCGGACCTGTGGCGCCACGGCCAGCAGCCCTTCCGGCCGGTCGCGATAGGACATCTTAGTAAAGACGGCGGGCGTGCATTCGAACAACTCGGCCCCGGCGGCACGACAGCGCTCCAGGAGCGCCGGTTCGTTGGAGCCCATAAAGAGGGATGGGCAGGAGAAGACAGCCTTAGGGAGGTGTTGGTTATCGAGGGCGCGCTTGAGTTCGCGGTAGCCCTCGATGATCATTTCGTTGCGTTCGTCGCGATCGGAGCGTTGGCGCAATCCGACGACGGCCTTGACGCGCGGATTTTGAAGGCTGGTGATGACGAGCGGGGTTTTTCCCATGAACGCCTACGGTTGGGAAATGCTTTCGGAATCGGTATGGCTGGCGGAATCGGCCACCGTGATCGTATTGTTGCCGGTCCCCTTGGCCGTGTAAATGGTGGAGGCACCGGACGACGTGCTCAGGGTGCCCAGCGCTGTATTGCCGACCGACCAGGTGTAAGGAGGCGTTCCGCCGCTGACGGCGTAAGTCTTGGTTCCGTTGGTGGCGATATTCTGTGTTCCGGAGGGGGTGATAGAGATCGAGCCGCCGCCACCCGTGCCTCCGGCCCAATACACTTCGGCCGTCGCTTCCATGCTATAAGGAGTGGCGTTAGACGTGCCGCCCTCGGAAGTGCCGGCGATGGTGGAGGTCACAATAACCTGTTTAGGCATGGATCCGATATTGGTGGACATGCAGGTGTAGATGACCGATTCCCCTTTGGACGTATTCAGGGTGCCACTGCCGTCGTTAGGATTGAGTTTCCATGAATACTCGTAGCCACCGGAGGCTTTGAATGTGACGGTTTGTCCCGGCTTGACGACGATCGATTCGGGGGAGATGCTGATCCCCTCGGAAGCGGAATCGGTGTCACAGCCGCACCAGAGGAGTGCGCCTGTGATGGCGGTACTGATGGCGACCAACCCGGCGGTCCAATGACGGATGTTCATGTTGTCTCCTTGTTGCAGGTTATAGCGGATCGATGAGATCAAGAACCGACTGATCGCGTTCCTGGCGGTCGGGTTTGGGCAGGGGGACGGGGGTGCTTGGGGCGGAAGGGGGTGTGGGTTTCGCGGGCTGAGGTTGCGCCTGATCCTCCGGTTTGCGGGGTTCCTGGGGACGTTTGTTCTCCGGCTGAGGAGCGGCGGGACGCGGGGCGCCGCCGCCGTCCTGCCTGCGGACTTCGCGACGCACGGGGCCGGCGACGGACTCCAGTGCCTTCTCGAAGGTGTCGAGGCGGAGGGTTTTGAGGCGGTGGGTGGATGCGTACTTTTCGACGAGGGGGTGGTTGGTGACAATGACGACCGATCCCGATTTTCCAGCCTCCTTGGCGGCTTGTTCGGTGATCTTTACCACCTGGTCGGGCATGGTGTAGCGGACGGTGACGCCGCTCTGGTGGGCGCCGTCGGGGATTTTCCTGAATGCCTTACCGGGGAAGACGGCCACGACCGGGAGGGCTTCCCGCGTGGAAAAAGACGTCAGCCGGTGGAGGATGGGGGTGGGGTCGCCGGAATACATATCGGCGTGGCCCTGCCGTTGAGGAGAGACCATGACGTAGATCATGGTTGTTTTTTCGGCGGCGGGTTTGGCGCCGCTGAACCAATTGCGTACTTGATGAATGATTTTATGCATGTTTCCTCGATTCAAAGGGGTAAAGAATAGAGTCTGGCGGGTAGGGTGTCAATCCCGGTGACGACATTGTCAACGCAAGGCAGGAATGTCGCCATTCCTCGCCGGGGCGGCAATTGCACACACCAAATCCATACGCACGGAAACTTCAGTTACAACATCCGGATTGACATTGGGGGGAATGGCGTTATCCTGAAATTGCTGACGGGGATAGTTGGCCCGAAGGGGCAGAAAGGGTGGTTGCGTGAAAAAGCCTCCGCATTTGAGACTGGTTCTCCTAAGCGCAGTTCGCTGGGTTGTGGTTGTCCTGGCCGTAATCCTCCTCTACCAATCGCTGCTGGCCAACACCGGGTCCATGATGGAAGCGGGTGGACGGGCTGGGTTCATCGTCTGGTACACATTCCGCTGGTTGTTCATGATCCTGGCGGTTCTGTTTCTGATCAGCGGTGTTGATGACTTATTTTTTGATCTGGTTCATTACACAAGGGTGATCTATCGGAAGCTTTTCCTGGGAAGACTTATTCATCCGGTAACCGTGCGGCAGTTGGATGAGGTGCCGGAGCAACGGGTGGCCGTCATGATTCCCGCCTGGGATGAGTCGGCGGTGATTGCCCGGATGTTGTTGAACACCCTGGGGACCCTGCGCTACAGGAATTATAATGTTTTTGTGGGAACCTATCCGAATGACGAGGCGACGCGGCGCGAGGTGGAGAAGGCGCGGGAGATCTATTCCAACATCGAGTTGGCGGTCACTCCGATTGACGGTCCGACCAACAAGGCGGACTGCCTCAACTGGATTTACCAGGAGGTACTGCTGTATGAGAAGGAGCATGGGGTAAGGTTTGATTTTTACGTCATGCATGATGCGGAGGATCTGGTCCATCCGCTTTCGCTGAAGTATTTCAACTACCTGATGCCCCGGATGGATTTCATCCAGTTGCCGGTCTTCCCGTTGGAGGGACGCTGGTACGACTTTGTGACAGGCGTCTACATGGATGAATTTGCCGAGAGTCACACGAAGGATCTGCGGGTGCGGGAGTATCTGGCGGCGTATCTGCCGTCGGCGGGTGTCGGGACGGCAATCAGCAGGCGGGCGATGGATTACCTGGCTGCCCAGAACCGGAACCAGGTGTTCAACATCAACACCCTGACCGAGGACTACGAGATGGGGTTGCACCTGAAGGATCTGGAGGGAAAGAAGATATTCCTGCAGCAACGGGTTGAGCGAGTGGAGACGCGCCGGAGTTTGTGGAGCGGGAAGATGCGGGAGTACCGGGTGCATGAGCCGGTGGCCACGCGGGAGTATTTCCCGAAGCAGTTCCATGCGGCGGTACGGCAGCGGTCGCGTTGGATCCTGGGGATCGGACTGCAGGGATGGGGCATGGGGTGGACGCGCCAACTGAACCGCGACTACTGTCTCTACCGGGATCGGAAGGCGGTACTGGCGAACCTGTTGACGGTGGTTGGGTATGTGGTGGCGTTATACTGGCTGGGCTGTCTGGTGGCGCCTTACCTCGTGCCGGGAGTTCAGATTCCGCCGTTGATTTCGAGAGACGAGGTGTTTGCGACTGCCGTATTTGCCATTCTCGGGTTGTTACTGTGGCGGCTGGCGAATCGGGTGGTTTCCACATGGCGTATCTACGGGTTCGCGCATGCACTGCTGGTGCCGCCGCGTCTAATCTACGCCAATATCCTGAACTTTTGCGCGACATGGGTGGCCATCCGCCGATATGTGGCGGCCCGGGTTTCCCGGCAGGTGCCGGCCTGGGGAAAGACGGCACACGCCTGGCCGACCGAAGATCAGTTGCGGCAGTATCACCTGAAGTTGGGCGATCTCCTGTTGGAGCGGCGGTTGGTGACCACGAAGCAGTTGGAATCGGCGCTGGCGGAGCAGGCGGTTACCGGGGAGAAGCTCGGGACGATCCTGATCCGGCAAGGGGTGTTGTGGGATGAGGATCTAATGGTTGCGCTGGCAAGGCAACGGCATGTGGAGGCGGTGGAGATTGATCCGTTCGCCACCCCTGAGGAGCTTATGAAGTTGGTGCCGCTGGAACTGGCGGAGCGCTATCAGGTTTTCCCGCTGGAGATGGATGGCGAGACGGTGGTCCTGGCGGCGGATGATCGCGTGGACATCAATCGCGAGGCATTGGCGGGGGAGTTGGGCCGGAAGGTGGCCTTCAAACTTTGCGCGTCGATCGATTTGCATTTCGCCTTATACTGCGGTTATCGTCCGGATGCTGCCGGACGTCCGCTTGGGGACCGGGTGGGTGCCCGGCTTTTGAGGAGCGGCAAGATTACCGAACTGCAACTCAAGGAGGCGCTACGGCGCCAGAAGCGGACAGGACAGAGAATCGGGGATATCCTCGTCGGGATGAAAGTGATCAATCATGATGAGGTCGAACATGAACTCTCATAGTGAGGGGGGGCGGGTCATGAGGAGTTTGAGAACGATGCGAATAATGGCTTTGTTGCTAGCGATGGGGTTGGTGGGGAGTGTGAGGGCGGCTGACGGGGACTGGCCGATCCCGGAGCACAGTAAGGAACCGGGGGCGTTCCAGCGTCAGTACGGGCGCTACCATGTCGGACCGCTGATGCAAGAGGCGACGCGCCTGATCGGACAGGGGGACTACGCCGGTGCGGATGCGGCTCTGGTGAAGGCGCTGGACTTCGATCGCGGAAACAGCCATGTGAAACTCATGCTGGTGCGCAACAGTGAGCGGGTGGGCAAGGAGGAACGGGGGCTCCGGTTGTGCGAGGAGTTGGTTAAGGAGTTTCCCAAGGCGGCGGATCTGTTGTTTGACCAGGCGTATTTGGCGATCAAGGCCGGCAAGGATGCCGTGGCGGTGTCGGTGTTGGAGCGTTATCTGACACAGGTGCCTGGGGATGGGGCCCGTCAACTCGAGGCGTGGAAGGTGCTGGCCGAGGCCAACGTGCGGCTAGGGCAGTACGATAAGGCCGCCAGATATGCGGAACTCTGGATGAAGCGAGACCATGATCCGCGTGCCCTGATGGTGGTGGCCGAGTCCCTGGCCCGGCAGGAGCGTTGGGCGGAGGCGTTGAAGGTTTTGGATGGAGCGGTCGGGGCGGCCAAAACGGCCGAGCAGCGGGGCGTGATCGAGTTGAAGCGCGGTTACATGATGACCGGCCTGAAAGACTACAAAGGGGCGCAGGAGGCCTTGACGAAGGCGGCGGACTTGCTGCCGAAGGATGCGGGGGTGCGGGTGGCGGTGGCCAGGCAGTTGGGAATGAATGCGGTTCAGGCGGGTGATTACGCCGGGGCGGTTGATCAGTTCAAGACCTGCCTGGAGGCGGGGTTTGATGAGTCGTTGGCTTTGGCTTATTTGCAGAGTCTGCTGTCCGCCGGGCGCCTGGCGGTACTGGCGGGCGAGGTCCGTGGGTGGCTGGCTGCGGGGGTGTTTAGTCCCAAAGGGCGGGAGGCCGCGTTGCGTTACCTGATGTTTGCGGAGAAGAATTCCGGCAACGACCAGGGGTACTACGTGGCGGCGACCACTCTGGCCAGTGGCGGCGGAGTGACGGCGATGCGCGAGGCAGGGGAAGCGGCCTTGCGATTGAGGAAATATGAGGAAGCCGCCGGATGGTTCACAAAGGCACAGGAGATTGGATTTGATGAGGCGACGGTGTTAGGCGCGTTGGAGGCGTTGTCGGGGGCCGGAAAATGGGATGCCTGTGCGGCGACGGCGCGGCGGGCGTTGGCGGGGACGTTGAGCGAGGGGGGGCGGACCCGTGTATGGCGGAGTCTGATGTATGCCGAGAAGAATCGGGGTAACAACCCTGGGTATCAGGAAGCGGCTCGGGAGTTGCTCAAGGCCGCTGATCTGTCCGCAGATCTTCGGGAGGCCGCCCTGGCGGCAGGCCGGATGGGGCAGGTTGAGGATTCCATACGGCTTTACAAGCGGTCCCTCGAAAAGGAATATTCCGAACCCGGGGCGTTGTCCTATGTGGATGCCCTGATGGCGGGGAATCAGTGGGCCGAGGCATCGGCTCAGGCGGACGCCCTGCTCAAACGGGCCGATGCCTCGCAGGCGTTGAAGACCAGTGCGTTGCGCGCGCTGATGTTCAGTCGGAAGAACCTGGGTGATCAGGTGGGATATCTGGAGGCCGCCCGCAGGTTGGTTGCGCTGGATGGGTCCCGCGAGGTGCTTGCCGAAGCGGCGTTGGCGGCATGGCGCAATAACGAGACCGATCAGGCGGTCCTGTACTTCGAGCAGGCCTTGGCGAAGGGGTATGACGCATCCATCGCGTTGAACTATGCGTTTGTCATCAAGTTGCTGGGCCGGTTCGAGGACCAGGAGAAAGTGCTGTTGCAGATTCTGAATACGGAAGGGGCGCCGGATTCGGTCCGACGTTCAGCCAGGTATGAGTTGGCGCAGAACTGTTTGAAGACCCGCCGGATCCGCGACTATCTTAAACTCATGGAGGTGGTGGTGAAGGAAAGTCCCGAGCCGTCGCGGCTGAGGGAATATGCCACGCAACTATACCTGTCGGGGGATTCCAAGCAGGCGACGGCGTTGTTCGCGGAGAGTCTGAAGGCGGAGAAGGAGCCCGCCCGCCGGCATGATCTCTCCATGGCGGTGGCGGAGTTACTACTGGCGGTGGGGAACTATGAGGACGCACGATTCTGGTTCAATGAGGCGTGCAAGGATGGCAGTCCTGATGAGCAATGGCGCCGGCAGATGGGGCGGGTGGAATATGAAGTCGGGAACTTCGAGGCGGCGGCCGGACATCTGGTGGAGATGAAGCCGCCGGACGACCTTTCGCGGTTATATGCCGGGTTTGCCTTCTACAGAATGGGGATGCCCGGATTGGCGTTGTACCATTTGAACCGGGTGGCGAATCCGCAGGCCTTGAGTCTGACGGAGCAGAATGCCTTCTATGCGAACCGGGCGTTCCTGAACTACGATCAGGACCAGAACGAGCAGGCGTTGTCGGATGCGGATAAGGCGTTGTCGATCCAGGGCAGTCCGGAACTGCAGGTGGCGCGGCTCCGGATCCTGCTGGCACTGGGACGGAACGGCGAAGTTATTGACGGGGGGCAGGGGTTAATGGGGACGATCTCCAATGGGGTGCTGAGGGCTGACATCATGGATTTGACGGGACGGGCGCTGTATGCGGGGGGTAACGGCGAGGCGGCGGTGACGGCCTTCACGGAGGCGCTGCAACTCGATCCAGGGCGGACCGACTTGTATTACCTGCGTGGTATGGCGTACCGGGCGTACGGGCGGCCGGCGGAAGCCGCGGCGGATCTCCAGATGTTTCAGGACAAAGTCGGGATGGTGCCGGCCACCTACTGGGCGGACCGGGGGGTGACTGAGGGGATGGCGCGGCCGCGGGAAGGTGGCGTTGTCTATCTCAAGAAAGGACTGCTGTTCTTTCCGTACGAGGTGGATTCCCTTGAGGAAATGGGTTACCAGTTGATGCGGCTGAATGACAGGGTTGCGGCCCGCGACGCCTTCAGGCGGGCGATTGATGTGTATGATGAGATTCTGCCTGTGATGACGGGCCCGGACGCGGCGGCCTACCGGGAGAACCGGTTGGCGATGAAGAAACAGCAGACGACACTCGACAAGGCGGTGGGGTTCCAGGCCTATCTCAGCAAGACGGACTACAACCTCTCGTCCAACGAGGTCCTGTTGTCGATTGACGGGGCGTTGCCGTCGCAGTATGGGGCGGAGATCAGTTGGCGGCCGCCGGACATCGGGTTCCGGAACGAACGAATTTTTGAAGTGTTCGGCCGGGCGCTGGGTAACTTTGAGCAGGACAGTTGGACGCCGGACGAGCAGTCCTACCAAGGCGGGGTGGGGGCGCGGTACAAGCCGTTCGCGAAGATCAATTTCAACACCTCCTTTGAGCGTTTGTTCAAGATTGGCGACAATGCCGAGGATAACTGGTTGTGGCGCAATATGATTTCGATAGAGCGGGGGACGCGGCCGGTGCAGGAGGCTGCCTGGTGGACAACGGAATCGGTCTACGGCGAGGTCAGTTACTATCTGGAGGCGCCGGAGCGGTGGATCTACTATGCGGACGGTAGAATTGGATTGTCGTTCCCGCTCGGGCAGGATGGCTACCTGACCTTGCCGCAACTTATGGCGGTGGGGCGTTACCAGTCGGATGATCCCGCGGGTATCGGGACCTATTCGCTGGTGGGGGTGGGCGCCACGGCACGGCTGTTGCAGGCCGAACAGCGGTATGCGGTGCAGGGTTGGTATCTGGATGGATTCATTCATTACACGTGGGGATGGTTTGAGGATACACCCGCCGGTTTTGATAAGCGGTCATTCGATGGGGTCATGTTTGGGTTGAACTTTGTGAAGTGAGGCACGCGTGAAAAAACATACAGGCTTGAAAATAGGAGGGGCGATAGCGGTGGCGATATTGCTCTTCTCGGGGAGTGCCATGGCGGCGGGGTCCACGGGGACGTTCATTCAGTTGAACCGCGGGGTGGCGGAAAAGACCGTTGAGCAATGGCGGCAAGACTTTGAGCAGATGACCAAGGCGGGGATTACCCGTGTGGTGGTGCAATGGGTGGCGGACGACAAAGTATCCTACTTCGCCCAGGGGGCGGATGCCGGAGAGTCGTATCCGGTGCTTGAGCGGATGTTTGCCGGCATGGGGGGGACGGGGATGGAGGTTTATCTGGGGTTGCGTCATGATCCGGGGTACTGGACGGAGATCACGGGGCGCGAGGTGACCTTGAGAGACTATTTCCTGATACGACAGAGACACAACCTGGGGGTGCAGAAAGCCTTGGTGAAGGCCTTTGGGGGACAGGCGGCGTGGAAGGGGTATTACCTGCCGGATGAGATTGACGACAAGAGTTGGCGGGCGGACGGGCGCGGCAAGTTGATGCGGACCTATCTGCACGACATGGCACGGGCGGTGAAGCGGGAGGACGCGAGCCGGCCGGTGGCGGTCAGTGCGTTCTTCAGGGGGCGTACGTCGCCTGACGTCTATGCGCGGACCTTGCGCGGGCTTGTTGTGGAAACCGGGGTGGACGAGGTGCTGATTCAGGATGGGTGTGGGGAGTCGGATCCTCCGTTCCGTTATCTGCCTGATTACTACAAGGCGATCAGAACGGAGTGGACGAATACCCAATCGCCTTCGGTTGGGTGCGTGGTGGAAGCGTTCCGGCGCGTGGCTACGACCAATGGCGTGTTTGCGGCGGAGCCGGCGGCGGGGGGTCAACTGCAGGCGCAGTTGAAGCTGGCGCGCGAGCATTTTGACCGTGTGTTGTTGTTCTCCTTCCTTGACTATGCCGATCCGGATCTCGGGCCGGGCGGTGCGGCGGCCTACCAGGCCATATCGGCGCCGTAAGGGTGTGCAGAGCGTGATGCCGGCGAGTTGACAGGGCGCGGTTAGCGCTTGCGTTGCGATATGGGGTTCTGGCATTGTGCGCGCGGTTGCCGGACTGGCCATGGAGAAGCGTCTGTGGTCGCGAAGGTTCCCCATTCAGGCCAGCTTAGCTCAGTTGGTAGAGCAGCTGATTTGTAATCAGCAGGTCGCGGGTTCGAGTCCCACAGCTGGCTCCAATACGTAAATCCAGGCACTTTGTTGTTTCTTGAGAAATGCCGCAGAACAGGACCCTGTCGCACGGCACAGCACGTTTGTGTGTTTTTTCGCGGTGAAAAGGCTTGTGCGTGCGAAGCCAAAAGCGTATCGTTCGGCGGCTTTATTTTGCCTGATTTTGGACTGAGTCAGGGCGTACACGCCCTATGCATTACTGAACACAAGGAGATGAGGCGATGGCGGACAAGACGATGATCATGGTGGATGGAAACCAGGCGGTGGCTAATGTCGCTCATGCGACCAACGAGGTTTGTGCGATTTATCCAATCACTCCGTCATCTCCCATGGGGGAGTGGGCCGATGAGTACTCGGCGGACGGCAAGAAGAACATCTGGGGCACCATTCCCGCAGTTGTTGAACTGCAGTCCGAGGGCGGTGCCAGCGGCACGGTCCATGGCGCGTTGACATCCGGTGCGCTGACGACGACGTTCACGGCGTCGCAGGGGTTGCTGCTGATGATCCCGAACATGTACAAGATCGCCGGTGAACTCACGAGCACGGTGTTTCATGTGACCGCCCGGTCGCTGGCCTGCCAGGGGTTGTCCATCTTTGGCGACCATTCGGACGTGATGTCGATCCGCCAGACGGGATTTGCGATGCTGGCATCGGCGAGCGTCCAGGAGGCGCATGATTTCGCGCTGATTTCCCAGGCGGCGACCCTGCAGTCCCGCGTGCCGTTTGTGCACTTCTTTGACGGGTTCCGGACCTCGCACGAGGTGCAGAAGATTGAGGAGGTCTCGACCGACACGATCCGGGCGATGATTACGGATGACCTGGTGTTTGCACACCGCCAACGGGCGTTGTCGCCCGATCGGCCGATGATTCGCGGCACGGCCCAGAACCCCGACGTGTATTTCCAGGGGCGCGAGACGGTGAACAAGTACTACGATGCCTGTCCGGGTATTGTGCAGAAGGCCATGGATCAGTTTGCCAAACTCACGGGGCGCCAGTACAAACTGTTCGACTATGTGGGGGCCCCGGATGCCGAGCGCGTGATCGTGGTCATGGGGTCGGGCGCCGAAACGGTTCATGAGACGGTGGAAACTCTGGTGGCCAACGGGGAGAAGGTTGGCGTACTTAAGGTGCGACTGTTCCGGCCCTGGGATATCAAGGCCTTCGTGCAGACGTTGCCGACGACGGTACGGTCGATTGCCGTGCTGGACCGGACCAAGGAGCCGGGAGCGATCGGCGAGCCGATATACGAGGATGTGCGTACGGCGATTGGCGAGGCCCAGAGTTCGAAGATCATGCAGACGAAATTCTATCCGCTGGTGTTGGGCGGGCGTTATGGATTGGGTTCGAAGGAGTTTACGCCGGCCATGGTGAAGGCGGTGTTCGACAACCTGGTCAGTGGGCAGAAGAACCATTTCACGGTGGGCATCAATGACGATGTCACGGGGACGAGTCTCTCCTTTGATCCGGCCTTCCATCTGGAGCATAAGGGGCGTTTTGAGGCGATGTTCTACGGGTTGGGTTCCGACGGGACGGTGGGGGCCAACAAGAACTCGATCAAGATCATCGGTGACGATACTGAATACTCGGCCCAGGGGTACTTTGTTTACGATTCCAAGAAGGCTGGAACGATCACCGTGTCGCACCTGCGCTTCGGGCCGGGTCCGATCCGCAGTCCGTACCTTTGCACGAAGGCGGACTTTGTGGCGTGCCACAACTTCTCGTTTGTGGAGAAGTACGACATGCTGGCGAGTGCCAAGGTCGGGGCGACCTTCCTGCTGGCGAGCCCGTACAGTGCGGCCGAGGTGTGGAATCATCTGCCTGACGAGCTGGCGCAACAGATCATCGACAAGAAGATCAAGTTCCATGTGATTGACGCCAACAAACTGGCCGCTGAACTGGGTCTGGGTGCGCGCATCAACACGCTGATGCAGACCTGTTTCTTCGCCATTTCCGGCGTTCTGCCGCAGGCGGAGGCGGTGGATGGGTTGAAGAAGGCCATCAAGAAGACCTACGGGCGCAAGGGTGACGCGGTGGTGCAGTCGAACTTCAAGGCGGTGGACGCGGCGGTGGCCTCGTTGCAGGCGGTCAAGGTTCCCGCGAAGGTGGCCGGCAAGGTCAAGATGCCGGCGGTGGTTCCGGCGAACTCCCCGGAGTTTGTCAAGACGGTGACGGCGACCCTGATCAAGCAGCAGGGGGATAACCTGCCGGTGAGCGCGATGCCCGAGGACGGCACCTGGCCGACGGGGACGACGCAGTATGAGAAGCGGAATATCGCGGTGGAGATTCCCGAGTGGAATGCCGACCTGTGCATCCAGTGTGCGCAATGTTCGCTGGTGTGTCCGCATGCGGCGATTCGCGTGAAGGCCTATGACGGCAAGTGTCTGGCGGGGGCCCCGAAGACGTTCAAGTCGGCGGAGGCGAAGGGCAAGGAGTTTGCGGGGTTGAAGTTCACGGTGCAGGTGGCGCCGGAAGACTGCACGGGGTGCGGCGCCTGCGTATGGAACTGTCCGGGGCGCGAGCGGGACAAGGCGACCAAGCAGGAGACGGGCAAGCGCGCGATCATGATGGCGCCCCAGCTTCCGTTGCGCGAGAACGAGGTGGAGAACTTCAATTTCTTCCTGGCGCTTCCCGAGACGGATACGAAGTTATACAAGAAGGACACGGTCAAGGGCAGTCAGTTCGTCAAGCCGTTGTTCGAGTTCTCCGGGGCCTGCGCGGGTTGCGGGGAGACGCCATACGTCAAGTTGTTGACGCAGTTGGTCGGGGACCGGCTGTACATTGCCAACGCGACGGGGTGTTCCTCGATTTATGGCGGCAACCTGCCGACGACGCCGTATGCCAAGCGCGAGGATGGGCGCGGGCCGTGCTGGGCCAATTCGCTGTTCGAGGACAATGCCGAGTTCGGATTCGGGATGCGGCTGGCGGTGGACAAGTTCAACGAGTTCGGATTGGAACTGGTTGACAAGATCCTGGGTGGCGCCTGTGGCGATGCGAAGATTGACAAGGGGTTGCTGGAGGCGATCAAGTCGGCGGACCAGTCCAGTCAGGCCGGGATTGAGGATCAGCGGGCCCGTGTGAAGGTGCTGAAGACGCAACTGGCGGCCTGCACGTGTGATCTTTGCGGGCAACTGGCCTCGGTGGCGGATTATCTGGTCAAGAAGTCGGTCTGGGTGGTTGGCGGTGACGGCTGGGCCTATGACATCGGGTATGGCGGATTGGACCATGTGCTGGCCTCGGGCCGGAACATCAAGGTGCTGGTGTTGGATACCGAGGTGTACTCCAACACGGGCGGGCAGGCCTCGAAGGCCACGCCGATGGGGGCGGTGGCCAAGTTTGCGGCGGGCGGCAAGCCGGGGATGAAGAAGGACCTGGGGATGATCTCGATGACCTATGGCAACATCTATGTGGCCACGGTGGCCCTGGGCGCCAATCCGGGGCAGTGCGTGAAGGCCTTCATGGAGGCCGAGCAGTATGACGGGCCGGCGATCATCATTGCCTACTCGCATTGCATCGCGCACGGAATTGACATGACCTCGGGCATGCAGGGGCAGAAGGATGCGGTGAACTCGGCGCACTTCCCGCTGTATCGCCACAATCCCGAACTGCTGGAGCAGGGCAAGAATCCGTTGACGCTGGACAGCAAAGCGCCGACGATGTCGTTCAGCGAACACGCGATGAAGGAGAACCGTTTCCGTGTGTTGAAGCAGATGAATCCGGAGCATGCCGCCAAGTTGATGGCCATTGC
>CAZHRU010000025.1:0-32402 GCA_964535015.1 uncultured Verrucomicrobiota bacterium | reverse complement strand
GGCACCCAGATGGCCTTTCTCGCCTCAGGCGCCGTGAACCCCGACGGCACCGATGCCTCCGCGTCCGCCTCCATCATCCCCATCCGGACCCTGGACGACAACGGGATCACCTCCAGTTACTCCCTTATGCAGGGCATGGTGTTCGCCATGGAGAACGGCGCCAAGGTCATCAGCATGAGTTGGGGTTCCCCCAACAACAGTCCTTTATTCAACGATGCCCTCGCCTACGCAAAACAGCGCGGCGCCATTCTCGTCGCCGCCGCCGGCAATGAACCCACCGGTCAACCCCTCTATCCCGCCGCCCTGCCAGGCGTCATCGCCGTGGCCGCCACGACCGCCGATGGCAACCTCTGGGACCAGTCCAATTACGGGTCCTTCGTCACATTCGCCGCGCCAGGGTTCGCTAACCTCCCCGTGGGTTACAAGGGCCCACCCGGCCGCTACGGCGGCACCTCTATCTCCGCCGCCTACACCGCCAACCTCATCGCCCGCTACCTGGCCATCCATCCCAAGGCCAGCGCCACCGAAGCAGTGGCGGCGCTGACCAAGGTCCTCCATACCGCACCCGTAGACTCCCTCCACCCGGAAATCCCCCGCCTGAACAACGCTGCCATCGCCGCCTTCCTGAAATAGACCACCCACACAAATCCTAGTCTCCGATGCGGCGATGCACCTGGCAGACAGAATCGCCACCCCATGACGATTCCCGGGATTAATCGTAATCATAATCCTGCCCCAGAGAGGATTACGAAGGAAACATCGAAAACCACAACCTCACAAACGATTTGAAAACGTCAGCAAATACGGGTTGTTGTGATCGTGAAACGTTGCCTATGGGATGACAGTGAGGTCATTTCTGACTTCCTAATTCGGAATTGTGCTGGATTCGTCTATGTCTTAGACTATGCCGTATACACATGATAGTGCCAGCGCGCCGGTGAAGACACTTGAACAGGAGACAATGCGCTATGTTTATGAAGTCAATCAATGCCCTCTGTCTATTTGCCATTGGGTCCGTCGCCCTTGCGGATGATCTTGACCTGTTGGTTGACGCCCGCACGTCCCCGGGAGAACGCGGCAACGTTTATGCGCGTCTCGCAACAGTGGACTTTCCCTCCATCGCACCTAAACTTGCCACGCTGATTGGAACACATCCCGTTCTGACAGGAATCGGTCCGCGAACAAAGCAACCATGGCTTGAAGAACAGATGAGTGAAGGAGATCGAATCGGATGCACGTTGAATCAACTCTGGTCATTCCATGTGGACCGCACACGGCTGGATGGGCAACAGATTGGTCTACTGCTCACGATCCTGGAAGATCCATCCGTTGGCCAGGGTCGCTACCTGCCGTTGCAGGAGATCGCTTCACGATTGCATTACGGGAAATATGACGCGGCGTACACCAATCTGCCTCCAGTGAAGACCGTCCTGGACAGGTTGGATCGACTGGTGCGCGATGAATCGACGCCTAACCACTTCCGGCAAAACATTCTCGCCATCCTATTTGAACATGGCGACCCCAACCAATACCTCGACCTGACTATAACCATCTCCTCGTCCTCATCCACGGACTTACAACGCTCAGAAGCATTCCGATTCTGCACCCCCACGCTTCGAAGGGAACATCTTTCCGCCGCCAATCAAGCACTCTACCTGCGACATGCTTTCGCCATGCTTGAAGAAATTGATAACGGAAAATCCGGCGCCGGTTACTTCCTCGCCATGCATATCGGAGCCTTCATTGGAATCAAACCGGTCCGTGCCGGACAAGGCGCGTTTGCTCCCGACCAGCGCCGACGCCGCTACCAGAAGCAAGGCGGACTCAATGAGCGTTTCTTTCAGGAAACCGTTGATAATGCGCTTCAGTGGTGGAAAAATAATCGCCATGCGTACAACGGGAACAAGTAGACCCAACCCCTGAACCCTACCCCCCCTCCTCAGCGATACTTTGGTTTGGACTGCGGTGGCTCGACACCGCTTTCCCTTGGCCCGGCTTGACGGGCCATCCGTTCACCAAACGCGTCACGTCGCGCCTTTCAGGAAACCGCAGATACTGCTTACCAACTATGTCTGCAATGGACGTAGGCTCTTATTTTTTCATCTGCTGTTAGGATAGTGGCGTTTTCCTCACGCTCCGGTTCCCTCATGAATGCGGCGACTGTCGTGCGCCATTCCGCTACGTGGGACGAGATGTACGACTCATGCCCAGTCCGGTCAAAAGTCTTGAAAACCTTATTACCCTGAACAGCGTCAAACACTCGACGTCCCTCGACCAACCTCGCCCGAGGATCATCGGTGCCATGCATAAACAGTACCGGACAGTAAACAACCTTGGCGTAATTCACGGGGTTATGCGCAAAACCATTGAATCCCCACTGCCATCCACCCCAGAAGACCAGAAGTTGGGCACTTGGAAATGACGGGATGCGCATAGCGACGAAACGTAGGATTCTGATTGCTGGCAACCCTGCGGAATGGTATTGCTTTGCACCTCATGCGCCGGATCAAAGGGATCCGGATGAGTCAGGAGTCTGCCCGTGTATCTGAAGTCCATTCAAATGGTCGGATTCAAGAGTTTCTTGCATCCCACCCTGCTTAATTTCCAACCGGGAATGACCGCTATCGTCGGCCCCAACGGTTGCGGCAAAAGTAACGTCTCCGACGCCCTCAAGTGGGTCCTCGGCGAAACCAGCGCCAAAGCCCTGCGCGGCAGCAAGATGGAAGACGTCATCTTCAACGGCACCGATACCCGTAAACCCCTCGGCATGGCCGAAGTGAATATCACCTTCGCCGACTGCGAAGCCACCCTCGGCACCGAATACAACGAGGTCACCGTCACCCGCCGCGTCTTCCGCTCCGGCGAAGGCCAGTATTTCCTCAACAAAACCCCCTGCCGCCTCAAGGATATCCAGCGCCTCTTCATGGATACCGGCATCGGCACCTCCTCCTACTCCATGATGGAACAGGGCCGCATCGACCGCGTCCTGAGTTCCCGCCCCGAGGACCGCCGCGAAATCTTCGAGGAGGCCAGCGGTATCACCAAGTTCAAAACCGACAAACGTGAGGCCCTCCGTAAACTGGAACAGACCGAGGCCAACCTCCTCCGCCTCGATGACGTCGTCCGCGAAGTCAAACGCCAGATCGGCTCCCTCCAGCGCCAGGCCGGCAAGGCCCGCCGCTACAAGGAACTCCGCGACCAGTTGCGCAAACTGGATACCTTCTGGACTGCCCGGAAACTCAAGGCCATGGAGTCCGATCTCCAGCAACGCGAGGCTGCCCTCGATGAACTCGGACGCCGGATTCACGCCCTGCACGAGGAAATCCAGAAATCGGAAGGCCGCGCCACGGAATTGCGCACATCGATCAGCGCCACCGAGGAAACCCTCGGCACCCTCACCGAGGAACGCGCCGCCGCCCAGTCCCGACTGGAACATAACCGGGAATTGGTCCGCATCAACGGCGAACGCATCGTGGAACTGCGTAACCTGTCCGAGCGCGACAAACGCGACACCACCCTCGCCACCGCCCAGGCGGAACAGCAACGCCAGATCCTCAAGGACCTCCTCGCCGGTCTCGAACGCATCCAGATCGAACGCGACCATGCGGAACAGGACTGGAAACAGCGCCATGAGGCGCTTCTCACCCACGAAGCCGGCGTCGAGGCCGCCCGTCAGGAAATCCAGACCCGCCGTCAGGAATCAATGTCCCTCGACCACACCATCGCCGCCCTGCAAAACCAACTCGGCCAGATGGAATCCAAACAGCAGGCCGGCATCTTGCGCCGTGAACGCCTCGGCGCCGAGTATGCCCAAATCCTCCGCGTGGCTAACGAGAATGAGGCCCAACTCGGACAGATCGCCGGCCACCTCGGCGAACTCCAGTCCGAACTGCAACGCCGCGAAGCCCGACTGGAAGACCTCCAGATGCGCCGCAACGAAACATCCGCCGAACTCGACCAGTCCCGCAAAACCTCCGGCGAGATCCAATCCCAACTGGCCGTAAAAAAGGCCCAAATCGAAATCCTGGAGGCGGACGACAGTTCCGCCAAGGACTTCCCTGAAGGCGCACGCCTGGTCATGGATGCAGGCAACCCGCTCGGCATCAACACCCAGGCCGTCCTCGGCGCGCTCGCCAACCATGTCGAGATCGAAGCCTCCTACCGGACCGCCCTCGAATCCGTCCTGCGCGCCTGGCTGGATGCCGTCGTCGTCGCCGATGCCCCCCACGCCATCGCCATGCTCCGCGAACTCCAGTCCCGCAAGGCCGGACCCGCCCGGCTTCTCGCCGCCAATGCCACAAGTCAGCTACCCCCCCGCCCGGACCTTGCTGGCGGACGTTATCTCATGGACATCATCACCTGTACCCCCTTCGCCAAACCGGCCATCGAACGCATTCTGGCGGGGGTCGTCGTCGTCGATTCCATCGATCAATTTCCCGCCACCCTGCCCGCAGGCTCCGTCTTTGTCGCCCGTTCCGGCGCCGTGGCCCGCGCCGGCGGTGCCTTTGAACACTGGGGCGGTGACGCCAAGGCGTCCAATCCCCTCACCCGCAAACACCAACTTGCCGACCTCCACGAAGCACAGTCCTCTTTCGAGACCAGCCTCGCATCCCAGAATTCCACGATCGCGGAACTGATCGCCACCATCGCCGAACTTGATCGCGAGATCACCGTGGCCACCGTGCAACAGACTGAACAGCGCCGCGCCACCGCCCTCAAGGAAGGCGAGTTCCAAGTGGTCTCCAACGAAGCCCGCCAGGCCAAACAACGCCTCGACGTGGTCGGATTCGAAATCGAGGAACTCAAGAAACAAGCGGCCGACGAAGAGGCACGCCAGGCCCTCGCCGCTCAAATCGAGGCCGCACGTAACCAGCAGTCACAGGCCCATCTCCGCCTCGAAACCCTGACCAACTCCATCCAGGAGATGGAACGCAAACGATCCTCCCTCCAGGCCGAGGCCACCGAAGCCCGCGTCAACTTCTCTGAAGCCCGCCAGAAGGCCGAACACATGACCAGCCAGCAGCCCCCCCTTCAGCACCGCCTGGCCGAACTGGATTCCATCATCAAGACCCGTTCCGAGAGTCTCGTCCAGTACGAACAGACCATCACCCAACTCACCCTCTCGTCCAAGGACGCCACCGGCCAACAGGCCGCCCTGGAAGCCAATGTGACCTCTATCGGCGAGAAACTCGACACCCTGCGTCGCGAACGCACCGAGAAAACCAAGGAACTCACCCTTCTCGACAGCGAACTCTCCGGTAAACGCGACGCCCTCGAAACCATGCGCGAACAGCGATCCCATCTCGAGGTCCAGAACGCCGAGGCCAAGATGCGCCGGCAAAACCAAGTCGACCGCGCCACGTCGGAGTGGAGCATTACCCTCGATGACTTGATGAACAGCCCTGAACCGGAATGGGAGGGCGATAAGCCCGCCGAGGGGACCCCGCCCTACGAACAGGCCATCACCGAACTCCGCACCAAAATCGAAGCCATGGGCCCCGTCAACCTCATCGCCATCGAGGAGTACCAGGAACTGGAGGAACGCTACGCTTTCCTTACAAGCCAGCAATCCGATCTGGTCAACGCCAAGGGCCAACTGGTCGAGATGATCAAGAAAATCAACCAGACCACCGCCGAACTCTTCAGTGTCACCTTCGCCCAGATCAACCAGAACTTCCAACTGATGTTCGAACGCCTCTTCAACGGCGGATCCGCCAAGTTGGTCATGGTCACCGAGGACGATGTCCTGGAAAGCGGCATCGACATCATCGCCCGCCCCCCCGGAAAACGCCTCCAAAGCGTTTCCCTGCTCTCCGGCGGCGAACGCACCATGACCGCCGTGGCACTCCTCTTCTCGATCTATATGATCAAACCGAGCCCCTTCTGCGTGCTGGACGAACTGGATGCCGCCCTGGATGAATCGAACATCGGCCGCTTTGTCAAGGTCCTCGCCGACTTCCTGAAGCAGTCCCAGTTCATCGTGATCACCCACAATCGCCGCACCATCGCCGTGGCCGATACGATCTACGGGGTGACCATGCAAGAAACAGGCATCTCCCGCGTCGTCTCAATGAAATTCTCCGAGTATGAGCAGAGTAAGGAATACCAGCAGAATGGGCGACCGGCTCCAACCCCCTCCAAGATCTAACCCATGCCATCACCCACCCGCACACGCACCCCACCTTCACACTCTCCCATGGCGTTGCTTGCCGTGGCCGTCCAGGCCGCCTGGAACGCCGGCCACCACGCCCTGAAACACACCCGACGGCGCCGGGAAACCATCCAGGTCACAGCACATGACGTCAAATTGAAACTCGACGTCGAATGCCAGCGTATTGCCGAACGCACCATTCTGGGTGCCTTCCCCGACCACGCCATCCTGGGCGAGGAAACCGCCGGCGATTCCACCCCCACCCACTCACCCTATGTCTGGATCATCGACCCCATCGACGGCACGGTGAATTTCTCCCATGGTCTTCCCTTCTGGTGTTGTTCCGTCGCTGTCCAGGTCAAGGGCCGGACGGTCGCCGGTGCCGTTTTCGCCCCCGCCATGGCGGAACTGTTCACCGCCGCCGCCGGGGCCCCTGCTCTCCGCAACGGGAAACCCATTCACGTCTCTGACACGGCCACCTTGAAATCAGCATTGGTCATGACCGGCCTCGACCAGAAACTAACCCCGATAATGAACCGGATGGACATCTTCAGGGCCATTGCCGACACCGTCCAGAAAGCCCGCGTCATGGGCGCCGCCGCCCTCGACATCTGTCGCGTCGCCGCCGGGCAGGCCGACGGTTACTTCGAATCCGGCATCTACACATGGGACGTCAGCGCCGCCGGACTCATCGTTGAACGCGCCGGTGGCCGTGTCGAAATCCTCGCCTCCCCCGCCCCCCACCGTTACCTCTACATGGCCTCCAATGGCTTGATTCACCGCCCACTGAAAAAACTGATCACCGGCCAATTATCCCCGTCCTAAGCCGGAACGATTCCATGCAGTTGATGTAGCACTTCCGCTCTTGATCGATGTCTCACCAATGAGACGTGCAACACCTCAGCGACACCCTTGAACTCCCCGTAGTAACCCCGCCACCCCCTTTGCCAGACCTTTTGCGGCCAACTCCACCCCGATTTTGCAAAAAACTTGTCAAGCGCCTGTTCATAAACAACTAGGCACGCCCCATGCTTATTAATAAGCTGACCTGAGGTTGGTTGAATAAGGGATCGCACCTGAGGTGCATACAGGATCTCCGGCAACTGGCCGACTGGGGTGCCCGGTGGCAGGCAAATGCTAACCTCAGAAACAGCGGCGAAAGCCGCTGTTTTTGTTTTGTACACATGTCACCTCAGCCTTGTCAGCACCCGTTTCAATCTGCCATACTATTCAGGAAGAGAAAAAACGCTTCATCGGGCAATCGTGGTTGTTCCACAATGCCTTTTGACGCCAGTTGTGAAAGAAAGGCAACAACCATGGAAGAGAAAATCAGGGCAAAACTCGAGGATCTGCGGGGATTCCTGCAGGCTGACGGCGGTGATATGGATGTCGTTAGCATCGAGGGATCCAATGTAAAATTGAAACTCAAGGGCGCCTGCGGCGGATGTCCTCACGCTACCATGACCATCAAACAGGGCATCGAGCGAATCCTTCGCGAACAGGTGGATTCCACCATCACCGTCGAACAGGTCAGGTAACCAGACGACCGTTCCATGCCGAAGGCAATTGGACAGTTTCTGGCCATAACCGGGTTGGCCATCAAGGAATTGGTGCGCCAACCCGTCTGCCTTTTACTGACCCTGACTGCCGCCGCGTTGATCCTACTCCTGCCCCAGACCGTCGCCCACCAACTGGGACAGCAAGCCAACTTGGCCCGGGATTCCGCACTCGCGTTCCAGTTGGTCTTCGGCGTCATGCTCGCCGGTTATGCCGCCGGATCCACCCTGCATTCCGAACACACCTCGGGAACCATCCTTACCATCTTCAGCCGCCCTGTCGGACGCGCCACCTTCTTCCTCGCCAAATTGTCCGCCGTCGCGACTCTCATTACCCTCTTCACCTCGATCACAATCACCGCCGCCCTCATCACGGACAATCTCACCCCTCGCTATTTCGAAACCAACCTCCTGGGAAATATCACTGCCCTCACGGCTCTGCTTCTCCCCCTGGGCATTGCCGCCCTTGTTAATTTCCGTTGGGGCCGATCCTTCACCTCCTCGGCCTTGCTTCTGCTGCCCCTGTTCCTGACCCTGGCCGCCGTGATCATCGGATCGTTCAATTCCAACGGGGCCCCCATCGCCTTCGCCTCCCGCCTCGCGTGGACATTGATCCCCGCCGGCATCATGGGCGGTCTGGCCCTCCTCATTCTCGCCACCCTTGCCCTCACCCTTGCCACGCGGCTGAAACCCGCCCCGACCGTCGTCCTTCTGGCCGTCATCTTCACCGCCGGCCTGATTTCGGATTATCTCGTGTCTCTGGGCGCCGGCTTGCCTGCCCTTCAATTCCCGTTGCGGGCCATTCTCCCGGATATTCAGGCATTCTGGATGGCGGATGACTTAACGGCCGGCACCACGATCCCGGCCCGCACCCTCTGGCACGGCATCGCCTATGCAACCGCCTATTCCATTGGGACCGCCGGACTGGGCATCCTGCTCTTCCGGCACCGGGAGTTCTGACCGCCTTGCGACGCCAGAAGCCCGGCACCTGTTCTCAGGCATCCAGATTCTCAAGCGCCAGCGTCGCCGGATCAATCCGGCGGTAGTAACAATTCCGCGGCTCACCCCTCTTGTTCTTCGTGTGGCATATCGCTCCACGCCGCGGCCGGACTCTGTACACCAGCGAATTCTGCTCGCAGTTGACACGGGCCTCAACCAGTTCAAAAGTCTCCCCGCTGGTCTTCCCTTTCTCCCACAACTCATTCCGGGACGTGCTCCACAACACCAGGGTTCGCGACTCCAAGGTCTTCTTCATCGCCAATTCATTGGTGTAGGCCACCAAAATCACTTCGCCCGTGTCCGCGTGTTGGACGGCCACCGGGATCACATCCGGCGAAACCTTGGCCACTTTCGCAATCTTCGCAAAATCCAGCGTCAATTTCCCGCCTTCTTCCAATTCCTTCATCACACGTTCTCCAGATTTAATCGGATCTTTCCTTCCTCCGCCGACTCCTCCACTTTCCACCACCCGCACAGTAACTGCGGGTCCGCACCCCAGACTCCGCCCGGGAACAGACGGTCGGCATCCAGTTTTGTCATGGCGACGACCACAAGCACATGCGCTTTGGCCGCCTTCAACGCCGCCTCGAAATCATCCCGCGCCGAGAGCTCATGAATATAGATCGTATCCGGGGCAAGCATCATCGCGTTTCGAATGGCACTTTCGATCGTCTCGTTATCAGGACCGTACTCGCACTGCACGACGATTGACTTGCCATGCTTCAGCAGGAAGGTCGTGTTGTGCTCAATAATCGCCACCACCCTCTGTTCACTGGCCGCCCCTCCCTCAATCAAGCCGTAGACCAACGTATTGGTGAGCGGTAACGGAACGCCGCTGATCAACAAAACACCCCGCCGCAATCCCCTGAACATCGCCATGGCGCGGTCTGCCGTCGCCCGGTTATCAACGATCGACGCCGGCTGCGGAACTTCGCCGGGAATCCTGACGATGCGCGCCACGTAACTGCCCCGCTGTGTGATGAAACTGACCCGGAACCGGCCACGCTGGGGAATCCCGAATGAGAACACATCCACCTTGTCCATGTTCTGCTTGCCGCCGGGCACATGCCCACGGAGGAATGTCAGGGTTTCCCGTATATCGTCCGGCGACATCACCGATTCATCAATGGGCCGCATTTCACTGCCCGTCCGCTGCATCGGACGCGTTCCCGGAGCCAGAAACACCTCGCAACTCTCCGCGCATTGCGACAAGTAGGCCAGAATTCCAGGCGCGTAGTTCATAGTGGGTTACTTACTACCAGAAACTCGCTCACACACGCCAACGAAAAATCAACCACCGCGCACTTGACCAGACGCCACAGTCCCGTATCATCCACCCGATGAATCCTCTTCAGAAATTCCTGTGTGCCTCCATGGCCATCGTCTTCCTTGGATTCCTTTTGTTTCCCGAATGGACCCTCTCCTGGACCCGCCGCTTCGATTACCAGTACTACTACGACACCGATGTCCCCGCCGGCTCCACCAAACCGCCCCCCTCTGCCTGGCAAACGGGCCAGGAATGCCAGTCCTTCTACGAAGTCCGCCGCCACTTTCTCCTGTCCCGCCCCAGCCCCGTCGCCCCACCCCTCCCGCCCCCCCGCTCCGAACTCACCGGAACCGGCACCATCAACCTCGGGCACCGCCATACCGTCTACACCGGCGGCGTCATCCTCAACCCAACCGTCACCCTCAACGTCCGCTCCTGGCTCTGGGAAATGTTCTTCATGCCCGTCCCCTTCGCCATGTTCCTCTTCCTCTTCCGCACCAAGTCCCGCTCACGCCCCCGGATCTTCAAAACCCGCACCCATGACGGTGTCCCCGAGTTCATCCGCCGCCACGAATCCCGCCCCGCCTCCCCGCCCGATACGCCCCGGGCAACACCCCCGTCATCCGCCGGAAAACCCTCGTAAAATACCCCGCATCCCCATACCCCACCGCCGACGCCACCTCTTTGATCGACAACGCCGACCGCTCCAACAGATCCCGCGCCTGCTGAACCCTCTGTTCGTTGATATACCGCGTCAACGTAATGCCCGTCTCGCGCCGGAACACATGCGAGAGATAGTCCGCATGACACCGCACCAACCCCGCCAGCCATCCAACGCACAATTCCCGGCTGGTCAGCCGGCTGGCCACCAACTGCCGCACTTGCGACACCTTCACCGGCTCCCGATTCCCCGCCTCTTCCCGCCGCGCCAGACTCTCCCATACGTCCGCCACGTACGCCAACATCAACCCTCTCACCGCCGCATCCCTCACCTCCCCCCCTTGACGACTTACCCGCACCACCTCATCCAAGTAATCCACATGCCGCGCCATCGTCACACACTCTACACTACCCCCCAGGATCCCGCCCGGCTTCCCCGGAACTTTCTCCACCGCCAGATGGTACAACAACCGCGGATGCCCATACATGATCACCAGGTTGCAAAACGCTTCTCCCTTCGCCTCCCCCACCCGCTCCGCATGCGGCATCCCCCTCGGCATCACACACACCTCACCCGCCCTCAAACGAAACACCTCGCGCCCACAAGTAAACTCCGTGTAACCGGATAACTGGACAAATACCTCCGGCAACAAATGCTTGGCCTGATTCACCGGCACCCCCCCCTTCACCTCCCCGGGAACCATCACCTCCACCCCTCCCCCCTCCAACTTCTCCAACAACATCGCCACCACGGCCCGCCCCACCACCCGGCTATCACCGACATCCCCGCGCCACACCCGCCCTCCTTGCCCCCGCCGCCCCGTCGCGGAAAAACAACGTATCCCGTCACGGAGGATATCGGTTTTGTCCTGCTTCTGTCGGCTTTGTGCCATACTTTCCCTTTGATCAACAAATATCTGAATAATACCGTAAAGCCAGATTAACAAACCATCCAATCTCGGAAATGTCTTATCACAAACCCCCAAGAACAGAAAGCGGATCATGAACCTCCTGCGCGTAACCGTCTGGAATGAATTCCTCCACGAGAAGAAAAACCCCGCCGTCGCCGCCATCTATCCCGACGGCATCCACGGAGCCATCGCCAAGGCCCTCGCCGCCCATCCCGACGTCCAGACCCGCACCGCCACCCTCGAGGAACCCTCCCATGGCCTCACCGATGACGTCTTGAAGAATACCGACGTCCTGATCTGGTGGGCCCACCTCGCCCACGCCAAGGTCGAGGAGTCCATCGTCGAAGAAGTTCACCACCGGGTTCTGGAGGGCATGGGACTCATCGTCCTCCACTCCGGACACTTCTCCAAGATCTTCAAGCGCCTCATGGGAACCCACTGCTCCCTCCAGTGGCGCGAAGCGGACGAAAAGGAACGTCTCTGGACCATCGAACCCGGCCACCCCATCGCCGAGGGCATCCCCGCCACCTTCACACTCCCCGCCACCGAAATGTACGGCGAACGCTTCGATATCCCCACCCCGGATAGACTGGTCTTCATCTCCTGGTACGAGGGCGGCGAAGTCTTCCGCAGCGGCTGCACCTTTGAACGTGGCCACGGTCGTGTCTTCTACTTCAGTCCCGGCCACGAAATCTACCCCATCTACCACGACCCCGTCATCCAGCGCATCCTCCTCAACGCCGCCCGCTGGGCCGCCCCCCGCGTCCAGATCCCCTACGCCTGCCCGAACGCCAAACTCTCTCCGGAACCCATCAAACCCAAAGGAAAGTGAACCCATCCATGAAGAAACTACGCGTCGGAGTCATCGGCCTCGGCATGGGCCGCAGTCACATCGATGGCTATCAGAAACACCCGCAGGCCGAGCTCGTCGCCATCGCCGACACCGACACCGCCCGCCTCGAGAAAATTGGAGCCGAAAGGGGCATCGCCTCCCGCTACACCTCTGCCCTCAAGATGATCCAGCGGGAGAACCTCGATATCGTCAGCGTCGTCACCCCCAACAAGTTCCACAAGCCCCTGACCCTCGCCGCCTTCAAGGCCGGCTGCCATGTCCTGTGCGAGAAACCCATGGCCATGAACGCCGCCGAAGCCCGCGAAATGCTCGCCGCCTCGCGCAAGGCCCGCAAGCGCCTCATGATCAATTTCTCCTACCGCTTCACCGATCAGTCATGGGCACTGAAGAAGGAAGTCGAATCCGGCATCCTCGGCGATATCTACTTCGGCCGCACCATCTGGCACCGGCGCCGCGGCATGCCCGGTTTCGGCGGCTGGTTCGGCACCAAGGCCCTCGCCGGTGGCGGCCCCCTCATCGACCTCGGCGTCCACCGCCTCGACCTCGCCCTCTGGCTCATGAACTACCCCAAACCCGAATGGGTCCTCGGCCGCACCTATAACCCCATCGCCTCCGCCATCGCCCGTCGCGAAAACAAAACGTTCGACGTCGAAGACCTCGCCGCCGGATTCATCACATTCACGAACGGCGCCACACTGGAAGTGGAAGCATCCTGGGCCGCCAATATCGCGGAACGCGAACTGATGGAAACGCGCCTGCTCGGCACCGCGGGCGGACTCGTCCAGCGCAATCTCAACGAGACCTACGACTTTGAAGCCGAAATCTACACCGAACGGAACGGCTCCAATTTCGATACGCGCCTCCACCCCCCAACCCCGCGCCCCCCATCGGCTCAGGCCCACTTCGTGGATGCCATCCTCAAGGGCACCCCCCACATCGCCACCGGCGAGGAAGGCCTCATCGTCATGCAACTGCTCGACGCCCTCTACGAAAGCGCCCGCAAGAAGAAACCCGTCAAGATCAGTTGATCTCGTCCACCCATGGTGTGCATCCACGCCACAGGTCTTGAACCGCCCCTACAACCCCCATACCTGCGCCCCCAACCCCTTGATCGTCTCAAACTCCACCGGTTCCTTCCACCCCGTCAACCGCACCCGCGTCCCCTCAATCTCAATACCCAACCTCCGTCCCGCCTCCCGCTTCCCCAGGATATTGGCCATCAACAGCGCCTTCTCCACCCCGTCGCCCCGCCCATAGTTCCACACTTCATCCGGCTGCGCCAACCGCCCCGATTCATCATAAATCGACTCCCCCGGCATTCCCCTCACCCGGTCCACCACCTCAGCCTCGCTAAGCCCCTTGCTCCCTTCAACCGACACCGGGCACCGCTCCATCGCCGCCTTCAGGAATGGCCCCACCTCCACGCGTCCCAAATCACGGTACGCATAGAACGCCATCTCAGCCATCACATTTCCCCTGCGGATCTCCTCCAACCTCCGAATAATCCCTTCCCGCCCCATGTCCCTTGTCAACTTCAACGGTTCACCCACCTTCAAAAACGTCTTCTGTCCCGCCTCCGGCAACTTGGGCTCCACATGACAGAACCGGATCAGGTTTTCCATCGCCCATTCCGTATTGATGCACTCACACGCAAACTGCTGCTTTAGCCGTTCCACATCCTCCGCTCGCTTAAGATCCGGCTTCTCCGCCCGGATGTACGCCTCCAGATCGTTCAACACAATCCGGCCGGGCATCCGGTGCGGCAGAAACTGATCCATGTCAATCTCGGCCAACAGGTTTTCCCTCGTCTGATCGGTCACCAGATAGGAACTGCCTTCCTCATACTGAAATGCCACATCGGCGGACACATACCGCTCAGCCCCATGTATCCCGTGCCGGATCTGGAAACAACGCTGCAAATCGCGCTTGTGCCTCAGGAAATTTCCCAGCACTTCGTCCGTCAACGGTATGTTCAGAAACCCGCGCAACTTCCCGTAAAACCGCTCATAGGCAGCCGCATCAATACTCGCCTCAGGGTAGACCGTGTGCACATACCCCGTCTCGTGCGCCACCAGTGTCACCTTCTCGTTCTCCAGCGCCCGCCGCGCCTGCGCCGATAACGCCGTCCCGTTGCACCACATCTTCCGGGTCACCAGCCGCCGGTTGTTGGTCAGAATCCCGTCATCAATGTCCACAAAGTTCTGCGAATGCAACGGGGTCGCCAACAGGTAAATCCGGTCAAGGGGAATCCCCGCAACTATGAAAAGTCCAGCGGCATAAAGCGTCGCCAGCGAAACACATTCCCCGGCCCCCGTCGCATACCCCTCCCGGTAACGGAAGGCATCCATCGCCTCAACCGTCTCCGTCTTCCAGTACGGAATCGTGTCGGTGGTATACTTGTCGAGCCCGAAGTGGGTCCGGATATCAATGTCGAAGTAATACCGGTCCCCCTCATACCCGAACAGTGCGTTCGACTCCCGGAGCGTCCCCTCATCCAAAAACCCACTGAACCGCGCCATCTCACGATCCTTCGTCGTTAACCCCCACGTGTCCAAATCGAGGTTGAACGCATAGTGATCCATGATGTATTGCTTCAACCGGGTAATCCTCCGGTAGGGCTTCATCTTGGCCAAACCGTCAAACCAGGGATCCTCCAGCCACTTCCAAATCCGCGGCGACATGATATTCGCCAACAGCAAGGCATAGATCAACTCCGGAAATACAAAAATCTCCATGTCCGACAGCGTAACCGCCGAGGACCGCATCTCATTCTCTCGGGACGTTGCCACAACTTCCTCTTTCTCGCTTGGAGCGCCTCTTTCGGCACCTGTTGATTCAAGCATCAAATTACACCAAAAGCCGCCACGCGTCCGCAAGGTTTATGACAACCCGTCCGTTTGGACTTTCACTCGACTGAGGGGATTGATACCGTCTAGCTTTCACACGGTTCGTCGGAGTCCGACCATGGAATATCTACTGCTCATCATCAGCGCTGTGCTGGTCAACAATTTCGTGCTGACCCAATTCCTCGGCATCTGCCCATTCCTGGGGGTTTCAAAGGACTTGAATACCGCCGGCGGAATGGGCGGCGCCGTCATCTTCGTCATGACCTGCGCATCCGCCGTCACCTGGGCGGTGCAGGAATTCATCCTGATCCCCCTGCATGCGGAATACCTTCAAACCATCGCCTTCATCCTTGTCATTGCCACCTTCGTGCAGTTCGTGGAACTCGTTCTCAAGAAGACCGTCCCCGCCCTCCACCGGGCACTGGGAATCTACCTCCCCCTGATCACCACCAATTGCGCCGTCCTTGGCGTGGCGGTCCTGAACATCAAGAAGGACTTCTCCTTCCTCCTGTCCGTGACATTCGGATTCGGCGCCGCCACGGGATTCGCCCTGGCCCTCGTTATCTTCACCGGCCTGCGCCAGCGAATCAGTTTAGCCAACCCGCCCAGGGCCTTCCAGGGAACCGCCATTGCCCTGATCACCGCCGGACTCCTCAGCCTTGCCTTCATGGGCTTCGCCGGCCTTGTGAGAATGTAACCCCCATGGACCTGCTCACACAAACACTGATCATCGGCGGAACCGGATGCCTCTGCGCGATAGTCCTCGCCGTGGCCGCGCGGTTCCTCGCCGTGGCCGAGGATCCGCGCATCGAAGCCGTGGGCGCCCTTCTGCCGGGCATCAACTGCGGAGCCTGCGGCTATGCCGGTTGCGCCGATTACGCCCGGGACATCGTCTTGCAGGGCACCCCCGTGGACCGCTGCCAGCCCGGCGGTCGCGATGTCGCCGCCCGCCTGGCTCAGTTCATGGGTGTCACCGTCAACCTCGCCAACCGCCAGGTCGCCATCGTGCTCTGCAAGGGCGATGACACCGCCGCCTCACGGTCGGCCGCCTACAACGGCTTGCTGGACTGCGGCGCCGCCCAGCAGATCGGCGGAAACGGCAAGGACTGTCGCTACGGTTGCCTCGGATTGGCTTCCTGTTGCCGGATCTGCCCGGTTCAGGCCATCGAGTTGCACGACGGCCTGGCTGTCGTTCATCCCGATCTCTGCGTCGGTTGCGGACAATGCGTCGCCACCTGCCCGCGCAGACTGATCAAGTTGATTCCCGAATCACGTTCACTCCATGTCCTCTGTTCCTCCCAGGACCGCGGCCCGGAAGTCCGCAAGGTTTGCGCGCTCGGCTGTGTCGCCTGCACCCTGTGCGCCAAGGCGGTAGCCAATGTCGGCATTTCCATGCGCAACAACCTCGCCGTTGTTGACTACAACACGCCGCTCACGCTGGAATCACTCGTTGCCACCTGCCCGCAGAATACCATTGAAAGACGCCCCGGCACCAAGGGAGGACCGGCATGAACCCGGTGCGCGCAATCTTCAACCCGCGAGGCGGAATCCACCCCCGCTCCAACAAGGATGCCACCGCCAACCTGCCGGTCGAGACCATGCCGGTCCCCAAAACACTCTACGTGGCCCTGAACCAACACCTCGGGGCCCCCGCCAGCCCCGTCGTCAAGAAAGGCGACGCCGTCTTGCGTGACCAGCCACTGGCCAAACCCGTGGGTTACATCTCCGCCTGGGTTCACGCCCCCACCTCCGGCACCGTCAAATCCATCGAAACACGTATCACCGCCAATGCGCAACTGGCCACCGTCGTGGAAATCGAGAGTGACGGATTGGATCGGTCGCTTGATCCGCCCCCCGCTCTTGCCGACTGGACCTCGTTACCCGCTCGCGAACTCGTGGATCTCGTGCAAAGCGCGGGCGTCATCGGCATGGGCGGCGCCGGATTCCCAACCCACGTCAAACTCCTCCCTCCCGCCGGCAAAACCATCCAGACCCTGATCATCAACGGCGCCGAGTGCGAACCCTTCCTGACCGCCGACCATCGCCTGATGATCGAACACGCCGACCGCATCTGGCAGGGCATCCGCATTCTCCGCCGCATCTTGGGCGTTTCCACGGTCCATGTGGCCATCGAGGACAACAAACCCGACGCCCTGGCCGCCCTCGGCAGGGCCATGCAGGGCGCCGAAGACGCTGCCCAACTCGTCATCCTGAAGACAAAGTACCCCCAGGGCGCCGAAAAACAACTGATCTATTCCTGCACCCGCCGCGAGGTGCCCTGCGGTTGCCTCCCCATGGACGTCGGCTGCCTGGTCGAAAACGTCGGCACGGCCGCCGCCATTTATAATGCCGTGGTCAATCGCCGCCCCCTGACGGAACGCATCATCACCGTGACCGGTGACGCCATCACCACTCCCCGGAATCTGCTGGCACGCGTGGGGACCCCCTTCCGCGACCTGATCGCCCGCTGCGGCGGGTTGCGCGGCGAGGTTGGCAAGGTCGTCTGCGGGGGCCCCATGATGGGTATTGCCCATGGCACCCTGGACGTCGGCGCCGCCAAAACCACCTCGGGCCTTCTTGTGCTTTCCCGCCGGCAGGTTGCCCAGTTCACCTCCATGCCCTGCATCGCCTGCGGACGCTGCGTCACGGCCTGTCCCGCCGGCCTGTTGCCCTGCCATCTGAGTGAAACCATCGAGGCGGAATACTTCGACGAAACGGAATCCCTGGACGTGTTGGATTGCATCGAGTGCGGTGCCTGCGCCTTCGTTTGCCCGGCCCACCGCCCTCTCGTTCAACACCTTCGCAAGGGCAAGTCCGCCGTCATCCGGAACCGCAAACAACGCGAAGTCCGGACCGCCGGCAAAGGGAAACCATCATGAACAACACCCCCACCACCTGGCTTCTCAGCCCTTCCCCCCATACCCACTCGGGCGATTCGGTCCCGAAAATAATGCTGACCGTCATCCTGGCCCTGGTACCGACACTCGCGGCCGGAGTCGTCTTTTTCGGATGGAACGCCATACGACTCACCCTCATCTGCGTCACCACCTGCATTCTGGCCGAATACCTGACCCGCAAACTCATGCGCCGCGACAACGGCGTGAACGACCTGAGCGCCGTGGTCACCGGGCTCCTGCTCGCGTTGAACCTGCCCCCAACCCTGCCGGGTTGGATGGCGATAGTCGGATCACTCTGCGCCATCATCATCGCCAAGCAACTGTACGGCGGCATCGGCTACAACGTCTTCAACCCAGCCCTTGTCGGACGCTGCATCCTTCTCGTCTCCTTTCCCGTCGCCATGACGTCATGGGCCGTCCCCGCCTTCCTCCCTGTCCCTGTGGATGCCGTCACCATGGCAACCCCCCTCGGTGCATGGAAAACCGCTCTGTCATCCGGTCAGACACCAACTGATATCGCCAGCATGTTCACCCTCAGATCCCTCATGATCGGCAATCGCCCCGGCTGCATCGGCGAGACCTCAACCCTCGCCCTCCTTGCCGGCGGTGCCGTTCTCCTCTGGCGCCGCTGCATTTCCTGGCACACCCCGGTCGCCTTTATCGGATCGGTCGCCCTGATCGCCACCCTCCTGCATCAGGCGGATCCCGCCCGAAACCTCCCCCCGCTCCTCCACCTCTTCAGTGGTGGCCTCTTCCTTGGCGCCATCTTCATGGCCACCGACATGGTCACCACGCCTGTCACCGGGCGCGGCATGGTTTTGTTCGGTCTCGGGTGCGGCGCCATCACCATGGTCATCCGCCAATGGGGCGGCTATCCGGAAGGCGTCAGTTTCGCCATCCTGATCATGAATGCCTTCACTCCGCTCATCAATCGCTTTACCCGCCCCCGCGTCTTTGGCCATACCGCCGGGAAGGGATCCCCATGAAGCCCCTCCTGAAGCTCATCTCAACCCTGACGATCATCAGTTCCGTCGCCGGATTGTTGCTTGCCTATACCCATAAGGTCACGGCCGCCTCCATCGCGGCCGCCAGCCGGCAGGAAACCCTCGATTCACTGGCCGCCGTTCTTCCTCCGTTTGACAACAACCCCGCCGCCACGACCCTCACACTTGATGATGCCGGCCGGCCATGGGTCTTCTATGTCGCCAGAAAGGATGGCGCCTTCGTCGGTGCCGCCTTCGAGACTTCCTCCAGGAACGGGTACGGCGGCGATATCCGGATCATGGTGGGTGTTACAGCCGACGGACACCTGAAATCCATTCATTTCCTCGCCCAGCACGAAACACCCGGCCTGGGTACCAAGATCGATGGCGTTCCCTTCAAACTCCAGTTTTTCGGCAAACCCCTCGCAGGGCCAACCTGGGCCATCAAGAAGGATCAGGGCCATTTTGACGCCATCACCGGCGCCACCATCTCCTCAAGGGCCGTGCTTGAGGCCATCCGCAACGGTATCGCCGCCTATACCACACACGCCTTCAAAATCGCTCTTACAGGAGAATAAACCATGGGATTTGCCAAAGAACTGAAGAAAGGGTTGTGGGACGAGATCCCTGTCTTTCGCGTCGTCCTTGGCATGTGCCCCACCCTTGCCGTCACCACATCATTGATGAACGGCTTCGGCATGGGCATCGCCGCCACCTTCGTATTGATCTGCTCGAATGTAACCGTCTCCATGCTCCGTAATCTCATCCCGGACAAGGTCCGGATCCCGTCTTTCATTGTCATCGCCGCCACCTTCACCACCGTAATCGATCTCGCAATGAACGGCTTCGCTCACGAAGTCCACAAGAGCCTCGGCATTTTCATTCCGCTGATTGTCGTCAACTGCATCATTCTAGGCCGTGCGGAAGCCTTCGCCTCCCGTCATTCCCCCTGGCTCGCCCTCGCCGATGGCATCGGCATGGGACTGGGATTCACCCTGGCCCTTTCGATCACCGGTGCCATTCGCGAAGTCATCGGCAACGGCACCCTCACCCTCTGGACCCCCATCGCCTGGACCATCCCCGGCGCTACCCAACCGGTCCTCATCCTCATCCTCGCCCCCGGCGGATTTATCACACTCGGCCTCCTGCTCGGCCTGATGAACCGGCTCGAACAACGCCTTGCCGCCAAAACCGGCAAACCCTACGCCCCGCCTGCCGATTTCGATTGCCGGCATTGCATCGTCTGCAAGTGGGGCGCCCCCGAACCTTCCAACAAACCCCAATGAACAACCCGATGCATCCCCACACCATGACCGTCCTGCACAACGGCGACACCCTGATCCCGCACTTGGAGGTGGCAAACAGTTTCTGGCGCCGTTTAGTCGGTTACATGGGACAGTCCGCCCCTCCAGCCGGTCAGGCCCTTTACTTGAACCCTTGCCGGTCCATCCACACCTGCTTCATGCGGTTCGCCATCGCCGTTATCTTTCTCGACCCTCAGCACCGTATCGTCCGGATCGTGCCAGCCCTCCGTCCATGGCGTATTGCCATGGGTCCCGCCACCACCACCAGCGTCATCGAACTCCCCGCCGGATATCCCCTCCCGGCGACCCTGCAACCCGGCGACACTCTGGAACTCCAGCCCAGAAAGTTTGCCTGACCGCTTGTCTTGCGCTTCGCTCCGTGCTATCAATTCCCCCTTCGAGTGGTGTCCCGCCCAATCCCTGCCACCCAGTCAAGCGTCGGGACCAACCAAGGAGATCTGTGTTGTGAAAATTTCGTTGAATCTCGGACAAAGCGATACCTATACCTCCGATGTCGACAAGGAAAAGGCTTTGGACCGGGATGTACAATCCTGCAGGAAAGGCGACTGGGAAGCAAAACTGCGCCTCGTAAACGCATTCATGCCGCTATTGACCTCCCTGGCAAAAAAACGCGCCACCGACATTGCCGCCATCAACCGCTACATTGAAGCAGGCAAGGAAGGCCTGATGGAGGCCGCCCGCCACTTCAAGGAGTCTTCACACACCAAGTTCCAGATCTTCGCCATGAGTTTCATCGAGGAAGCCATGGATCACGTGGACAAACCGGGCCTCTTCACCCGGATCGCCAACCTCTTCCGCTGATATCCCCTTTCCTCGGCCCGACCTATCCCGATCCCCCATGGTACGCGAACGAACCACTTTCCGTGACTTCCAGGACCGGTACATCCTCCGCCCCAACGCCGACACCCTGACTGCCGAACTTTCCGCTTTTCTCATCCCCGGCAGGCCCGTCGAGGTGGATCTGGGGTGCGGACGCGGCCGGTTCCTTCTCGCACGCGCTCGTCGCTATCCCGCAACCGCCTTCATCGGTGTTGAACGCATAACCCTGCGCTTGCGAAAAGTCGATACCCGCGCCGCCAACGAGGGGTTAACCAATATACGCCTGATTCTTGCCGACGCCTTGGTAACCATCCGGGAAATCCTGCCCCCCTCCTCCGTTTCCCTCTTCTACCTGTATTTCCCCGATCCCTGGCCTAAACGCCGCCACCACGTGCGCCGCTTGGTCTCCCCCGATTTTATTGCCGGCATCCATCGGACTCTCGTTCCCGGCGGCATCATGCATATCGGCACCGATCACGCCGACTACTTCAGCGCCATCGAACAAACCTGGAGTAAAGACCGCCGGTTTCAGGAAGTCCCGCCTTACATCCCACCCGATGAGGAGGAAACTGATTTCGGACTGCTCTTCCGAACCAAGGGGCTTCCTACGTACCGCTGTTCATTCACGAAATCCTGAATTCTTACCCGTTAACCATCAACCATTCCCGATCGCCCATTCCCCGCCACGCCCCGCGGCAACGAGAACCAGAAGCGGCTCCCCGGATAACCGGTGCCGCCCCCCTCCACAGGACTCTCGACACCGATGCACCCGCCATGAGCCTCCACAGCCAGACGGCAAAACGTCAAACCCAGCCCCGCCATTCCACCATGGTCGCTGAGTACCCCCTGCGCAAACTTATCAAATATCCTCCCCTGCAACGCCAAATCCACCCCCCGCCCGCCATCCGTCACCGCCACCCGAATCTCCCGCTCTTCCACACTCAGGCGCACCTGCACCGCCGAGCCCTCCGGCGCGAACCGGATCGCATTGGCAAGCAGATTAAGCATCACCCGGCCAATCAGATCCCGATCGCAGGATAACGTCGCCGCCGGCGCCTCCACATGGATTGTCAACCGCTTGGTGTCCGCCATGGTCTTCATGCGGCTGACCGCCTCCGCCAGAACAGTGCCCATGTCGCAACTGACCTCAAGTTCCGCCAGCGCCCGCTCCATCGCCTTCCAGTGGCCATGGATCGTGTTCGCCTCACGCCACAAGTAAGCCGCACCCAACAGCAGGAATAGCGACCAGAACACCAGGATGTCAGTCAACCGCGCCTGCGTCAGCCAGTGCCCCCCTGGTGACGGCCACACCTCCTCGCCAACCAGCATGACCACCAGCCGCTGGATGGCAACCAGAATGGCCGTCGCAATGGCCATCCACACCAGGACCGGTTTCCTCGCCTGTGAACCATTGATTCTCATGGACTGTTCTGGCCTCCCCCTGACCGTCTTCATTCCATCAAACACCGGACGAACGGGACCCGCCCCGCCGCCACTCACCTCACCTCGCCACCAACTTCAATCTGCCGCCCCCGCACAAACGCCGCTCCGCTCATCACTTTCTTTCCCTCCGGCTGCACTTCCATCAATCGCAGACCGTTTTCATCCCCCGCCTGAACAAGTACGCCATCACCGCCGGCCTCCATGACCGTCCCTGGCCTGCCCCGCACCGGTTCCACCCGTGTCTTCAAGACCTTGATCCGCACTCCGGGCGTCCCAGGAATTTCACAACAACAACCAGGCCGGGGATTGAAGGCCCGCACCCTGTCTTGCAGGGTCGCCGCCGGCAAACTCCAGTCCATTCGGGCATCGGCCTTACCAAGTTTCGGCGCATACGTGGCCGCCTTCTCATCCTGCGGCACATGACGAGCCTTCCCCGCCCGCAACAACGCCACCGTTTCCACCAGCACGTCCGCGCCAACACGCGCCAACACGTCATGCAGGACGCCGCCGGTATCCTCAGCCCCCACCGGAACTTCCCGCTGCAGGATAATATCGCCCGCATCCATTCGCTCGTTGATAAACATCGTGGTCACACCGGTGACCCGCTCACCATTCGCAATCGCCCGCTGGATCGGCGCCGCACCCCTGTACTTCGGCAACAAGGACCCATGTACATTGATGCAACCCATCCGCGGAATGGCCAGCAACGCCGGTTTCAACAACTGCCCGTAAGCCACCACCACAATCAGGTCGGGCGTCAGGCGTCGCAACCCTTCCAGACTTTCAGACGCATTAACACACTCCGGCGATAACACCGGCGTCCCGCGCTCTTCCACACGCCGTTTTACGGGACACCCCGCCACTTCAAGATTCCGCCCCCGCGGTCGGTCCGGTTGAGTGACAATCGCCACCACCTCATCCTCCCCGGACTGCAACAGACAGTCCAGCGACGGGCATGCAAAAGCCGCCGACCCCATGAAAATAATGCGCATAATCCGGACGTCCCCCCACCTCAGCCTGCAAACGGCTCCGAGGAACCCAAGAGTTTCTGCAACAGGCGCCGCGATTGATTCTGCACCTTTTGCAGAAGGTTCTTCCCCCGGGAATCAATGACTACAATCGCCGGAAACTCCTTGAGTTCCAGCACCCACAGGGCTTCGGTCAAACCGAATTCCTTCCCGAAATGGACCCCCTTCACCCCCGTCACCTTGTCCGCAAGCATCTGCGCCGCCCCTCCCACCGCATGCAGGTACGCGCATCCGCCCGCCACACACGCCTTCTCCACCGACCGGCCCAGACTGCCCTTCCCGATAATCAACCGCACCCCGTGCTCCTTGATGATCCGCGGCAGATAGGGCTCCTCACGCGTGGAGGTCGTGGGCCCCGCCGCACGCACCACCCAGGCCTGTTCATGCCGAACCACCACCGGGCCGCAATGGTAGATCGCCCCGTTCTGCAAATCCACGGGACTCTTCCCGCCCTCATAAAGATACTTGTGTAGACGGTCACGCCCCGTGAACACGAGACCACTCACCAGCACAAACTGCCCCACCCGCAGGGCCGACACCTGTTCTGCGGTGAAGGGATACGTCAATCGTCGTGGATTCAATACAGCCACCGCTTCAACCCCCCCCCCGCACTTAACAGCACTCCCCGCCGCCGGAACGCCCAACACATGTAGGACACCGTCACAAAAAACGAAGCCGGCACCCTGCTTAACGCGCCAATCTTGACCCCCAACAACGAGGTCGCCCCCCCAAACCCCATCGGCCCCACTTCCAGCAACCGGCTTTCCTTCAGCACCCGTTCCTCCAATTTGGCCAACACCGTGACCTCGGACCGATCGTCCAATCGCCGCAGAAACTGATGCTTGGAATGCTCGTAACTCGAACTCCGGTCTCCCCCGATGCAAACCCCCAGAACCCCCGGTGCGCACCCATTCCCCTGCGCCGCCACGATCGCATCGAGCAGACACCGCCGCACCCCGTCCAGATCCCGCCCGGCTCCAATCCGTTCATCCGGCAGACTGTATTGCCGCCCCACATTCTCGGAACCCCCACCCTTCATCAACAGCCGAACATCCACCGTACTCCGCGCGCACTGCTCGAACCGGAACACCGGCGACCCATGCGCCACATTGGTCTCATAGGAATTACCGGAAACCGAATCAATCGTGTTCTGCCGCAGATAACCCATCCGGGTAGCCCGGGCCACCGCCACACGGGTCACCGCCACCAGCGCATTCGTGTCAAACCCGACCGGCACTTGGAAGGTGAATCGCAACGTTCCCGTATCCTGGCAAAGGGGCGCATCCTGCTCGCGGGCCCGCTGAATGTTGTCCAGAATCATCTCCAACGCCCACCGGGCCCGACTGCCTTTGGGTTCGGTCACACAGGCCCGCTTGAGGAACTGTTCCACATCGGAGGGCAGATCCACCGACGTGCGTCGAATCAGTTCAAACAGGCTTGATTCCCATTGGGAGTGGTTCTTCATATTGCAGATCGTCATCTACCATATTCACGGCATGAGTTCAACAGCCACGTGGTCCGCCAGTTCCCGCCCCCGGCGCGTCAAACGCCAGACTCCCGCCGACTCCGTCACCAACCCCGCCAACGCCAACTGCCCCAACCGCTCCCGCCACATCCCGAGCAACACCGGACCTCCACCTGTCGCGTTGATGATCCCGCCGGGATCCACCCCCTCCGCCATCCGCAGCCCGAACACCATACGTTCGATGGCATCCACGTCAGGCGTCAACACCTCCTCATCCCGCTCCGGCAATATTCCGAGACCCGCCGTCCACCGGTACCCCTCGAGATCCGCCCGGTTGGTCCAGCGCCGGGGCCCCACCCGCGATGCCGCCGCACACCCGATTCCCAGGTAGTTTCCCCCACGCCAGCAGGACAGGTGATGCCGGCACTCGAATCCAGGCTTCGCGTAATTGGAAATCTCGTACCTCCCGTAACCCGATCCCGTCAACGTCTCCTCCGCCAACGTCAACATGTCCAACTGCCGGTCATCATCCAGTAACGCCATATCCCCCCGCCGCAGTCGCTCCGCCAATTGGGCCCCCTCCTCGGAGGTTAATGCGTAGACCGAAATATGGGGCGGCCCCAGATCCACCGCCTGCCGCAGGGTTTCCTGCCACCGCGATTCGCTCACCCCCGGTATGCAGGCGATCAAGTCCATTCCCCAGTTCTCAAAACCAGCCCCGCGTATCGCCCGGACCGCCGCCAACGCGTCGACCACCCGGTGCCGACGCCCCAGCGATACCAACACATCGTCATGCAAGGATTGTACCCCGAGACTGATGCGGTTGACCCCAACCCGCCGAAGTAAACCCAACTTGCCATCCGTCAGCGAACCCGGGTTCGCCTCCACACTCCATTCCACACCCGCACACGGAATCCAGTCCGGCGCCATCAACGGGTCGCATAACAACCCGACAAGCCGAGCCAACTGCGCCTCGCTTAACAAAACCGGCGTCCCTCCCCCGAAGTAAACCGTCGTCGGCCGTATGCCCCCAAACTCGCTTCTGAGCAGCCGGGCCTCTACCGCAACCGCCCGCAACCAGTCATCACCCAACTCCGGGGTGTAAAGGGTGGAATAGAACGCGCAGTAGGCACACTTGCCGTCACAAAACGGAACGTGAACGTACAGTCCCTCAACGTATGGTGGCACGTTCATAGAGACGTTCCACCAGATCATCGGGAACGGACAGGTTGCCGAATCCGCAACCCATCCTCACATCCGGGTTCATTGCTCCATGGAAATCGGAACCGCCACTGACCGCCAGATTCAATTCCCGGGCCATTTCCAGGCAAAATCGCAACTCGCTCGCGCCATGTTCAGCGTAGTAGGCCTCAACCCCCTGCAACCCCATGGCCGCCAACTCCGTCACCTGCTCACGCAACGCCCGCTTGTTGAGACCCAGCGTAAAGGGATGCGCCAGCACGGCAACCCCACCGGCACTTCGGATCATCTTCACGCTCTCCTCCGCCGTCAGACGATACCGATCCATATACGCCGGCTTGCCCTTGCCAAGATACCGGTCAAAGGCTTCGTCCTTGCCCTTCACATACCCGCGTGCCTTCATCGCCTGCGCAAAGTGCGGACGCCCAACAACGTCCTCGTCGGCATACGCCGCCACTTCATCCCAGGTCAGCGAAAACCCCAGTTCATTCAACTTCAACAGGATGAGATGATTCCGCCCCTTGCGTCCCTCCCGCAGTTTGACCAACTCGGCCTCGAGCGCCGCCGAAGTGTGATCAATAAAGTACCCCAGCATGTGCATCGTCCCGCCCTTGAAATCCACGCTGATTTCAACCCCGGAAATGCCCCGCACCCCCACCGCACTACAGGCATCGAGAAACGCCTGCACCCCCGACGTCCCGTCATGATCGGTCAACGCCACGGCGGTCAATTTTGCCCTGCCCGCCTCGGCCGCCAACTGCGCCGGCGTCAGACTGCCGTCGGAAAACGTCGAATGCATGTGCAGGTCAATCATGTCGCTACAGGATACCACCCATCGGGATACGCCTGCCACCCCTTTTTCCCAACCGGTCCTGCCGCGCGTAAGAGTAGGTATCGCTGGCGCCGGCGGCGCTGCACCTTGGCGCTTCCTTATCGATCCACGCCCGCAGCCCTATCCCGGTATGATCGCGCCATGAATGCGCAACAGATCCCGAAGTTCCGGCACAGAGACCTCGGCAACCTCCAGACCATCCCGAACCGCCAAGGCCGCCGCCGCCCCGGCCGCCATGGTGGTCGTGCCGCCCAGCATCCCGGTTTTCTCGACCAACAACGTCCGCGCCCCCGCTCGTCCAGCCTGGATCGCCGCCACCACACCCGCCGATCCACCCCCAATCACCAGAACGTCAAATGGTTGCTCAATCATGGGCCTTCTCCAAAGCCTAAACTCGCCCGCGGAGGTTGAAAACCCTACCACGTTCACAGTCTATCTTGATGTGACAGATGCCCTGAGAATCGTAAAACCGGCGGCAACCTTGTTGGCGCCGGGTTTCCACAAGTCGTAACTTGGTGGAGGATATCGGGATCGAACCGACGACCTCTTGAATGCCATTCAAGCGCTCTACCAAACTGAGCTAATCCCCCGAACATCTGACGGTTAGTCAAACTAGGCGGCGAATACTGCCTGCTAATCGGTTTTTTGTCAACTCCCCGTTTTGCCATTTTTCTGGCGCTTTTTGCCTTGTTTTTGACACTTTGTGAGACCGACGCCGTCGCCTTTACCCTCACACCCGTGCCGTGTCGGCGCGCGGCTTTTGATGACTCCGCCGGTATTCCTCCGCCGTAACGCCCGTCCCAAAATATAAAATATTGCGCATTGCCATTGAGTCAACACACAAGTATTTTGACAAGAAAAGGAGAACCAGCGTGAAGCGTACCAGGATCGGCGTCATTGGTTGCGGCAATATCAGCGGGGCCTATTTCAAGGCGGGACAAACCTTTCGGAATCTCGAGATCACCGCCTGCGCGGATCTGGATCTCGCCCGCGCCAAGGCCAAGGCCGAGGAGTTCAAAATACCGAAGGCCTGCACCGTCAGGGAATTGCTGGCCGACCCCGACATCGAAATCGTCGTCAACCTCACGATCCCCAAGGCCCACGTTGACGTGGCTCTCGCCTCTCTCAACGCCGGCAAACATGTCTATGGCGAAAAACCACTGGCGGTCACCCGCAAGGACGGACAAAAGATCCTGGCCGCGGCCAAGGCGAAGAAACTGCGCGTGGGCTCCGCCCCTGACACCTTCTTCGGCGGCGGCATCCAAACCTGCCGGAAGTTGATTGACGATGGATGGATTGGCAAACCCGTTGCCGCTTCGGCCTTCATGCTGTGCGCCGGCCACGAAAGCTGGCACCCCCAACCGGAATTCTACTACGACCTCGGTGGCGGCCCAATGCTCGACATGGGCCCCTACTACCTCACCGCCCTGGTCAACCTCCTGGGCCCCATCGTGCGCGTGAGCGGTTCCGCCCGCACCACCCGCACCGAACGCATGATCACCAGCCAGCCTCAGTACGGCAAGATCATGAAGGTCAAGGCACTGACCCACTACGCCACCGTGCTGGATTTCGCCCAGGGCACAATCGCATCCCTGATCATGTCGTTTGATTGTAAGGCCGCCCAGTTGCCTCGCATCGAAATCTATGGCACCGAGGGCACACTCAGCGTGCCGGATCCGAACACGTTCGGCGGCCCCGTCCGTATCGGCGGCAAGGGCAAGGAATGGATGGAGGTTCCCCTGACGCACGGTTATACAGAAAACAGCCGCAGCATCGGCGTCGCCGATATGGCCAACGCCATCCACTCCGGACGCCCGCACCGCGCGAGCGGCGAACTCGCCTTCCATGTCCTGGACGCCATGCAGGCCGCCGCCGAAGCCTCACTCAAGGGCAGGGCCATCACCCTCACCAGCACCTGCCAGCGCCCCGCCCCGCTTCCGCTGGGCCTGCCACCCGGCACCCTGGACGCCTGATCTCAACGAAGGAACCCTCTATGAAAAAAGCACTGATCGTTTGGGGCGGATGGGATGGGCATACGCCCAAGGCATCCGTCGATATATTTGCGCCAATCCTCGCCGAAAAGGGATTTGAAGTGACCGTTTCGGATACCCTGGCCTCCTATGCGGATGAACCTCTCATGGCGGCACAGGATCTGATCGTCCCGTGCTGGACCATGGGTAAGATCGAAAATGCCCAAGCCAAAGGACTATTGAATGCCGTGCGGGCCGGAACCGGATTGGTCGGATGGCATGGCGGCATCATCGACTCGTTCCGCGAACATACGGAATACCAATGGATGACCGGTGGACAGTGGGTGGCGCACCCCGGTAACTGCATCCCCTCCTATAAGGTCGAAATTGCGGACCCCCTGCATCCCATCGTCAAGAACTTGAAGGATTTCAGCCTGCCCGACACCGAACAGTACTTCATCCACGTGGACCCCAGCGTGCATGTGCTGTGCCGGACCGTATTCAGCGGCGACTACGGCGAGCGCGACCTCTATAAGGCCGGCACCGTCATGCCCTACGCTTACACCAAGACCTACGGCAAAGGCCGCATCTTCGTGGCCTGCTGGGGACACACCTTCAAAGACTTTCACGTCCCCGAAGCCCGCGAGATTGTCTTGCGCGCCATGCTCTGGGCCGCCCGATAGTCCCCGTTCACCCGTACGCGCCGAATCCGAAAAACCAGTACTTCTTCGAAATCCGGTACGCCAGACTCTTCTCCGGAATCTCGTCGCCATCCGTATGATGACTCGGACAGGGCACCATCGCTCCAAGTTCCGCTAACACCGTCCCGCGGCCACTGCTGTCCACCGCCCTCGTCCGCCCCGCCAACCCGGCCACCAGGTCCGGCCGCTCCATGATCACACACCCGCGCGACACTCCCGTCGCCATCCCCCGGAACTCCCGCATGAACACCGAGTTCTCCATCAGGGGCCCAAACCCCCTGCCATCCCCAACCTGATCCCCCGCCAGTTGCAGCGGCGGACACGGTTCCACAAACCCGTCGGGACTCACATGGTGCCCGATCCCCGTCGCCGCCGGGCACAGTGCCCGCCCCTTGTGATCCCAGTAAGCATCCACAATCACAATCGGTTTCTTGCAACGCATCTCCACAATGAATCGCCGTAGCGCCGTCACCTGCTCCCGCGACAACGCCAGTTCCGGACAAGGCGCCGGCCCGACAGGCCGGTAAATGTAGTACCAGACATAGTGTACACCCCGGCTGACCAACTCATCCAGAAACGCCTCCGATACCAATTCATCGAAGTTCGACCGGCACACACTGGTGGCCGTTCCCGTCACCAACCGGTTGCGACGACACACCTCCACCCCCGCCATCGTCCGCCGGAACACCTCGTCCCCGCCGCGCCGCACATCACTCACCGTCTCCAACCCTTCCACACTGATCAAGGGCGACACATTCCCGAGCTCCCTCATCCGCGCCGCCACCCCCTGGGTCAGTAACGTCCCGTTGGTAAACAGCAGAAAGTAACAATCCGGGTGCCGCTCCATCACCTCAAACAATCCCTTGTGCAGCAAGGGTTCCCCCCCCAGCAACCCGAAGAAGTAACCTCCATACCCGTTGCAGGTCTTGATCAGACGGTCCAATGTCGCCAGGTCCATCTCCTTCACTGGCCGACTCGGAGTCACCCAGCACCCCTGGCATTGCAAATTGCACGCATTGGTCATCGAGACAAACATAAACGCCGGAAAATACACCCCCCGCTTGCGCCGTCGCTCAAACCGGTTGACCGCTCCCATGCCCTTCCATCCGAAGTTCCAACCGAACTTGACCACACACTTCGGATCGGGCTCCGTCATCAATCGCCACATCGCTTTGAATTTCATGCCAATCATGGTACCGTCTTTTCCCACAACTGAAAAGACATCACATGCCTCCTATAAGCACCCTCATGTTCTCAGTCCTGCGCCAGGGCGTCATCGCTCTCGGCGACAACGCCGAGGTCACCCGGTCGTTCGTCCAAAATCGCATCAACCACGATGGCGGATTTCAAGGGCGTACCGGACAAAGTGATCTCTACTACACTGCCTTCGGCATCGATCTCCTCCATGCCACAGCCCCCATTCACCATTCACCATTCACCATTCACGACCCGCTCCCCTCCTACCTCCTCCGCTTCGGATCAGGCGACAACCTCGGTTTCATGGACCTCGTAAGCCTCGCCCGCGCCCGCTCGCGCCTCATGCCCGACCAGACCCCGCCCCAATGGCGCCAATCCATCACCAACCACATCACCCGCTTCCGCACCGCCAACGGCGGTTACGCCAACCAGTCCGGTTCGTCAGTCTCCTCCAGCACCGCCACCTATATGGCGCGAATTGCGTTCGAATCCCTCGGCACTGATCCCGACGATCCCGCAAGCCTGTGCGCATCCCTCGCAACCCTGGCAACCCCCGATGGAGCCTTTTCCAATTTACTCGGAATGCCCGCCGGCAATACCCCGTCCACCGCCGCCTCCCTCATCCTCCTCAACCATTACGCCTCCATTCCCCCTTCACCACTCACCAGTCACCCTTCACAACCCACCATTCACACCCCTCCCCCCCCCTCCCCCTCCTGGCTCCTCGACCAACTCGACGATTCCGGCGGATTCCTCGCCTTCCCCGGCGCCCCCATCCCCGACCTCCTCGCCACCGGAACCGCCCTCTTTGCCCTAGCCTGCCTGGCCGGGACCGAACCCCCGCTCCCTCCTGAACTCATCGCCGCCTGCCAATCCTTTATCACCGGCCGTCGCGGCCCATCCGGTGGCTACACCGGCCATGCCTTCGATACCGTGGAGGATGTCGAATACACCTACTATGCCCTCCTCGCCTTGGGCAGTCTCCATGTACTCGCCTCCCCCCCAGCGCCGGCACCGTAACTCAAAACCCCCGGAACACATGGGTGGGGTGCGCCGTGGCCGTGGAGAAATGCGACTCCCGCGTAATCCCTGTGAGCAGTAATCCTGAGCGATACCCAAAGTCGTTGGCCCCGCGAATATCCGCCGCCAGCGAATCCCCCAGCATCAGCACCCGACCCCGCTTCACCGCGCATCCCAGCCGCTTCTCCAACAGACGGTGACTGTGCGCAAAAATCGGCAGGTACGGTTTCCCCAGATACGTCGGATTCAGCCTGACCCCGTACACCTCCGCCACCCGCT